>NZ_JACJES010000016.1:0-72784 GCF_014164175.1 Pseudoalteromonas sp. SG44-5 | reverse complement strand
TATACTAATAGGGGGGGAGCGAAAATTTAACACTTATGCCGATTTTGCATTGTGATTTTTTAAAAAGGAGTATTAATCACAATGTTTAAATCAGAATTTCACAAACAGTTTCTTTCTTTATTTGGCTATGACTATGCAAAAGGAGCTAAAGAACTTGGCGTTAGTGAAAGGCAAGCAAGGCGATATGTTAAAGCAGGTAAGGCAAGTAAACCTGTAGAAATGTTAACAGCTATTATTTATCGAGGTTATTTACCTGCTACTGGAGCATGGTCTGACTGTAAAATTTCCGTGGATGATCATACAATGTCTACACCTTGGGGTAAGGTTAAACCCTCTGATGTTCAGTTGGTTCAACGCTATAAATGGTCAGCAAGGAAATCTGAAGCCATGTATAAAACTCTTAAGCAAAACCACAAAACACAAGATAACTACTTATCTGACTTACAAGACCAATTACTTAATATTATTGGTGAAATATCTGAAAGGACTGGAAGCTAAATGGAAATTAATTATTTGAAGCTGTACTTTGCACTTACTTTAACTGGCTTAACTATTTGGGGAGCTGATGAATCATTAGATGCTTATCGTGCATATGTTATCGAGCAAAAAGCATTGGCCTATGCAAAACAGTTAGAAATTGAAACTAAGTCTTTATCAATACGTGCTCAAACACGAGCTTTAAAATTGAAATCTGAACTTGCTGAATCGTCAAGAAAGGAACGCCAGCTAGATGCAGCTCGTAAAACTAATAGAGAAATATGCACCTTTTGGACTAATGAATATAACGAAATTAAGTCAGATAGAAATCAAGCAATGATGCAGGGAGCATGTGAACGAGCTAGAAAAAATTGACCAACTGTCAATGTGGAAAGCTAAACTAATATACTAATAAACAAGGGGTTTTCACCCCTTTTTAATATCTACATACCGTAATTTATGGGTTGTGTTAATTATAACCGTAACCAAATAAGTTTTCAGAGTCTGTCCTTGGTATTATTCATTCATATAGCGTATTGAATGAATAATATTAAAACTTACCTCCCGTTCTTTATAATTATAAAATGTCACTCTAAGTTTAAAATATTTCTACATTTATTATAAATTATACATTCTAAATTATCAGATGAGCTTACTAACTCATCTCTAAGTGATTTTATATTTTCTACTTTCTTTTTGTCTAGCTTAGACTCTACTGTATCAGGTAGAAACTCTGATATTTTTATTGTTATATCATTAATTTCTTCAACTTTTTTAAATTCTTCCTTTGTTAAGTAAATCATAGCCAATGTTTTTATTTTAGTATAATCATGTATTCCTTTTATTGTATCTATTCTTTCAAAAGCATTACTAGTATCAATTTTACCTTCATATAAGAAAATAAGCGTGGTCGCTTCTATAAGTTGGTCATTAACATACTTACTTAAAGAAGTGATAATTTCTTCCTGTTTATCTAATACTTTGTTTAAAGCTTCTTTATCATATTTAGTTTCGTTATTATTTTTATTTATTTTAAAGTTTATGATCCCTGTTATCAATACAGCTAATATCGCAACACCTCCTGTGATAGCTGAGTTTAATAGAGGAAGAAATTCTTTACTAATTAGAGTTTCGATTTTAAATTACCTTTTAATTTATATATATTTTATTATTTGCCATTTTATCAAACGCCTCGGCTAACTTTTCTGTTTCACTAAATACTGTATTCCAATATTTAATGCGTGTGTCGGCATCTAGATCGGTAAAATCATTTCTATCTGGAATTTTTCCGTAAGGTAAGCCTGCTATAAATTCTTTTGATGGCGTGATCATCACAACGTTATCGTAATTAAGTGGTGAGACTTTACGTTTTAAATTTTTATCAAACCACCCTGCTTTTGGGTCGCTATTAAAGTGTGGATATAAAATGAGTCCTGGGTTGTTAATTTTTAAATCAAAGTGGTAATCAATAATTCCGCCATCGCGATACATGCCGACGGGTGTTCCTGCAATATTTTTAATGCCTTGCATCACTAACGGTATTGAACCCGATGCAAGTAAGGCATCTTTTAAATTATTTTGGGTAAGCGCTATTTTTTGTGTTTTAAAATTATAGCTGTCGGTAATTGATAAGTCGCTTGTTGCTGGACCAAATATAAAACGCTGATATTGTGAACCTAAGTATTTTCGGTTTACCCGATTAAGCATATAACTTTTTGATAACCCCATAAGCTGTAATAATTTATTTTCACTGGCTATAAATCCATTCGATTTTGCCACTATAAAATGTGCTTTAAATACGGGGTTATTTATAATTTCGGCCACGCCATTATTGCCAAAAACATCTTCAAGCAGTGCGCGGGCTTTTAATGTAATTTCCGCAGGAGTGGGTTTATTACTAGAATAACGCGTTTGCGAATACGATGTTGCTAAGCGCTCAATTGCTGCAACCGGATCATTTTGCGCAAAACACGCTGAGCGAAATGCCCCGGCCGATGAGCCAATTAAGTTAAGCGGTTGTTTATGGTTTTTAAAAAACTCACCAAATATATATTTGTCTAAACCAAACAAGGTAAACCACTTTGGCCCGCCGCTGGCACCTAAAAATGAGCTGAATAATTCGGGTTTAAACCCCTGTTCGTTTATTATTTTTGCAGCAGTTTTACCTGCGTAAATGTTGATCATCTAAAAATTTAGCCTATAAAATCTGTGTTTAATTGCGCTGCTTATTTCTATTTAATGGCATATACTTGTTAATTACTTTGTATATAACCAGGCTAAAAATAGAATAGTTATGCAAAAATAAAAACGATTTTATGCTGCCATAAAACCGTTTATTAATGCTAAAAGTGACTTAATATACGTTAACTAGTCCCAAATGCCGGTTTCGCATTTACCCTGTACTTTTACATCATTTACTTTAAATTCGGGCTCTAAGCCTTTTTCGCGTTGCGTATGATAATCGCGAGTAACCGCTAATATTGTTGGGGTTAGCAATATAATAGCGATAACGTTAACCACTGTCATTAAACCTAAAGCAATATCGGCTAAATCCCATACTTGCTTTAATGTGGCCGACGCGCCCCACAACATCATTGATAAATAAAGCAAAGTATAAATACCACGACCCATTTTGTTATCGAGTTTAAATAAGTGCAAGTTACTTTCTGCGTAAGCATAGTTGGCTACTACAGACGTAAAGGCAAACAAGGTAATAGCGGCTGCTACAAAGTACACACCCCCTTGCGCTAAATGAGCGGTCATGGCGCTTTGCGTTAAACGTATACCTTCCATTTCGCCGCTTATGTCTATATCGGCAAGTAAAATAATAACCGCAGTACAACTACACAATACTATGGTGTCGAAAAACACCCCTAACATTTGAATGTAGCCCTGTGTTACCGGATGATTAGGCAGTGGGCTTGCACTAGCTGAAGCATGTGGCACACTGCCCGCGCCCGCTTCGTTTGAATAAAGGCCACGTTGAATACCATTTTTTATTGCTGCGCCCATCGCGCCTGCACCTGCTTCTTGCAGCCCAAATGCTGATAAAAATATATCTTTAAGCATAGCAGGCACTTGGGTGAAGTTTATTAAGGTAATAATAACTGCAACAAGCACAAACACTATGCCCATTACCGGTACTACGCGCTCAGCAAAGCGGGCGATTGCTTTAAAACCACCCACAATAATAGAGCCGGCTAACACAGTGATCACTAATCCAGAGTAAAAGGTTGGAATTTCGAAGGCAAAATTAAGTGCATCGGTAATGGTGTTGGTTTGCATGGCGCTAAAGGTAAAGCCGTAACCTAAAAATAAGCACAGTGCAAAGGTAATAGCAAAGGCTCGATTGCCTAATCCTTGTTGAATATAATACGCAGGGCCGCCTCTAAACTCGCCTTGGCTGTCGCGCACTTTATATACTTGACCTAATACACTTTCGGCAAAGCCTGTGGCCATGCCTAATATGGCAATAACCCACATCCAAAAAATGGCACCACTACCACCTAATGATATAGCAACGGCAACACCTGCTAAGTTACCCGTGCCTACCCGCGCACATAAACCAGTACACAGCGCTTGAAATGATGATATGTCGCCTTTTTTACATTTGCTGCTGCCTTTTAGTAAACTAAACATATGTTTAAATTTAAGTATTTGAATGGCTTTTAAACGCACCGAAAACCAAATACCAGCAAACAATAAAATGTAAATGAGGACTTGGCCCTCTCCCCATAAAATACCATTTACACTTTTTACTACGGTATCGAACATTGCTAATTCCTTGTTATATTTCTTATTTAAATAGGCACTGCAAGCGACACAAATATACGTTATAAAATAATAAAGGCAGTAACACTGCCTTATACTATTAAATTTTATACATTTACTTTGTTGGTAAATGAATGCCAGCGATCATACACCTTACTGAGCCACCAGCAGATTCAATGGTAGGAATAGGTAAAGGCACCAATTTGGCACTTTTTTCTATTACCTTAATTTGCGCTGCAGTAAGTGCTTTAAAAGCCGTTGCTGATAACGCTAAAATCCGTCCGCTTTTACCCTGTAACTCAATGGCATTGCCGCAAAAGTTATTAATTTGATCGCCCGATAACTCAATGACTTGATGATAGCTTTGCAATAAATGGCTTACTAGCTGCCTGCGCTGTTCGTTTGGCACCATGTCTAAGCCAATCATGGCAAACTCTGTAGCAACACACATTAATACATTGGTATGGTAAACCGCTGTGCCTTGCATATCGTAGGCATTAAAAACCACCGGGGTTAGCTTTAATTGCTCGCATACTGTGTTAACAACTGACTGTGTCGTTCGCTTTGATTCAACCGCATAAGCAAACTTATATTGATGATCAATAACCAGTGAACCAGTGCCTTCTAAGAATGAATTTTCTTTCGCTAAAAATGAATAATTAGTCACTGAAGACACTTTATATTGATCCGTTAAAAAATCAATAATATCTTTGCGATATTCTGCTCTTCTGCTTTTTGCGTACATTGGATAGGTTAGTATTTCGCCATTTTGGTGAGTAGTAAACCAATTATTAGGAAATACCGAGTCGGGCGTATCTTTATGCTGGTCTTCAAAAAGGTGAACGAGGATCCCTTCTTGCTTTAACACTTCTACTGCATTGGTTACTTCGTTATACGCATGTAAGCTTTGATCTGTTGTTAAACAGCTGCGTTGAAATGTGTTATCACGCATGGTTTGCGGGTTAGAAGTAAAATGATGTGGGCGAACCATCACAATACTATTTGGTGCTTGGTTTACCATACTTATGCCACACTCTCTTGCTGCATATGCTCAGTGGTTAAAACTGAAAACAAATTACGCGGATCGGCTTGCTGGGTAATTAAATCAAGTAAGCTGTACTGCCCCGTTGCAATGAGCTGATCGCGAATAAATGCCAATGCCGTAAAATCTTCGCTAGCAAAGCCCACACCATCAAAAATAGTAAGTTGTTGCTGACTCTCACGCCCGCAAGCTTGTCCATTAATAACTTGATGAAACTCGGTTACAGCAAAATCAGCCCTCATTTGTTGAATTTCACCTTCAATACGTGTTTGTGGCTCGTACTCTACAAATACAGCGGCGCGCTCAAGCAGCTTTGTATCTAATTCTGTTTTACCTGGGCAGTCGCCACCAATAGCATTTATATGCACGCCTTGTGGGATCATCTCGCTGGTTAAAATTGTAGCGTTGGTTTTATCTGCAGTGCAGGTTGTTATTATGTGCGCACCTTTTACCGCCTCTGCAGCACTGTTACAAATAGTGACGTTTAAGCCATAGGCAGTGAGGTTATTAAAAGCTTTTTGCGACGCACTCGGGTCTATATCGTATAAATGAATATCAGTAATACCCAGTACACTTTTAAATGCCAACGCCTGAAACTCAGACTGCGCACCGTTACCAATTAGCGTTAGTGTGGTTGCATTTTTAGGGGCTAAATATTTTGCGACTAATGCTGAAGTGGCTGCAGTTCTGAGTGCGGTAAGTAGGCACATTTCGCTGATCATAATCGGATAGCCGCTATCTACATCGGCTAAAATTCCAAATGCAGCAACGGTTTGCAGTTCTCTAAAAGTATTTTTAGGATGCCCGTTTACATACTTACAGCTAAATAGTTCGCCGTCGCTCACTGGCATAAGCTCTATTACGCCCTCTGGTGAATGCGCTGCATAACGTGGGGATTTATCAAATTGCTGCCAACGAGTAAAGTCTGTTTCTAGTCGCTTTGTTAGCTGTTGTAAAACATTTTCTATGCCGAGTTTATTTATAAGCTTTGCCATTGTTTGTACGCTAATAAAAGGAACGCCTTGTTTTGGCTGTACTATAAAATGCGTCATTAAAACCTCTATAAGTAAGTGTGTGCAATTATTTATAGACAGTTTATCGCTCTGGTGCGTCAGTTAAAATGGCAATTAATTATACAAATAGCATTGTTTTTTGTCATTTTGCTAGGCGGCAATGGTTAAATTTAGTATTTTGTTTAAAACTTACCTAAGGCTTAACCTATGACTCCCTATATTTATGACGCTCTCGACAAAGCATTAATAGCTGAACTTAGAAAAGACGGCCGCGCTTCTATTTCAACCTTAGCCACTACATTAAACGTGTCGCGGGGCACAGTACAAAATAGGTTAGACAGATTACTTTCATCAGGGGCAATTTTAGGTTTTACCGTGCGTGTACATCAGCACATTGAAACCGAAGCAGTCAGAGCAATTATGATGGTAGAAGTGGTAGGTAAGTCGACCTCGCAAGTTATCAAAACGATGCGCGGTATTCCTGAGCTAACTAAATTGCACACCACTAACGGTGCATGGGATTTAGTAGCCGAAATTCAAGCTGCTAACTTAAGTGAATTTGATGGGGTTCTTAGGCAAGTAAGGGAAATAGACGGTATTTTAAATAGCGAAACCAGTATTTTGCTTTCGTCTACTTAAAATAAAATGCTGGCGTGCATTACATACGCCAGCAAAGAGGTTATTTATTACCTCAATTCAATTGAGTAAATAACCCCCTTAGTTTTAGTTATATTTAGTTATAACAGTACTGCAATGCTTGATTATGGCTATGATCCCAAATTTGCGGGTTTTGCTCTGCTAAATAAGCACGCCCTGCCTGTAAACCAAGTTTGTGATCAAAACGTAAATCGTTATCTGAACTGCCAAGTAATTTGCTATGCAGTTTTTCGGTTGCAAAAATTTGTATAATTTCAACATCCTCTGGTGGGTTTGCAATAAACTCCAACTCTTCTTGATATGCTTGTTCGTGCTGTAGTAAATAATCTATGGTTTTAGGACAATAGCCTGACGCGCACACAAATGCTCTTAGTTTATTTACCCATGCCGATTGTACTTGAAAGTTAATATCGACCGTGCGGATCACCACTATTTTACGTGCGCCTCGGTTATAGGCTTCACGTACAGGTAAAGGTGCTGCAAGGCCGCCATCTAAGTAAAAGTCGGCTACTGCTGGCTCTACTTGCTCTAAGGCAAGCTCGGCTTCGTTAGCTGCTAAAGTATTCATCCAAGGTGTTAGTTTTACACCTTGCTTATACAAAAATGGTAACGCACTTGATGCTTTTAATAGCTCACGCCATTGCTTGCTCTCGCCTGTAGGCGCTAAAAAGTACGGTTTGCGGTCTCGTGAGTTAGTTGCTGTAATAAGCAATTCACGATCCCCTAAGTTACTTTTGGCTGTTTTAAAATCTAAACTACGATTTACCTCTGTGGTTTTATCAAAGTACCAGTCTAAATCCATTATGTGCTTACCAATTAAACCACGGCCTAATTGAAAAAAGTTTTTATTACGCGACAACCCTCTGATCAAACGCTTTGCATAGCCTTTTTGCCTTGCTAAAAAACTAGTTAAGTTTTGCGAACCCGCAGAAGTACCAATAAATAAATCAAATGGGTCGTAGTCTTGCTCTAACCACGCATCGAGTACACCGGCTGTAAATATACCTCGCTGTCCGCCACCTTCAGCAATCAGCGCAATTTTTGGCAGCGCTGCTTTATTAACTGAATTAGGGATTACATTATTTAGCGAGTTCACGGTGCACCTTCCTGTAAAAAGTAGAGTTATAGAGTTATAACGTTTTGTGGTTTTAATTATAGCGGGTAAGTTATCACTATAAAATTGATTAAATCTATTAGTTTAATCGCTTAAAGCGAATGCGGTAGGATAATTTATTTGCTGTTATTTGAGAGTAACTTAGATGAGCACCCAAAATACAGATTGATGTTGCCTATAAGCAAAACTAGTTTAGATTTCGCGTATAATATAGCAGGCGTAAGGTGTACGCCTGCTTAACTAAATGAAACTTAACGTTTTAATTCCATTAAAATTTCGATAGCTCTATGGCGTTTTTCGCTGTCGTATAAATCGTTGGTAAATATAAATTCATCAACGCCCAGCTCTTTTACTATCATTTCTAACTTGTGTCTTATACTTACATGCCCGCCTATTACACTTAAACTTAAAAAGTTTTCCACTTGTGCACGCTCTTGCTCGCTCCATAGGCCGCCCATAGAGTCAACAGGTGGTTGCAGCCATAATTCACTGCCACGCATTAGCGCAAGTACCCGCTGTTGCGAAGTGGTCGATAGGTATTGTGCTTCTTCGTCGGTATCGGCTGCTATCAGCGGTAACGCCAGCATTATGTATGGCTTATCAAGTACCTTTGAAGGTTTAAATTCACGCTTATACAACTCTATGGCATCGTACAAAAAGCGCGGAGCAAAGTGCCCTGCAAATACATACGGTAACCCTTTTTGCGCTGCAAGTTGCGCGCTAAATAAGCTTGAGCCTAATAACCAAATAGGTATATTGGTATCCTCACCGGGTATAGCCCGTATTGGGTGAGTGCCATTATAAGGCCCTAATAAGGTTTGCAGTTCGGTTACTTCTTGAGGGAAGCGCTCTGCTCGGCTCATGTCTGAATTTAAAGCTCTACTCGTAATAGGATCGCTTCCTGGTGCACGGCCAAGCCCTAAATCAATACGCCCTGGGTATAAGCTCTCTAATGTACCAAATTGTTCGGCTACAACTAATGGCGAGTGATTCGGCAGCATAATCCCCCCCGAACCTACACGTATTCGATCTGTTTTACTGGCAATATGGCCCACTAAAATAGAGGTAGCTGCACATATAATGCCTGGCATATTATGGTGCTCTGCTAACCAAAAGCGATTAAAACCTAGTTCGTCGGCTCTTTGAGCGTACTTAGTACTTTTATGTAGTGTTTCGGATACCGTTGCCCCTTTGGGCATCGGGGCAAGCTCTAATAACGAAAAGGGAATATTAGATAACAAAATAGCAGCTCCTATAAATGGCATGCTTATGGTGTGCTATAACCACAAGCATAAAAACTAGAGATGGGTGTGCGTTACCTGTAATTCAAGATACTAAAGGTGCTAAACACTAAATAACCTGAGCATATTTAAACGGGTTGTGCCGCTTGCTGACGTTGCTGTTTATAGCTCTCTGAATTTAGTCCCTTTTTCCAATAACCCGATGCCACAATATGCGTACGTGGTATGGCGTATAGCTCATTAAGTTTAGTTTTTACTTTGCGCACTAAACCTGCCTCTAGCGCCATAAAAACAATTGGGGGTTGTACGCCTATTTTTAAATTGTTTAATGCAGTTAGCATGCTTTCATCTGGGCTATTGGTAACTAGCCAATTTACAGGGCGCGGCGTATCTAAACTAATAATGTCTTGAGCGCTAGGAGCATGAATAAACATATCAATTTTCGCGCTATGCGGTAACTGCTGAGCATAGCCTTTCACTGCATTAACTGAAGTTAAGTCGCCAAGGAGTACGTAGTGCGAATGGCTATAATTATCGAGTTTTTTAGGGCCCGGGCCAGCTATGGCTAGGGTGTCTCCTACTTTTGCTGTTTGCGCCCAGTTTGTAGCAGGACCTTGATGCATATTAATTACAAAGTCGAGCGTGAGCGCCCCCGTTTGCTCATTAACATGGTTAATAGTATAGGAGCGCATAAGCGCCGTTTTTATGTTTAAATCAAGTTCACCATTATGGGGCAGTAACACTTTTACATAGTGGCCTATGTAACTTGGCGTAAGATCTTTAAATTCATCAGAACCCACCACAATGCGTTGTAAGTGCGGTGTAATTTGCTTCGTACTTAGCAACTGTGCTTTGCGTATTTGTCTACTCATGTATTACCTCGTTTTACAAAAAGTTTAAATTGCATGCAGCAACATTTGCACAACGCCCCATTGGTTGATAAAATCAACTATAGCAATTTAATTGATATTGTCAACCATTTGGTAATTACTATGAAATCATCTCTACCTAATACACTTTTTATGCTAATGCAAAGCTACCGCGTAACAACGCGTGAGGCGATTAATGCGAACGACCTTGGTTTAAACGCTATGCATGTGCGTTGCTTGCATATTATTGCAGCAACGCCGCAGTGTACTGCTAACGATATTGTTACCCAAACTCAACGCGACAAAGCACAAATTGCCCGTTTAATTAAAGAGCTTTTAGCATTAAATTTAATCAACAAATGTGCCAGTGAGCACGATAAACGCTGTTTTATTGTCTCTTTTACTGCCTCTGGCACTGCGCTTTTTAACAAATTACTAAGTGCCGAGCGCCAGGTTAACGAGCAAATGTGTAAAAATTTAAACTCGACGCAAATCAACGACTTTTTAAATACCGCACGAACAATGATCAAAAACATGCAGTGATCTTTCATTCATTACTTGGCAAAAGTAAAACAAAACGCATATACTGTACACTTGTACAGTATATGCGTTTTGGTTGATCTTTATGTTTGTTATTCCCATTTATATAGAAGCGGGTGTGTGCGGGTTTGAATCGCCTGCTGCACCATATAGCGAGCTTGGTGTGTCGCTTGATGAGCTATTAATAAAGCACCCCGACGCCACTTTTATTGGCGTTGCCTCTGGCAGCTCAATGCAAGACGTGGGTATTTTTGAAGGTGACTTGCTAATAGTAGACCGCGCTGAACAGGCTAAAAATGGCGACGTTATTGTTGCCAATTTAAATGGCTTATTTGTGTGTAAGCTACTTGATAAAACCAATGCCCGGCTGCTCTCGGCATCCCCTTTGTATAAACCAGTACAACTAACCTCCTGCGATGAGTTTCAGCTTGAGGGCGTAGTGACACGCTCAATTCGCCTGCACCGCCAAAGCCCTGAGTTACTGTTATGTATGCCCTAGTAGACGCGGTGGCCTTTTATGCCAGTGCTGAAAAAGTATTCGATCCAGCGATTCGCTCAAAACCTGTGGTGGTGCTTACCAATAACGACGGTTGCATATGCGCGGTTTGCCCCATTGCTCGGCGTTTAAATATTCCTAAATTTGCGCCTTACTTTAAAGTTAAGCAGTTACTTGCGCAAAATAATGTAGTAATTCGCTCTAGTAATTACGAGCTATACGCAGATTTAAGCGACAAAATGATGAACGTTATTGGCCGTTTTTGCGACGTTCAACACGTATACAGTATCGACGAATCATTTTTACACTTTAACGGTTACACCCCTGTTATTAATGACTGGTTTGCATACGGGCACACTATTAGGCGCACCGTATGGCGCGAAACTAAGCTCCCCGTTGGTGTTGGCTTTGGCTCTACGGCTACTTTAGCAAAAGCGGCAAACCATGCCGCTAAAAAATTATCCGGATTTAATGGCGTTGCTGTTATTAACTGCGAAGCAAGCCGTAAAGCTATTTTACAAAGAATGAGTTGCCAAGATATATGGGGTATTGGTAAGCGTTTAGCCAAAAAATTAAAAGTAATGAACATACACACTGCATGGCAATTAGCGCAGCAAAACCCTAACAGTATGCGCCGTGCATTTAGTGTGGTGGTAGAGCGCACTGTAAATGAGCTTAATGGCATACCTTGCTTAAATTGGGACGACGTACGCCAAGATAAGCGCGAGATATTTTCGACCCGAAGCTTTGGTGAGCGTATATACGAGCCAACGGCACTTAAAACCGCGTTAATTAATCACGTTACTGTGGTTGCTAGTAAATTAAGAAAGCAAAAATCGCTTACCAAACAACTTTATATTTTTGCGGCGAGCTCGTCTCACGAAAACGTTTTTTATAAAAAGTCGTATATGTATACATTTGCCAGCCCCACTAACGACACCTGCGTAATGGCTAACGCGGTATCGCAAGTGTTTGAGCAAATATATCAGCCGGGTATTCGCTTTTATAAATGTGGTGTGGGTGCTTTAGAGCTTATTGCGCAGCAGTTTCAACAAGACGATTTATTTAATAAACGCACCGACAATCCAGTATTAATGAATTGTCTTGATGCTATAAATAAACGCTACGGTAAAGGAATGCTTAGTTTAGCAAGCAGTAAATTAAATGAAGGTTGGCATATGAACAGGAATTTTTTATCCCCGCAGTACACCACGCGCTGGCGTGATATACCCAAAATATATTGTGAGTAAGTACAGCTTACTTATGCGTTATTGACTGTCGGGTACTTTTTTAAATGTGCATGCAACGCTTGGCTGACTTAAAGTATATTTAAGTGTGTCGTTAGCTAAAAAATAAATGCTTTGGCTAATTGTTTTTTCGTTAGCTGGGTTTTCGCAGCGGCTCATTCTTAAGCCGTTTTCAATGCCATCGCTTTTGTATTTTAATGAGCTAGTAACAAAACAAAAATCGGGCTTTTTAACCGTTTGTGTTCCGTTATGTAAAGAGTCAAAAATAATTTGCTCACCTAAAGTAAAACCGGCATCTTCATTATCTGGATTTACTAAACTCAATTGGCTATTAACGCATAACGCTGAATTAGCCGACACCACCTCATAGGCACCCAGTTTTGTTTTTAAAAGCGGAATAAAACGGCTTTTATTACTTGGGGTTGCAACTGCATGAGCGCTGGTAAAAGCAATAGCTAATAAAGCAAGTGTTAAGTATTTCATTAAGTGGTTGTATCCTCGAATTAGTGGGTTAAATAATAGCGAAATGCTTGGTTGCTTAATTTTTATAACTTTTATAACTATAACAGAGATTTACTTTAAAAGGAGAGAAGTCGTGTTGCTTTAAAAAGGCGCTACACACCCTAAGCGTTTTTATACGCAGTAAAAAATAAAACGATTAGGGTGTGAAAATATTACTGCCAGTACTTAGCAAATAACAGCGGATAGCTTTGCTTTAAAAACTTAGCTTTGTCTTTAAAGCGTTTGCCTCTTGGCTCGTCACTTCCTGAGGGAATAAATGGCAGTTCGTCATCGTTACGCTCCTCGTAAAGTAAACCAGCAATTAAGTCGTATTCATCAATGTACGGATAAGGCTGCTCGTTAACATGATACACAGGCGTACAGGCGGCAATTGAATCGGGGTTTAGTAAAGCGTTTTCGAACACGTCTGCGCCGCGCGATATTAACCAGCATCTAAACTCACTAAAACCATATTCGTCGTTACAACCGGCCATTACAAATGCTGCGCCAAATAAATCCCAGGTGTAGCATTTACGCATACAAATACCAAAGAATTTATCAAACTCAATTAACTGCTGATCGGTTAAATCGTGCAGTTTAAGCTTTAAGTTATCACTCACATTTTGCGGATCGAGCCCTAAATCGGGGGCGGTTACTAAATTCCAAAAAGCCTGTTCTGTTAAAGTGCTCATTATAAGATCTCTTTCACTCGGCCTACTTGGCCATCGTCTAAACGTACTTTAATACCATGAGGATGGTTTGGTGACTTTGTTAATAAACGCTCAACCACACCTTGCGTTAATGTGCCACTGCGTTGATCTTCTTTTAATACGATATTTACTTTTGTACCAGGGGAGATTTGCGAACGAGTAGGGACAGCCATAATTTATACTCTAAAAAATAATTTGGCCAATTATAGCCTTCAAGCATACACAAACCAACCTAACAAAGGTTAATCGACTAAAAACGAAATGTTCGCTGCTTTAATAGCCAAACCAATTGTTGCAAGCTGTTGTGTGATCTCATTTTTAAGCGCGTCAAAATGTAACTCGCTTTTTTGATACGCTAGGTCATCGTTAAAATAGCATTGAACTTTTAAGGTGTTAGCTTCGTTATTTAAATCAACGGTATGTGTTAAATAAGCAAAGCCAAAATCGGTTTGTTTTATATTTTCACAGGCAATAGTCAGTACTTGGCGTATTTGCTTATCACGCTGTTTTTGAGTTTTTGTCATAATTTTTTAGCCATAACCTCTTAATTTATTAGTATTTGAAATTAAATAGTAATAACGCTTAATAGCCGTTATTCAATAAGAGTGATTGAATAAGCGTTACTGAGTGTTTTCGGCTCGTTGTTTTTTAAACTCTTCAAAATTAGCCTCTTGTAATTTAAGGCATTCGTAATATTCTTTGTCTGCTTTGTAGTTACACTCATCAAGACGTGCAGATTGTATTTCATGAAAGCGTGCATCAGAGCTGCAGCCAGCGAGCAAACTCAAACCGGCTACAAACAGTAAACTCGCGTTTAGTTTATTGATAATCATTAAAATTCCTTACACTTTAGAAGGTAAAAACTGTATATTAAGCGCCTCAAAAAACCTTACTTTGTACAGGACTTATTATGATGTTGCCGCAGTTGCAAAAGCAGTTTCAGCGTATAGATAAAAGCAAACTATTTCAATCATTTGTTATTGCTGTAATTGTTGTTTCTGCTCTTACCGTAGGTGCTCACACCTATTCTCTTCCGCCAACGGTAGAAATTGTCCTTAATTGGATGGATATAGGCATTACGACGTTCTTTTTAATTGAACTCGTAATTCGCTTTATTGCCAGTAAAGGTATCAAAGATTTTTTTTCCAAAGGTTGGAATATTTTCGACACCCTTATCGTACTAGGTAGCTTATACCCTGCGGCAGGCTCAAGTATGCTAATTGCACGCTTATTGCGAATATTTCGTGTATTGCGGCTGGTGTCTATGGTCCCCGAGCTGCGCTTATTAGTTAACGCTTTACTTAAAGCTATTCCGCAAATGGGTTACATAGCCCTGCTGATGTTTGTTATTTTTTACATTTACGCCGCTGTAGGCAGTATGATGTTTGCACATATAAACCCTGTATTGTGGGGTGATGTATCAATATCTATGTTGACCTTGTTCAGAATTGCCACGTTTGAAGATTGGACCGACGTAATGTACGAAACCATGCTGGTTTATAAACTTAGCTGGATTTACTACTTAACCTTTATATTTTTAACTGCGTTTGTATTTTTAAATATGATGGTTGGCGCTATTTTAGAAGTGATGTCGCAAGAGCACAAAAATGCCCGCGATGAGCTGGCCGATAACGACTCACTGCCCGCGACACAAGGGCAAGTAAACGCCTTGCAAGCACAAATTGCTGATCTAAAATCATTACTCAAAGAAAAAGAGTATTAATAAAAAGGCTATTAATTATTCACAGCCACCAGCTTAATAGTCCTAAGTTGAAGAATAATTAATTTAGCATTTAAAATAAAAAAGGGTTAGCCAATGGCTAACCCTTTTTTTATAAAACAATGTGAGCGTTTATACGGTTACATTAAATTGCTACTATTCGCTGTCAACAATTATGCGAAGCATACGACGTAGCGGCTCTGCAGCACCCCATAACAGCTGATCGCCAACGGTAAAGGCGCTAATATATTTAGGCCCCATGGCTAATTTACGAATACGCCCAATTGGAATATTAAGTGTACCGGTGACCTTAACTGGAGTTAAGTCGGTAGTACTAATATCGCGCTCATTAGGAATAACCTTTACCCACTCGTTATGCGATTCTAAAATTTGCTCTATTTTGGCAACGCTAATATCTTCGCGTAATTTAATGGTCATTGCTTGTGAATGACAACGCATAGCACCAATACGTACACATAAACCATCTATTGGAATAGGTTGTTTAGCCGAGCCTAAAATTTTATTCGCTTCAACTTGCGCTTTCCACTCTTCTTTACTTTGACCACTTGGCATAGGCACATCAATCCACGGAATTAAACTTCCCGCGAGTGGCACACCAAACTGATCCTGTGGCAATTGGTTCGAGGCCATTTTTTCACTGACTATTTTATCTATTTCTAAAATAGCAGCACTTGGATTTGCAAGTTGCTCGGCAACACTTTGATGAATTGCGCCCATTTGTGCAATTAACTCTTTCATGTTGCGCGCACCCGCGCCCGACGCGGCTTGGTAGGTCATGGGGCTTACCCATTCTATTAAGTCTTGCTCAAATAAACCGCCCAGTGCAAGCAGCATAAGAGAAACCGTACAGTTACCGCCTACAAAGGTTTTAACACCTTGTGATAAACCTTGCTCAATAACGTCTTTATTGACCGGATCAAGCACTATAATGCTGTCGTTAGCCATACGCAGTGCCGACGCTGCATCTATCCAATAACCATCCCAACCCGACTCGCGCAATTGTGGATAAACCGCATTGGTGTAATCGCCACCTTGGCAGGTAACAATAATGTCCATTTTAGCCAGTTCGGTAATATTGCTGGCATCGAGTAACGGCTTTGCTTCGCCCGCAATATCTGGGCCTAATTGGCCCGCTTGTGAGGTGGTGAAAAAGGTGGTGTCGATAAGTGCAAAATCACTTTGTTGCTTCATACGCTCTAATAACACAGAGCCAACCATGCCACGCCAACCGACTAATCCTACTTTTTTCATTGTGAGTTCCATTATTTGATTCATAAAAGATGCCTTAATACATTAAAAATTAAATTCATTGCGTGAGATTTAATTTTCATTAACGTCAAAATAACACCACCAGCACCCTAAAACTAGTGAATAAAGTAGAACTCAAATTTTTTTCATAGTGTAAAAAATGCAAAAACATACTGTGCTTATTTTAAACTTTAATAAAAGCTTAACCTTGTTGAAACTTATATTTACCATGCTCAAAAATAAATATGGAAGAGCAACAAGGCGTATTAGTCAATACCGCAACAACTTATTACAGCCCACAAGTATGGATAAATAGAAACTTAAAGCCATTTATTGTGGGACCGACAAATGGAAATCAATTTTGTGAAGAGTGTGGTCACAACCTAGAAACCTCTGGAAGCACTGTTACTTGGGGAGAGGATGAAAGCGCCTATGGATACTTCGATTGGTATAACCAATCATGGGGATGAAAAGCACTAGTATGAAAAACCAATGTTATCAGCTCTATGCAACTATAAAGTGCCAATAAAGTTGGCAAAATATAAAACCCAAAAAGCCCTGTATTAAATACAGGGCAAAGAACTATTGCCTACTTTAGGTGTCGTGGTTCATACCAATTTTGATAGTGTAGAAGTGAGATTCCAATCTAACCAAACATACAGTTAAGAGCAATAAGCATCCAGTTAATGATTGCGATGTATGAAGTCGAAATCTGATTCCTTTTGGCTTCATGACCTGCGTTTTTTTAATGCCTTAAAATACACATCAAGTGCTGTTATGTCAGCCAACAATTCATCAATATCTGGCATTTCCGTAACACCCAAACCAGTAGCGGTATCGTGACCTTCAAAGTAAGTACTACATTTCCCCATACCAGCACTAATAGTAGCTACATCCTCTGGTGTACTATCAACTATATATCGTATATTTTGCGTTTGAACAACACGACTAAACCGCTGCACAACATTTCTAATTAGCCATTCTTCAACTAACCTCTCCCATGTTTCACGCATTTTGCCATAAATATGTTTAGCATCTCGACTATACATATCTTCAATAAAGTCATCACGTTTAGTGTACCGACGAAGCTCTACTTCTAACTGTTTCAACTGGCCTATCCTATCTACAGTTTTTAAAGCATCCCAAGGTGGACTTCCTTGCGGGAACCCAGAGAGCTTCCCTCTACGAGTGATAGACTGGATATTAATCGGGTTTGAGGATTCCTCACTTAACATCATCAAGAATGGCAAGTCGTGCGTAAGTACGATCACCTGCCTATGTAGTGCTTCATCTGCAATACGTTTAGCAAACTTGCGCCTCCACTTATGATCTAAGGAATTGACTGGATCATCAAAAATAATGGCAGACTTTCGATTATCAATCGTTAACTCAGCCATAAAACCTGCTAGAGCTATACACTTTTGCTCGCCCTCACTGGCGATATGTCCTATCTTTGACGCATTCCTTGAAATCTGTAGAGTCAATTTCTGTTGACCAGCAGAACCTTGAGTTTTAGTTTCTACATCAAAGCTTTTAAAGTTCAACGCTGCTAACTCTTTGGCAAATGAAGCATTAATTACCCCCAAACTACCAGTTTTAGCCAACTCGGATATAAACCGCGTAATAAGTGAAAGGTTGGTTGTAGCTAGAGCTGAGTTAAAACAGCCAAATATCTTAATACGGTTTATTTCAATAAGGATGTTATCTTTATGCGCAGATAACCTCTGTCGATCTTCAAGCTCCATCAATCGGACCTGACTAAGCTTAATCATCTGAGCTAACGTACCGTCATCAGCAACACCATCCCTTCTTACTTTTAACGTTTCGACTTGCTTAGATAGTCGTTGTAAAAATCTCATATCGAGTGCTGGATGAGTAAATGTTGGGTTAGCAGAAGTTAGGTTGTTCTTCCTATCAAACAACTGCTGTATACAGATGTTGAATTGCTCCATGGCATCAGGTGCAGATTGCCGTATTTCCTCAAAAATACCTTCATACGGTTTAAGGTCAAAACCCAATTGAGTTATGAGATTCACCTGTAAGATTAGAGCCGCAGTTGCCTTATCAGCATCTACCTGAGAGTGATTAGTAATATAATCATTGAACCTAGCCATCCTTTCAGCAGCTTGACTTCCTACCGGTTGTAAGCAAGTAGGACAGTGTTCATTTTTAACTGGTGGGAAAGTTTTATCATCACCATTACCCATTATGAAGTTCTGCGCATGGTTCCACATTTCTTTCCAGGCATCATTCCCGATACCTTTAATTGGTAAACCATTTAAAGTATTCTGCCTTACATTCTCAGCAACTTTTAATTTAGTTAATTTATCATCATATAAAACACCAATTTTGGTTACATTAACATCATTTAGTTTTTCATATAGGTTGTTAAGAAAATTAAGTAGCGGTTCACGATGTTTTAATTTGGTTGCATAAAAAGCTTTTAATTGAGCAGGTGTTTTCCCGTTTAGCTCTTCCAGATCTTTCTTTAATTGAGATATTTCTATCAACTCATTTACACAACCACATTGAGCATCTAATGTAGTTTGGGTGGCTGTAATTAACGAATTACAGAAAGCACTCACATTAGATAATGGATTTAAATCAGGTATTACGTATGGTCTACTAAATGGAATCAATTCACGTGCCAATTCATCTTTCACAAATCGACAAGCACGACACAGCTCATCCAATAATTTTACTTCTGCTGGTTTGTACTCAACACTATCTGTTTTTGAAATGTAGTTTGTTGCTGAATTAGAATCAAAAATCCTTATAGACTTTAACTCAGGACTTGGTTCCCCCTCTATAGACCAGATATTTTCAACTACTGCGGCACCGTCAACTGACACACCTAAAGTAGCTTGTGATGGAACATCTGAAGGATTGAAAGCATTTGTAGAAATAACAGGAATATCACCTCGAGTTAAACATGCACTTTTGAGTATCTTTGCATAACTTGATTTACCAGCACCATTATCCCCATATACAGCTGTTAAGCCCTCAATTGGAAAGTTTAGTGTCACATCTTCAATTAACGATGAGACATTTTTTACATTGCCTAAGCTTGCTAACGTCACTGGTGCAGCTTCAGCTTCAAATCCTGCAACCGAAACATGTTTAACGTAATTAGGAAATTCAGGTGTTCGTGGAAGTAGGCCAAACTCCATTTTGGCAACTTGGTAAATAAGCTGTAAATCTTGCTGTTGAAGACCTCCCTGCCCCATGACCATACGGACTACCTGTCTCCACCATAGGGGCTTATTAGCGCTATTTACCCATGTAACAACTTTCTCTATTTGTGTCATAAAAATCCTTTTGTGCCATGCGTTAATATACGAACATTCGACTAAGAATTGAATACCCTGATATTAAAAACAATATCCATTTGATGAATAACTTAAAGATAATTTACTCTAAGCTTAAGTTAACCTAAAGCAGGTGTTTCAGTTCAATTTTGTACCTTTCCTATTAATTAGAGAATGTACGGTAAATATAGCTAGCTGTCGACTTCGTTTCGCTTGGAACGAGAGCTAGAAAGCTTCGAACCTTATCAATACGATAAACGTTGGTATAAAGAAAGACCTACAGATTGAAACTTATATGCGGTATTTAGCCTGTAGAATATTTAAAATAGTGTTCTACGTAATTTAGAAGTTATGTGACTCCTTCAGAATATGACCCTTAGGCTCTAAATAAAAAACCCCGTACAAAGTACAGGGCTAATGCATAATTCATCAGGTTTTATTAGCTAAAATAAACATTTAAAACTCGTAGCTGTAACTCACATCAAAGGTCATTCCCACTTCTTTAGAGCGTACTACAATATCTGACTGCGTAACTTGCTGCTCTTCATCAAGTAAGTTTGTAACTTTAAACTTAACGTTGGAGTTAAAGTCGGGATACCAAGTGTAAATTAAATCGAGTGAGTGAAAAGGCTGCTCGTAGGCATCATCACGCCCGGCTATACCGGCGGCCAATATACGCTCGCCAAATACGTTATACACCAACGAGCTACTATGCTGGCCATCAACAGAGTCGTAGTTGAGCTGTAGGTTAACCACGTATTTAGAATGCCCTGTCATGCGTTTAGTCGGGTTAGTTAAGTTACTCGCAAGTGCAGGATCGATATCTGCCTCTGAGTCACTTAAAGTAATGTTACCGCTGGTAAATAGCCCTTCGGTTAAATAAGTAAGATCTTTTAGCCATTCGGTTTCTATACCGTATACCTGCGCAGTTTTACCATTTACAAATGAGGCTGAGTAATCTTCATCGCCAATGCGTAATACAGTTTCAATCGGTTTATCTATGTCTTTATAAAAGGCTGCTACAGAGAATGAATCTCCGGTGTTGCCATAATATTCATAGCGTAAATCGTAATTTTTAATTGGGCTACTTTGCAAACCCACGCGGCCAAAAGTACGAATATCGGTTAGCGGATCAAAATACGACACTGGCACTACTTCACGTAAGTCGGGGCGCACTACTGTTTCGCCATACCCTAAACGTACTTGGTAATTTTCGCCGCCTAAATAAGTAAGCGATAACGCCGAAAAAAAGTCATCTTCATTAATACTGCCTGCGGCTATTTTTTCTGGGGAATAGTAAATATTTAAGTCATCCGCAGTAAAAATTAAGCTTGAGGTGCCTATAGAGGTTTGTTTAAATTCTTCATAACGCACCCCACCACTTAAGCGCAGTAAGTCATCATAAATAACATCAAACGAGCCATACGCAGCTGATATTTTTTGCCCAGCTATATAATCATCGGCATCGGGGGCTGAGGGTTCATTGAAGTCGAGTAAAATACGTTCGCCGTCAATAAATTCATCGGTTAAATAATTGCCCGCATCAAGCGGATTATCTGCCACAGTTAACGCCAAGCCAGTGCCGTTATTTACAGCAAAACTAGAGGTGTTATAAATACGCGCTCGGTCGGCAATATCAAAGCCGGTTTTTAACTCTACCTCAACAGCATTAAAGCTTAAGGGAAGCGTTAAATTACCACCGTATGAATTTACTCTGTCTTGCATATTTATATACGAGAACAGCGCACGGTTATCATCGCCGGTAATTTGCGAGTTGCTATAGTTACCGCTGTTATCGTAGTTATCTCTAAATTTAAACTCTACATTAGTTGGAATGTCAGTACTGGCTTTAGAGCGAGTATATTGCCAGTCGGCGCCAATACCCCAGTAATCTAAAAAGGTATGCTGACCCAATAACTGATTTACCGTAAGTGTACGCTGCTCTAAATTAAACTCATGAGTACGATTAGCCCGGTTATCATTTACTATGGTAAATACCGAGCTGCCTGCGGGGCTTTGCGACGTGGCTACCTCGGTTTCATCCTCGTTGTCGCGTAAATATAAGCTCATAAATGAAATACTATGGGTATTTAATCTATAACCTAAATTTAGCGTGGCGTTATAACGCTCGTTTTCGGTGGTGGTTACTGAGTCTTTAACTGTGTTAAAACACGATGTACTTACATCTTGCGCTGAATTAAGGGTGGTTGCACAATCATCACCAATATCTTGGGCTATAACAGCGGTTCTTCTTTTTGCCGAGTCCCAGCTTTTATCGTATTCACCTGAGAGTAAAAAGCCAAAAGTGCCGCCTAAAAAGGACTCATCAAAACTATTGCCTAAATGGCCTTTAATATCCCAATTTGGGTCTAGCGATTCATCTTTTAAAGCAAAATTGCGTGGTAGCGATTTTAACAATTGATTGTTAATGGCAATTGCTTGGTCTGAGCGTGACGCCTCGCTGTTATCAACCAAGTTATCTTTAGCAATAATGTTCCCCACATCAAAATTGCCTTTGTATTGCACTATGGCGTTATTTAAAACTTGGGGTATATCGCCATCGTTGCCTTTATAGGTAAAACCGCTGCTAGCCGATGTATCTTTAGATAAACCAACCGCAAATCCGGCAGTAAATTCTGCAGGAATTGATTTAGTACGAATATCGATATTACCGCCGCCAAACGCCGCTGGCATATCTGGAGAGTAGGCTTTTTGTACCGCCATACTTTGAATAATACTGGCAGGAAAAATATCCAACGGCACTACGTTGCGCGTTAAATCTGGGCTGGGAATATAAGCGCCGTTTAAACGCGCGCTAGAATAGCGCTCACCTAAGCCACGTACGTAAATAAACTTACCATCTACTAAGGTTAAACCCGTTACACGGCGCAGCGCCGAAGCCGCATCGCTATCGCCGGTTCGCGCAAGTTGTTCAGCACCTAAAATATCGGCAACAAAGGCTTGGTTTTTACGCTCCTCAACTACAGCTGCGGCGCTACCTTGTAGCCGAGTGCCAACAGCAACAACCTCTTCTATTTCGCTTTGCTCACTTTGTGCAGCGCTCAAATTAAGCGAGCTTGCTAAAAGCGAGAGACTAATTGCCAATGACAATTTATTCAATCTAGCTTGATTCAACATCTTTACAGATCCCTAATCAGTTAAAAAAGGGGCGCCTAAAATGCACTTTGCAAATGGCGCCCTAACTATTTAATGTGCGTTACTGAGGTATTAGTCTTGAGCTGATGCAGCGAGTGCTGCTTCTACCCACTTGTACCAAGGTGATGTGGTGTCTTGATCAGACACTGCACCAATGTAAGGAGCGGCTTCAAAAAAGCTCGCATCTAAGCCACTTAAGTCGTTAGCGGTAACAGTAATATCGGTTGAGGCAGTATTTGTAGCAAAGCCATTGCTAGCAAATACATCGGCCCCTTCGCCTATACGTTGATTACTGCCGTTATTATCAAACCAGGCAGTAAGTGTAGTGGCCGTTAATGCTGCAGGCTCTTTGCCACTATTGAAGGTGCCATCGGCATCGTCAAATTCAGAGGCGCAGGTCATTACTGAGCTATTAAAAATAATTTTATCGGCTTGTTTTTCGCCATCGCTTGAAAAGCTAATACAGCTAGATTGCAAAGCTATGTCTTTGGTCATTAATACGTTATAAAAATTAGCATTAAATGAGTCATCAAATTTAAACGCATTTGAAGGGTCAGTATCGCGAACCGATAGGCCATCGGTGGTGATAATAGTGACATTAGCAATGGTTGGGTTTGATGGTGCCACTTGCGCACTTGATGTACCTTTTACGCCGTCTGACTCAAAGCCGTTATTACCCATATATACTGTGGTGCCTTCGCGGGTAATTACGGTGCCGTGTTTAACGAACAAAAACTGCGCTTTGCCCTGCCAACCTGCATCAAAGTCAAACGAATCATCTTGAGTGTCGGTTACAACAACATGCTTAATGGTGGTTGCGCCACCAAATATTTCAATACCATCATCAAAACCTTGATGAATATGAATGTAGTCAAACTCTGAACCCGAGCCTACCGCATTGAGGGTTAACGAGTTTAAATCATCCCCTTCTCCGCCTACTTTAGGACCTGATCCAGCATACCAAATTTTGGTCCATTTAATATTACCGCTAGAGTCGCTATTATCATTACCACCAAAGTAACTGGTGATCCCTTCTGAGGGCACATTACACGTTGCCGCGTCGCGCTCTGCGTCAGTACATTGGTCAGTAATGCCATTACCATTAATAATTATGCCGCCCCAATCTGCATAGAGTGGGCCTTTACCTTCGGCATCAAAACGAGGAAATGCCTTAGCTGAGGTAAATACAATCGGTTTATCGGCAGTGCCAACAGCTTGAATTTTTGCACCACGGGCAATGCGCACAATAGCCTCACCCGATTTAAATGCAAGGGTTGCCCCAGGCTTAACCGTTAACGTAGGGCCGTTTGTTGGAATGCTAAAATCAGTAGTCGTGTCGCCATCTGTACCAATTAATAATGCGTCTTCGAATAAGTGAACACCGCCATCTGGTAATTCTTCAAAGGTTAAGTTAGCTGTAATTTGAATGTTTTTACTGGCAAACGAGTCATTATATAAACAGTCCTTACCATCAAAAATACCAGCAACCGTGCCCGCATCAGTTTGATACTCGGTACAACTAATATCATCGTTAGTGCCACCGCTATTATTATTTGAATTATTAACACTGTTATCAGTACTGGTGCTGTTATCGTTCACCGTGGGTGTAATTTCGATATCGCCGCCACAGCCTGCTAAAGTCATTGCAGTAGCCACTAGACTAACCTTAAATAAGCCAGATAATTTCATTGTTCACTCCGTTAAAGTATTTAATTATTTTGTTAGCGCATTAAGTAATAACTTAAGTCACTTTAAGGCACGATACTCATGCATTAAGGTCACTTGAGTTATCGAATAGGAGTACAATACGGGAGAGATATGACAGTGCCGTTACATTTTAATAAACACTATGTGACAATAATAAATTAAGTATATTCATATGGTTAACTTTGCAGAAGTAAAAAAACCGCACTAAATTAATATTAGTGCGGTTTGGCGTTGCGATTATAAACTGTTTTTATGCGCTATTAATTTAGCACCTAGCGCAAAAGTAAAACATTAAAGTAGCGCTGTTTTTAGGGTTTCAGCATGTATTTTTTCGCGCTTTACATATTTAATCCATTGCTTGGCTAAGCGCTGCGACTTTTTATGTATTTGCGCTTGTTCAAACGCTAAAATAGAGGCATCAAAGTTTTGTAAATTGAACTGTGCCATGCCCAAAGCTACAAATGCGTTTGATTCAAAATCAAGGTTGCCTTTATCAAGTGCTTTACGCGCAGAGTCGGCAGCTTCTTCATATTGCTCTGTATTTACATACACTTGTGCTAAGCGCTGATCGTAGTTACCACTGCTTGATAACTGCGCCGCTTTTACAAAGTATTTAATCGATTGCGCATCTTCTTTAGCTTGGATCATGGCTTCAGCTACAAAGGCATAGTTTTTAGCGGTTTGCTCTGCTATTCCTGCCTCAATTGCTTTACTCATCACTATGGCTGCTTTATAAGCCAAGCCATTGTATAAATACACCTGGGCTAATTGGCGTAAATCTGACTTGGAGGTTAAAAAGCCTTGCTGATATGCCGCTTCAATAATTGCTAGTTGTTGTTTTTCTTGACCTGTTTCGCCATACATACCTGCTAACTGCACCCAGTATTCTGGTTTGTTATACAGCTTAACCATGCGCTCTAGTACCTTTACTACTTTATCAGTTTGATTAAGTGAGTAGTACATAGCACGCTGTAATACTAGCCAGTTCTCTTTTGGTACTTTGCCTTCGCCGTCACTTAGTGTAATAGCTTGCGTTATATAGTTAAGGCCTTGCTGGTAGTCTTTTAGCTGATAATAGGTTTGCGCTCTTAACACATAGTAGCTCTCTGGCTTATCTTTTGTATTAATAGCATCCCATTGGTCTAAAAACGTAATTACTTTGTAGTAGTCACTGTTAGCCATTGCCAATTGAGCCAAACTAAACGTAGTGCTTAAACGTAATGTTTCTGGAATACCTTCCTCTGCGACTACTTTTTCAAACGCGGCTATTGCTTTGGGTAAGTCGTTTTCGTTGTAATAAATAAAGCCATAAAAGTTATGCATCATTGCAATTTCGTAGGAATTCATGCTTGATGCGCGATCTTGTATAGAATCAAGCGCTTCAAGGCCTGCTTTAACATCGCCATCGTCGGCAAGCTTTTGGGCTCGCGCTAACTGGCTATATACTTTTTCACGCAGGGCCGGTACTCGTTTGGTTTTTTGCTCTGCGGCTTGCGCTGTAAAAGCACTCACACCTGGTAATAAACTAAGTGCACTGGGGGTTACAATACTTGCGCTTATTGTTACGGTGCAAAAAAGTGTTAATTTAAAAATAACTGCTATTGGTTGTAATTTCATCATCGCCTCGCTTTTCTATCCATTAATAGGTTGAATTAATTAATCCAAAAATTAACCGCTTATCTGGAAAGATATTTTGTTCTGCACTCCCGCAACTTCAACGGCTTCACCATTGACTACGCGGGGCTTATATTTAAATTTAAGGGCTGCATCCATCGCCGCTCGGTCAAATAGCGATTCAGGCTCTGCCTTTAATACCTGAGGGTCGCGAACAGTGCCTTGTTTGGTTACTGTAAACTCAACAATAACGTAGCCTTCAATCCCACGAGACAGTGCGCGCCTTGGGTACACTGGCGCCACTTTTACAATGGGCAGGTATTCACCATCACTTGATTCAAGGGCTAAACCACCGGCTAAATTCACCTCGGCATCAACATTGGCCGCAAAGTCAAAATTATTAGCTTTTGCATTGGCATCGCTGTTTTGCATTTTTGGTGACTCCATTGGTGGTGGCGGCTCTTTGGGTGTGGGTGGTTTTTGTGGTTTGCGCTGTTTTGTTTGTAAGCTTTCTTCTTTTTTAAGCCGTACAAAGTCAAGCACGTTCCCCTTTGCAGGTTCGCTCATTGCGCCCTCACCACCAGTAATAAGTGCCTGCATGCCTAAAAACAGCATAAAGGTTACTAAAATGGCTATTACAAATGCTATTAAATAACGCATGGCTAACCCTTAGGCTTCTTGGGCCGCAATCGACACATCAAACACACCCGCGGCGCGCGCTGCATCCATTACTTTAATTAAAGTATCCGTGGTCGACTTTTTATCTGCTTGAATAACCACGCTCCCTTGTGGATTTTCGGCTTTTAAACGCTCAATATTTGC
This sequence comes from Pseudoalteromonas sp. SG44-5, assembly GCF_014164175.1. Classification (NCBI taxonomy): domain Bacteria; kingdom Pseudomonadati; phylum Pseudomonadota; class Gammaproteobacteria; order Alteromonadales; family Pseudoalteromonadaceae; genus Pseudoalteromonas; species Pseudoalteromonas sp. SG44-5. The sequence goes on along the minus strand of NZ_JACJES010000016.1, from coordinate 45,510 downwards.
CTGCACCGCACGCACATCTATTTGGCGTTTATTAATCCAAATTTCACCTGTGTCTGAAATAGCGACCAAAATATTAGCGCGTTCTTTTTTAACCGCAGTGGCGGCTTCGGGGCGGTTAACATCAATACCCGACTCTTTTACGAATGAGGCGGTCACAATAAAGAAAATAAGCATGATAAATACCACATCTAGCATGGGGGTCATGTTTATTTCTTCTGCTTCATCTTCTTGAAATAGGTTTCCTAATGGGGCTCTCATTTTTTATTCTCCTGAAATAAGTGGCTATAGATAGAGCCACTTATTAATAATTGCTTAATGGTCTAAAACCATGCTGTCTTCAAGTAGCGCTACTTCACGTTTAGCCCGGCGTTGTAAGTACGTTGAGGCAAATACCCCAGATAACGCACCGACCATGCCTGCCATAGTTGGAATAGTTGCTTTAGATACGCCCGACGCCATAGAGCGCGCACTGCCTGTACCTGTAATAGCCATAACATCAAACACTTCAATCATTCCTGTTACTGTGCCAAGTAAGCCAAGTAGCGGACACAATGCAACCATCACATTAATAAGTGCTAAGTTAGCGTTAAGACGCATACTGGCGCGTGAGATCATCGCTTGGCGAATTTGTTCTGCATTCCAGCTATTACGCTCGTTGCGCTTAAGCCAACTGTTTTTGATGGCTTTTTTGTAACCACGAAAACCATTAAAAAAGTAAATGAATCGCTCGAGTATCAATAACCACATCGCGAAGATTAACACCCCAATGACCAAGAGAACTTGGCCACCAGTGTCGAGAAAATCACGGATAGCATTGATTGAATCAATCAATAGCACCATGGTTTATGCTCCTTTTTCACTTCGTTTTGCAATAATGCCCGCGCTTTGCTCTTGTAAAATAAGCAGTAAGCTTTTTGCTCGGGTGTTGAGTATGGTGTAAATAAATACTGTGGGTATTGCCACAACTAAGCCAAGTACTGTTGTTACAAGCGCTTGAGAAATACCGCCTGCCATGAGCTTAGGATCCCCGGTGCCAAACAAGGTAATGGCTTGGAAGGTATTGATCATCCCGGTAACTGTACCAAGTAAACCAAGCAGCGGAGCCACTACTGAAATAATTTTAATCAGGGTTAAGTTACGGGTTATTTTTGGCATTTCACGCAGTATAGCTTCGCTTAATTTAAGCTCTAAGGTGTCGTAGGCTACATTTGGGTAGTCGTCTTTTACTTTCATAACACGGCCTAGTGGATTATCGTCGCGAGCAACCGTGTCTTTAAGTTGACGGCGAATTTTGCCACCCACTAGCAATAAAGATACAAAACGCTCAATTGCAATTAACAGTGCTAATAAACCCACACCTAAAATAACGTAACCCACAGCGCCGCCTTGGTGAACTTGCTCAGCGGTATCTGGGGCTTGTACTAGTAAACCTAAAATTGAGCCACCGGTTGGGTCTAGTGCAAACTGTACAATACCGTTTTTAGCCTGCTGTAAATCTCCTGCGGTTGATGTATAGCGCGATACGGGCTGGCGAGTAAGCTCACTTAGCATATTTGTACTTGAGCTGTACTCTAAATATTTACCGTTGGAAATAAGGTTAAAAGCACCAACACGCACAACTTCTTGCTCTGCTTTGTTACCACCTTCAATAATAACCTGAGTATTAAAGCGGCTCACTTTGCCTTGCTCGGTCATTTCACGTTGTAGCTCGTACCACACTTTTTCAATATCTTCGATTGAAGCAAGTTGTGAAGTAGATCCCATTTTTTGTGCTAGATCGTCCATAAAAACACTTCGCCCTGGTATTTCTGCCGATACCACAGAGGTAGCAAACTTATTGCTTGAATCGCCTGCCACTTGTTGCAACACACCAAACAATTCTTTAAGTGATCCCATACGCTTTGATAGGGTATCGGTTAAATTAGCCAATTTAATTTCGTTTTCTTCAAACTGGGTTTCTAAACGCTCTGATTCACTAAGCATTTGACTACGCTTTGCTTGCGTGTCTTTTAGCATTTGTACTTGCTCGTTTTGACGCGCAGTAAATTGTTGTTCACGCTGAGTATTTTGCACACTTTGCGCAGATTTACCTTGTTCAAGGTTTTTAAGTAATGAATCTAAATCCATTGGCTCAGCTGCTACACTTGCGCATGTAAAACTTATACTTGCAGCAAGTACGGCCATTTTTGTCATTTGAGTAAACAATTTCATTTTCGACCTCTTATCGTGCTGCGTGAACTGGCAGAGTTAACATATCTGGGGCAAGTTGCTTACGCGCAATGCGTAAACCTTTATTAATTTGGCTAATGGTTGAGTCTGGAAGTGCTGCAAACGTTTTTGTTTGTGTATCCCAGCTACCAGCTAATTTACTATCGCGGGTTAAGTAAATGAGCTCTAAGCGACCAATGCGTAAAAAGTCAACTTCGCGTTCTTTACCATTTACCTCAAGCAGTGCGCTGTAAGCTTCAATAGTGCGGCCATAATCAACTTCTACTTGGTAGGCTTCGAGTACGCGGCGGAACTTTTCGCTAGAGGTAATATCGGCACGTTCCATCATGGCTTTTAAAGAGGTTAAACGCTTTTCACGTTCGTCTTTTAAAAATGGCACATCGAGTAATACAAACTGTTCAAGACCGGTGATCATACGCATCATTAGTGGCGTAATTTGACGCTCAATAATTGAAACCTGATCCATAGAGAGATTCATCGATTGCATATCTGCAATTTGGTTATTTAACTGTTTTGTAAGCTGAGCGTTATACACAGCTAAACCATCAATTTCTTTATTAAGGGTTTTAAACTGTTGCAGACGCCCTTGCATTGAATCTGCAATCTTGTCTATTTTTGTTTGTGATTGCGCAGCCGATTTAGTAATTTCACTGCTTTTATCAATAACCTTATTTAAATCGTTTGCGTGTACAGCGGCACTTGCGGCCACAATACCAGCTATAATTAATGGTTTAACGCCTTTCATCGCATACACCTTTACTCGTTAGTTAGCAGATTTGCTAGTTTGTTTTTGTTAGCTTTAAACGTTTGATACAAACAATTAAAAACTAAATATTTTCAATGAGCGAAAGTGTATAGATGAAAAATGACAAGCATGTTGCGCAAAGAAGTCGCTTTTATGACAGCGTTAATAAATAGCCTGTCTAAGGGGGCTGTGTAGGAAGTGCTGTGTAAGGAGTGTTGTGTAACAAGTGTTATAAGGGGAGTGAGTGTTTGGCAGCCAAACACGCATAATTTAGCAATACTTAACTAGTGTTCACGTTATTTAGCTTAAAATAGCATTAATTTGATTTAATGTTTTTTGCCAGTTGGTGTAGTTTATTGCTATTGGGTGCACTTTATTGTCATTTATAAGCACTAAAGATGGAAAACCCTGAATGGGCAAACTATGTACATAATTAAGCTCTGCAATTAACTCATCATTAAGCTCTTTTGATTGAAGCCTATTTGCAAACTGCGCTTTATTTAAACCTATTTGCTCGGCTAAGCTAATTAATGTGCTTTCATCTGAGGGGTTTTGAGCATTTAAATAGTAAGCTTGCTGAATGGCTGCAACCATTGCACTTTCTTTGCCCGCTTTACGCGCAATAAGCGCCGCTCTACACGCCGGGTACGTTGAGCGCCTTGGTTGGCAGTTGCGCCAAAAATCAAAATTAAACTCAGTGCCCAATTGCGCTGCTATTTTATGCCAGGTGTTTTGTAGCATATCTTGCATGTTTTGTGGCATGGGATCTTGGCTGTCAGGAGCAAGCCCTCCAACTTTGTATTCAACTACTAGTTTACTCTCAAGAGCGGCTTTTAACTTAAGCCAGCTTGGCGCATAACCCCAGCACCAACTGCACATAGGGTCGTGTACATAAACAAGTTTACTTTGAGCCATTTGCTCCTCCGTATTAACAGCTCGCGCTTAATGTAAGCCACCAGCATTTACACATACTATAATGATTAATAGCTAAACTGTTGTTAGCGTTTGTTTTTAAAATTTAAACTTTAAACTTTTTAACCATACGCTCTAAATCGCTAAATTGTTGTTTAAGCTTGGTGCATTCATCCAAGGTACGGTTTAAATTAGCTTTGCCCTGTATTGAAAGCTCACTAATATTATGAATGTCTGAATCGAGAGACTTAACAACCTGATTTTGCTCATCGGTAGCACTAGCAACAACATGATTCGCATCGCTAATTTTTTGTATTGCATCTATAATCTGCTGCATTACAACACCTACTGCATCGGCTTGTTGCACGCTTGTTTCACTGTCGCTTAAACTGGTTTTCATTAGTTCTACCGCTAAATTAGAGCCTTTTTGTAATTGGCTTACGGTGTCTTCTATTTCTTGGGTTGATTGCTGGGTTCGGTGCGCTAATTGACGAACTTCATCAGCAACTACAGCAAAACCTCGCCCAGCTTCACCAGCCCGTGCAGCTTCTATTGCAGCGTTAAGGGCCAGTAAATTTGTTTGCTCGCTTACCCCTTTAATTACCTCAAGCACTTGGCCAATACTGGCTGTATGCACGTTTAAGCTATTAATAGTTTGCTGTGCCTGTTCCATATTTTTTGATAACTGATGAATACTGGCCACATTATTACTGAGTGTTTGCTGGTTTTGCGCTGAGTGCTGATCGGCATTTTTAGCTAACTTAGAGGCACGCTCAGCACTGTTTGATATTTCCATTGCGGTGGCAGAAAACTGATTAATAGCGGTAGCTACACTGTCGGTACGTTTAGTTTGGTCTTCGTACATTAATAATGTTGAGTCGGTTTGCGCCACTAAACTCGAAATAGCCACATCTAATGACTCTGTGGTGTGCTTTACTTGCTCAATAGAGTGCTGTATTTTTTCAATGAATAAATTAAAAGAATGACTTAACTCGCCGAATTCGTCTTCATTTTCAACTTCTAATCTACACGTTAGGTCGCCTTCACCTTGGGCAATGTTTTTAATAGCGTCGTTTAATCGCTGCATTGGGCGCATTAAATAGCGCAATAATAGTTGCATCATAATAATGATAACAACTATACCAATAAGCATATATATAGCGGCCGTTTTACCAAAGGCCGATACACTAGCAAAGGCTTTATCTTTATCGATTACCACGCCTAAGTACCAGTCAACGTTTTCTATACCGCGTATTTTTGTATACGATATAAGCTTACTTTGCCCTGCCACTTGATACTCTGTAAATTCGCTTTGCAAAGCAGTGTGGGTACCAAATAACTCAGTAGTATTTTTTAAATTAAGTGCTCTGTTAGGGTGGCTTAACACTTGGCCGTTACTGTCAATTAAAAAGCCGTAACCTAAGCCTAAAAAATCTATATCGTTAATAATTTTTGTAATAATGCTCATTTCTATATCGGCGCCCGCTACACCAATAAACTGCTCATTTTGCTGCATCGGCACAACCGCAGATATAGTAAGTTCATTGCTGGTTACATCTATATAAGGGGTAGTAAAGGCAGTATTTTCTTTGTTTTCTACTAGCTTGTACCAAGGACGAGACGTGGCATAAAATCAGCGGGCAATACTACGCTTTGATCGTTTAATATAAACACGCCATTGGATTTACCAATATAGGTATTTTTAAAGTTTCCGGCCAACTCAGCGGTATTAAGCTGTGTAAGGGTAAGCGCCTTGCTGTCACTAGATTGGTGCGTTTTTGCTATGGCTATAACAATTGCCAGTTTGTCGTTTAGCCAATTAGCAATGTTTTGCGAAACAGATTCTGAACTTTGTTGCAGTACAAGAGCAAGTTGCTGCTCGGTTTGATTGCGCATAGATACATAGTTATTAATTGTAAAAACACCAAGTACTAATACTAATACCAGTGATGCAGCAATAGTGACCTTAGAGGTAAATTTTAACGAGCCAAACATAAGTGCCCTTTTTTAGTTGTTATTATTAGCACCTACAGTTTTAGCAAATATTTAACTAAATGTCTTAGTTATTAAAGCTTACAAGCAACAAAAAAGCTAAAACAGTAATAAAGGCTTAATTATGATTATTCATGAACTTAGAAGGAACGGGGAGATTAAGGTGTGTTGTTTAAATTGTGTACTTAAAAATACAAGCCCCTTACGAGGCTTATTACTGATTGCACTTAACTACGGGGAATTTATGTCGTTTTAAAATACGCTGCACAGCGACTAAAACGCTATGCTTTTTCCCATTTCATTTTATTATTGGTGTCGCGCGAATTGATAATTGTAGTATCACTGCTCTCTACGCCGCCTAGTTTTGCTAAACGGTCGTATAGCACCACATTACAAGTGGCAGCGAGGTTCATGCAGCCAATAGTAGGAATATACACGACTTCGTCGGCCCACTTTAAAACGTCTTTAGACACTGAGCCATCCTCTGGGCCAAACACATAAAATGCGTTTTCTGGGTGGGTAAACTCAGGCAGTGGCGTTGCACCTTCAATTAGCTCAATAACCACAACCGTGGCACCTTGTGGCTTTACTTTTTCTAAATTATCGGTGGCAGTTAGTGAAATTCGCTCAACCACATTTTTTGTATCGGTATGAAACTTTTGTGCATTTAAATAACGGTTTCCGGTAAAAAACACCTGCTGTGCGTCGTAGCAACCTGCAGCACGTAATACACCGCCCACATTAGTTGGGCTTTTGGGGTTTAATAAACCAATAACAGCCTGTTGCTCGCTCATTAATCACTATCCTTGGTTGGCCACTCTGCAATATATAGGTCAAAGTCATCGAGCTTAACGTCGCAATCTTTTACGGTTTTGTCTTTTACCGAAATGCCCTGCTGATGCATTTTTGTTTTGTCGCCATTATTTAACAGCGGATGCCACGAGGCCAACCCTCGCCCTTCGTGCAAACGGCGATAGCTGCAACTTTGTGGCATAAAAAAGATATCTTTGAGGTTTTCTTTGGTAAGTTTTACACAAGATGGTACCAGCGTTTGACGATTTTCGTATTCGCTACAACCACAGGTATTATTATCGAGATACTGACACACAATATTAGTAAATATTAACTGCTCACCTTCGCGTAGCTGATCGGTGGCGGTAAATTCATCTTCATCTTCGCTATCAATAAAGGTATTTAAGCAGCATTTCCCGCAGCCGTCACAAATGGCTTCCCATTCATTTTGGTTCATGTCGCTTAGGCTTTTTTCAAGCCAAAATTGTGTATTTGCTAATTGTTGATCAAACATAATGTACTCGCGCCCCTAAAGAGCGCGCATTCTACCGTATTGCTGCAAATGGCGCAAAGCCAATACCTTGCAGGTAAGGGCTTTGCCTAAGCATTATTGTACTGATTTAACCCAGCGCTTTATTTTCTGTTCTAAAATTGGCATAGGTAATGCGCCATCTATGAGTATTTGCGTGTGAAACGCTTTAATATCAAACTTATTACCTAGCTGTTTATGTGCGTAGTCGCGCAGCTCACTAATTTTAAACTCTCCTAATTTATACGACAGCGCTTGGCCTGGCCATGCTATGTAACGCTCAACTTCGGCTATTACATCACTTTTAGCCATAGACGAATTAGCTAGCATGTAATCAATACCTTGCTGACGCGTCCAGCCTTTTGCATGAAAACCAGTGTCGAGTACTAAACGCATAGCGCGTAATTGCTCATCTGATAAACGCCCATACCACATATACGGGTCGGTAAATAAGCCAAGCTCTTTCCCTAAACTTTCAGCGTACAACGCCCAACCTTCGGCAAATACGGTGTAGCCACCAAATTTACGAAAATCTGGCAGGCCCTCTATTTCTTGCTGTAATGCTATTTGAAAGTGATGCCCAGGCGCTGCTTCGTGAATCGATAATGTTTCGAGTAAAAACTTAGCCTGAGCCTTTAAGTTATAGGTATTAATATAAAAAACACCTGGGCGAGAACCATCTGGTGCTGGAGACGCATAAGATGCGCCCGCAGCCGACTGTGCTCTGTAAGCTTCTACCGCTTTTACAACGTATGGCGCTTTTGGTGCTATGTTAAAAAGCAGTGGCAAACGCGCATCAATTTTTTGTTTTACGTTTTCGTATGCCGCTATTAACTCTTGCGGCGTGTTGTAGTAAAACTCGTCTGAATCACGTAAGTGGTCAAAAAATGCAGATAAGTCACCTTTAAAGCCAACTGTTTCTTTTACTTTTTTCATTTGCGATAAAATACGCGCTACTTCACTTAAACCAATATCATGAATTTCGTTGGCAGATAAACTAAGCGTAGTGTGTTTTTTAATTTGGTATTCGTACCACGCTTTACCGTTAGGTAAATCGCTATAACCAACACTTTCTCGGCTATTAGGAATATATTGATTAGCTAAAAACTCGCTCATGCTGTTATATGCAGGTACTAAACGCTCTATAATCAATTTTCTATATTGTGCTGTAATTTGTTGCTTTTGCTGCGCTGTAAACGACTCTGGAAGGTTATTAATTGGCCCCCAAAATAGTGAGTCTTCGGCGTCAGTTACCACATGGGCTGCAAATTGTGGTTGCAGCTTTTTAGCCAGTGGCGTTGGTAATACTACGCCCATCTTTATGCCTTGCGCCATTGATTCTTGCACACTTACAAGCCAGTTAATAAAGCCCTCACTTCGGGCTAAAAAGTTGCTGTAATCTTCAACTGTATTAAAAGGTTGTGCACTTTGTCCCGAGCCAAAACCAGCAAAGGTGTTATGTGCCCCTGCCATTTGATTAATTGGCAGTAAATAATCTGGGTATTGCATTCCTTCAAGCTTAAGCGCTAAGTCTTGGGCTAATACTTCAAAGCTTAATAATGCTTGTCCTACTAGCTGCTCTTTATCTATAAGTGTTAAGCGCTGTTGATATTTTTTATAAAAAGCGGCTTTTTTATCACGGCTAGCCGATGAAATAACAGGCGTAAATTGGTTATTAAACTCATTACGGCCATTGTAAGTGGCACTGAGAGGGCTAAACATAAGCGATTCATCGTAATATTGAGCTACCAGTACATCAAGCTGTTGTTGTGCTGAAAGCTCTGACACCACTGCTTTGGCAGTATTAGCCATGCTCAATTGCGCGTGGCTACTGGTGGTGTTACTTTCATGCTTACTTTTATTTATATTAGTGCAACCACTTAAAGCAAGCAGTACACCACTGGCTATAACCGCCAAGTTTATTAATTTCATGCTGATACCTTGTTAAAATTTACTTATCGAGTATGCGTAGTTACATCAACTAAATAAAGAAATTACGATAGATAACAGCCATCGCTATTTATTTGCAGTTTGTGCTTAGCTTGGTAAAGTCGAGTTAATTTAAAATACTAATAAAAGACCCCCTAATATGAAAAAACAACTATTGTCTGCTTCTATCGCACTTTTATGTTTAAACAGTATGAATGCCTATGCTGTTACTTATGTATCTGCTAAGGCAATGCTTGATGTTCAAAGTGGTAAGTTAATACAGTCACCCCTTATTACCATAGATAATGGCGTGATCACCGCTATTGATAGCAATAAAACGCCTAAGCTTAATAAAGGAGATGAACATATTAAGCTGCCTGAACTGACACTTATGCCAGGATTAATGGACATGCACGTGCATTTAACCAGCGATCCAACGGTACCTCGCAGTGAGCGTGTAGGACAATCGGTACCGCGTATGGCTGTAAAAGCAGCGTACTTTGCGAAAAAAACCCTTGAAGCTGGGTTTACTACCGTGCGCAACGTAGGCGCAGAAGGTTACAGCGTAATTGCAGTACGAGATGGAATTAATGCAGGCGATATAATTGGCCCTCGTATTTGGGCAGCAGGCCCCTCTTTAGGTATTACCGGCGGCCATTGTGATAACAACCGTTTGCCACCTGAGCTTAAATATACCTCGCAAGGCGTTGCCGATGGTCCATGGGCGGTACGCGTTAAAGTGCGCGAAAATATTAAATACGGCGCCAACGCCATTAAATTTTGTGCCACAGGGGGAGTATTTTCAAAAGGGACTAAATTGGGCGCACAGCAGTACTCGTTTGAAGAAATGAAAGCCATTGTAGATGAAGCGCACCTTCGCGACTTACCAGTAGCCGCGCATGCTCATGGTACAGATGGTATAAAAACCGCAATTAAAGCCGGTGTTGATAGCGTAGAGCATGCCAGTTATTTAGATGACGAGGCAATTAAATTAGCTAAAGATCATGGTACTTGGCTTTCAATGGATATTTACAATACCGAATATACACTGAGTTTTGGTGAGCAAAATGGCGTAGATGAGGAAAACCTAGATAAAGAACGCCAAGTATCTAAAGTACAGCGTGATAGCTTTAAACGTGCAGTGAACGCCGGCGTAAACATGGTATTTGGCACCGATGCTGCTATTTACCCGCATGGCGATAATGCTAAACAGTTTTCTCGCATGGTTGAGTTTGGTATGACTGAACTGCAAGCAATTCAAGCATCTACTGTAAATAGCGCAAAGCTATTAAAAATGGATAAGCAGTTAGGCCAACTTAAAACCGGCTTTGCAGCCGATATTATTGCAGTAAAAGGCAATCCGCTTAAAAATATTGCAACACTTGAGCACATTCCTTTTGTAATGAAGGCAGGGGTAGTTTACAAAAATTAGTAACTCTTTTTAGATAGCTCTACATAAGGCCCGCTTTTAATTTATAGCGGGCCTTTATTTTAAGTCTAAATAATTTTTATGCCTAAACAATTAATAGCTGAAACTCTGACCAACTTAGGCTGAAAAAGCTAATCGTACATTTAAAAAGCATAAGTTACGCTTGCCAATTTCAACACGCTTAAAAAACCAGCAAACAGATTGTTATTAAAGTTTTTTTTGAACTTTTTATTTATTTATATAACGATAACCATTATCATTCGCGCAACTTGTTAAATACGAATACTTACCATTATATGCATAACTTTAAATATTCTTTACTTACCCTTGCTTGTTTAAATGCACAATTAGCCTTTGCCGATGACATAAAAGTTGAAGACAACATAGAGCGCATTAGCGTTTACGAAAAACAAAACCGTGTTGTTATGAGTTCTGGCCTAGCTACTAAGTCAAACATGTCGTTAATGGAAACCCCAGCTCCTGTGGTTATTATTGACCGTGAACTTATTGAATCGCAAGGGGTTAATAGCCTGCAAGATTTAGTACGCAACGTAAGTGGTTTAACTCAAGCCGGCAATAACTACGGTATTGGCGATAATTTAGTTATTCGCGGCTTAGATGCCAATTACACCTACGACGGTATGTATGGCGGTGCTGGGCTAGGTAATACCTTTAACCCGACTCGGTCACTTACTAATGTTGAATCGGTTGAAGTACTAAAAGGCCCTGCTACTGGTTTATATGGTATAGGTAGCGCTGGTGGCGTAATAAACCTAATTGAAAAAAAGCCTGAGTTTAACGAAAAACATAAAGTGGGCGTAGAGCTTGGCCAGTGGGATAGTTATGCACTTTCGATTGATAGCACCAATGCTATAACCGATAATTTAGCCTACAGGGTCATGGCTAAAACAGCTTCAAGTGCCGGCTTTCGTGACTTAAAAGAAGATCGCGACGAAATTTATACCTCGCTTAAATATGTATTCGATAACAAACAAAATATTATGCTCTCCGCGGCTTACATTAAAGATGCCATTGCAGTGGATTCAATTGGTCACCCTATTCGTATTTACGATGCAAATTCGGTAAATGGACTAACGTCAGATCAAGTAACCGGTGCTGATTTAGTAAATGATCCGTCTGGCAATGGCTTGCAATTATCTGAAGCGCAGCGCATTGAGCTTGCAAATTCATTATCGTCTTCAGATGGTTTAACGCCTTACAGCTTTGGTACTAATGGTATTATTTCACCTATGGCTAAAGATAACGAAGGTGAGGAGCTGCGTTTTAAATTAACCCACAACTACTTTATTACCGATGATTTATTTTTGAATCAACAATTGCAGTATCGTAATTACACCTCAAGCTTTGCTCGTCAAACCGGGGCTTATAATTACGTGTATTCAACTCGCAGTGGAGTAATAAACCAAGATCCGCGCGCGCCACTAGTTGAAGACGGGGTACTTTACCCGTTTGCAGCACGCCGCCAAGAGTATCGCCAAGTGGAGGCCGACGAAAAGTCATGGCAGTACTTTGCCGATTTGCGTTACGACTTTTCAGTAGCCGATATAGACAACGAGTTATTAGTAAACGCTAATTATGAAGATAGAGATATTGGCTTTAAACAATATTCTATTTATGATGCCGATAAAGTGATTAACGATAGCGACGGTAACTTACTTTACCAAGGCACACTGCCCTACATTTACGATATACGAGAGCCTAACTGGCCAACCGGTAACTTTGCCGATTACGACCCACTTAAAACCAGCGACTACAATAAAAAAGTACAAGCTTGGGGGTTAGGTATTCAACATGTAAGCTATATAAATGAAGCCCTTACTACACGTATTGGGGTTGCCTATAACCGTATTAAACAAAGTTACGAGCATTTAGGTGTAGATGAGCGCTACAGTTCAAGCCGTGCAAACCCAACCCCTGAGGCAAATACATCAGACAGTGGTTTAACCTATAATTTAGGTGCAACTTATCAACCAACTGAAGATTTCTCGATATTTGTTAATCATTCTAAAGGGCGAACAGCCTACAGTGTTTTAGGCTCTGTAAGTGGTAACGAAGCCGACAGAGAAGATTCTGAATCGTTAAGTAACGATTTAGGATTTCGCTTTAAGGCCTTTGACGATCAGTTATTAGCGTCTATTGTGGTATTTGAAAGCGCGCGAACTAATTTAGAGTATGCTAATCCTCTTTATGAAGCGGGTGTATCTGCAGAGGGTGTAGTTGAAAGCTTTTATAATGGTAAAGAAAAAACCAAAGGTGTGGAGCTTGATTTAAACGCTTACTTAAACGATAAATGGAAAATAAACGTCAACGGCGTATACCAAGATGCACGTGATCAAAGTAATCCTAATAGCAGCAGTTTCGATACTCGCCAAAAAGGCGTGCCCTATGTAACTGCAAGCACTTGGGTAACTTACTACGCAAACATGTTTAATTTACCAGAGGCGGTAAATATTAGCGGCGGTATTACTTTTGTAGATAACCGCAGCACTAACTCTAGCTCGTTTTCGATTCCGGATGGTTATGTACCTAGCTATACAATTTATGACACTGCCATTTCGTACACAACTGATAAATGGCATATGCAGCTAAATCTTAATAATTTATTTAATAAGCGTTATTACTCTAAAGCCATGTTTTTAGGCGGTATGCCTGGGCAAGAGCGCAATGCTAAATTAAGCTTTAGCTACACACTTTAACTAGTTAAATACTTAAAAAGCACGGTTTTCTAATTTAGAAACCGTGCTTTTTTGTGTTTGATGAATGCTTAATTTAGATCAGATAGTAACAACTATACGGCCGTTAATTTCGCCTTTGAGCATATCATCAAAAATTTCGTTAATATCCTCTAAGCGTTTTTCTTCAATAATTGCTTTTACTTTACCTTGTGCTGCAAATTCTAAGCACTCTTGTAAATCTTTTCGAGTACCTACAATAGAGCCCACAACTGACACACCATTTAATACTGTGTCAAAAATAGGTAATGGCATATCCTCTGGCGGTAAACCCACTAACACACACTTACCGCCACGACGTACACTTTTATAAGCTTGCTCAAAACCAGGCTTTGAAACTGCAGTACATACAACTGCATGCGCGCCGCCTACTTGTTCAAAAATGGCTTCGCTTGGAACCACTTCTTTAAAGTCGAGGGTAATATCTGCGCCAAGCTCTTTGGCCAGCGCGAGTTTTTCTTTGCCGGTATCAACCGCTATAACATTAAACCCCATTGCTTTAGCATACTGTACAGCTAAGTGCCCAAGACCGCCCACTCCCACAATAGCCACCCATTGCCCGGGTTTAGCTCCCGATACTTTAAGTGCTTTATACGTGGTTACTCCAGCGCAAAATAATGGCGCGGCTTCTGAAAAGCCAAGCCCTTCGGGTATTTTTACCACGTAGTCACCGTGTGCTAAACAATATTCGGCGTAACTACCATCTATAGAGTAGCCGGTATTATGCTGTGACAAACACAGGGTTTCTCTGCCATCTAAGCAAAACTCACAATGCCCACAGGCACTGTAAAGCCAAGGCACACCAACGCGATCGCCTACTTCTAGGTGTTTAATATTGCTACCGACCTTTTCAATTACACCTACGCCTTCGTGGCCTGGCACTAAAGGCATTTTAGGCGCAACAGGCCAATCGCCATGACATGCATGTAAATCGGTATGACACACCCCACAGGCCGCTATTTTTACCAATACATCATTTATGCCAACCTCTGGGATAGGCATGTCTATTATTTGTAATTTACCTTTAAATTCATTATTAATTGCAGCTTTCATAATCATTCCATCGTTTAAGTAATACCTATAAAATAAGTATTAATGTGTATTAAAAATAAACTTCATTGCTTTATACCCGTTACAACTTAAACCAATATAGCTGAGTGATTATTAATCTAAATCAAACTTTAGTCTGACAGTAATTACTTAACTCGCTGTAAAATCTTGCCATACTCAATAAGCGTGCTAGCATTAGTTTCTGAAATTACTAAAAATTAAGAAGTTATGAGTTTATCCGACAAAAATTTTTCCTTTGTAATGCACTGTGGTGAAATGGGTAGCCGCTGGGGATTCAATCGTACTATTGGACAAATGTGTGGCTTATTGATTATTACTAAAAATCCGATGACCGCGAACCAAATTGCAGAATCCCTCAGTATTTCACGCGGCAATGTTAGTATGGGCATTAAAGAGCTGCAATCGTGGCAGCTTATTAAAGTACAACATATTCCTGGCGACAGAAAAGAATATTATGCCCCTGCGGGTGATATTTGGGATATGGCTAACCGGGTGTTCGAAGAACGTAAAAAACGCGAAGTAGAGCCTACTCTAAGCTTACTGCGCGATAATCTATTAGATACTGCAAGCAACGAAGATGAACTTTACGCACAAAAACAAATGGGCGAAATTCATAACCTGCTTGAAACAGTGACTAAATGGTCATCTGAATTACAGCGTTTAACCCCTGAGCAGCTTAATAAGCTAATGAAGTTAGGATCTGGTATCGGTAAGGTAATTGATTTAAAAGATAAAATATTTAAAAAAGAGTAAGTAAAACCCAAAATTCAAAAAAAGCCGCAATTGCGGCTTTTTTTAGATACTTATTTAATCTGTATTATATTTTTGGATAGCCAATTCTGTCTGACAAATAACCTACACTGGTAGCAAAGTAATACGAGCGATTCCAGTGCATAAATACTTTATAGTTATCGTAGGCTAAGTACATACGACCATTTATATCATCTGGCATTACCAACGCTGCTCGTACATCTACATTTGGCAGATCACTACCATCTGCACGGCGTACACCTAGTGCTTGCCATTCAGCTAATGAGCGCTCTGAGTCATTCCAAAACTCTAACCATTGTTTACGCGTTTTAGTACCGCGCACTAGCACGTATTTACTATCAAAGTTTTCTGGTAACTTAACCTGACGACCCCATGTAAGCGAGTCGTTCCAGCCTTCTTGCTTTAAGTAATTAGCAATAGAGGCGAATGCATCTTCTTTGGTAGTCCAAATATCTTTGCGACCATCGTTATTATAGTCAACCGCGTAAGCGTTAAATGAGGTAGGCATAAATTGCGTTTGCCCCATAGCACCTGCCCAAGAGCCTTTAAACTTATCAAGGGTAATGTGCCCTGACTTTAAAATATCAAGCGCAGCCCAAAGCTGTTTTTTATACATGGTTTCGCGACGACCATCGAATGCGAGCGTAACGAGCGATGAAATTACATTATGGCCACCTTGTATAGCACCAAAGTTACTTTCAAGGCCCCAAATAGCCACAATAAAGCGCGCTTGCACGCCAAAGTCTTTAGCTACTTTTTCTAGCACGTCTTGGTTTTCGGCGTATAATTTACGGGCGCGATCAATTTTCCATTGCGGTACGCGTTTAGGTAAATAGGTTTCGAGCGTTTCTTTAACTTCTGGCTGATTTTTATCTGCAGATACTATTTTTTCTTTATAGCTTGCACCAGCAAAGGCTTGATCAATAAGCTGGCTGTCGTAACCCTTTGCAATTGCTTCTTGCTTTAAAGCGTCTAAATATGTTTGAAATTCAGCTTGTGTTTTTGCCATTACAGATGTGCTTAAACATACTCCACATAAAATCATGGCTAATTTTTTAATCATTATCGGCTCCGTTTTCTTTTCGTAATTGGCTTAACAGATTCTCCTGCGGAGGCGGTATTTGTAAATAATACCCTTTTTCTGTCAATGCTGCTTTTACGGTTTCTAAATCAGCTGTGCCTAACATCGCACGTTTTGCTAGGTTTATCAGCATCACATATTTAGGTTGACCAAACATAGCCATTAAAGGTTCCGGAACTTTAGTAAAATCATCTCTTTTTTCAACAAATAAGAAGCTATCCGCTTTTTTCTTACTTTTATATACCGCAGTGAGCATTATGGCCCTATAAATTCTTGCTTTTAAGTGCCAAGCACTTAAGATGTTGTAATCATTGATCTTTTTAAGGTATCAATTTTTGCGGGGTCATCGAGGGTCCAAACCGGCTTTGAATCGGGGATGAACTTACCATAAACCTTCCGCACCATAGTAACGTCATTATGCCCTAAATGATTTGCAACTGCACTCTCAGGTTCACCAGCTTTGAGCATCCAACTGGCAAAGCTATGTCGCGTCATGTAAGGGCGTCTATACATTATACCAGCTCTCTCAAGAATTTTGCGCCAGTGCTTTGAACTGAATAACGTTGCTGTGTGGTACGGCTTGCCTTTTCCCGTTGTCCAGACCCTCTCGAAATCGTGCGTTTGCAATTGTCGTTCTAAGACCAATCTCGCGGAAGATGGAAGGTAGATCTTCCTCTCTCGGCCAGTCTTCGGTGTCTGTACCTCGCCCCTTTGTGTTAAAGTGTGCCTCACAGTGATATATGGTAGACATACGTCCTCTCTCCTTAGTGCTGCGGCCTCGCCTGGTCTTAATCCTGACCAAAAAAGGAATGTCACGAGCCGCTTGTTATTTTCTGAACGGCAAGCATTAACTATTTTCTCAGACTCACCAATGGTAAATACTTCATCGGTGTTCAACACGTCTGTTGCCCGTTCACCTATTTTCAGTGCTTTAGACTTTCGTTCAACCGTATCAAGGAACGAGCCGAACGGGTCTGTTTTAAGGTCTAGCTCACGTACTGCGCGGCGCACGGTAACGCGGACTATCCACAAACGAAGTGACGCTGTATAATCCGATGGTGAGCTACTAATTATTGCCTCTCTTATATGCTTAGCAGCCTTAACATCTACGTTTGCGACGTCAACGTCCCCAATTGCTCTAATAATAAGGTCTGCATGCCTTTTATATGCGTCAATTGTTGAGCCTTTTACCAGCCCAGCTTTAGCCTTTAGAAAGTGCTCGTCTAGCATATGTGAAAGCATATGCTGCTCTTTCTTTAGACTGGGGTCATTCGGGAAGTAGTCGGCTAGGTTAAACTGGCCTAAGCTTATGTCACGCCTAATCGAGTTTAACATTTGCTCAGCGGCCTTTATGTTGGCCTTTGTTGCTGGAATGCCTAGCGACCTTTTCCATTGTACTTTTTCATGTGGTGGCCTGAATGCAATACGGATTTTACCCCTATGCAGCGTCACACCTTTGGGTAAATCTAAATCACTCATATGTCATGCTCCTGACAAGTTTACCCCCCACCGACTAGGATAGAGGACAGGGATCTTAGTGTCTATAAAATTGGCATAAAAAAGCCCCACCTATATTGGCGGGGGCTTTTGTTATTCTTCTACTACTTTGTGAGCGCGTCTTTTACGATAGCGTGTAGCTCATCATCCCATTCAGCCTTGGTGCTCTTGACCAGCTTTTCGGACGCGAACAACATAAGCTTTACAAGTAGCTCTGTTGTCACAAGCCGCGAGATAACGAACGCCGCAAACTTACTCACTTTCGGCGACTTCGATTACAGGTACAGCTTCGATCAGCGCAGATAAACTTTGGCCTGTGAAACCAACACGCTTAGCAATTGCGCTCAATACTTCTGTTAAGCCTTGCGACTCTTCTTGCATGTCAAACAGTCGCGCCTTTAATCGGATCAACTCTACTGATTTTTGTTGTTCGTCGTTCACACCGATACCCCCATGATTTCTGTTTTACAATGCAACTCAGCTGCGCCCTCTGCTGTTAAGCCCGCGTATGTTTCTGCATCTAGCGAGTAATCAGCGAAGTCCTGTGAAAATGTATTACTGTCGATCAAAGTATACGGCGGTGTGCCTGCATCCTTTGCCACTTGCGTAGGCCAGTAGCCCATGCGGTAGTTTAGTGAAAAACTAGATGAACCACTTGCCACTGCACCTGCACTTGTCGCAATGTCGAACTCAAACGTTTCGCTCTTGTTTTCCGTAAAGCTGGCCTGTAGCACTTGGCAAACGGCGGCTTTGTATGCAGTACCCTGTGGGTCGGTGAATGCTGCTGTGAACATATTTTGTCTCCTATGGTGATGAGCCGTTAGTATAGCGTGTTACTACTTGGCTATAAAGTAGTAACACTACTATTGTTGTTTGAAGGGGAAGTCCAGCTTTACTTTAGCGACGGCCTCAACCCACGCGGCCTTTGACTCTGGTGTTTGGTCATACTGCCACTCCATGAACAGAGGGTCTGTTGTTGTAGCATATGCCCTCTTGCGGGCAGCCACTACTTTAAGTCGCTCAACCTCGGTGTCCGAAAACCATGAGCCACTATCAGGATTGTACCACTTCCCCATGTACTCAGCCTGTGGGTCAAAATCAACCTCGTGCCAGTTCTCTAAGTCCTCGGGCACAGGCCACACTTGGACTTTACGACATGTGGCCTTATCCACATAAGCTACTGTAAATTCCTCATCCTCTGTTGGGATACTACCTACTACATTCATTTCTACACCTTCTCTACCATTTTTACGCCCCAGATACGATGAACTAAACTGTTCGTATCTTGCACCTGTATTGTATGCTTACTCAGCATTCGTGCTCGCCAGAAACTATCATACCCCATACCCTGTAGCATGAAATGCTTTGAGCTGAAAATGCCCGCATCCTCCGTTATCATGTGCGTTGGTAACAGCGTTGCCCCCATCCACGCGCCACTCGTATCAGAACCCGCAATGGCTAAGAACTCATAGTCATCATAGGGCGCTGAAAGTACAATATTGCCCCAGCCCGTACCCGATGGTGCGAAGTACAGTAACTTGTACTCATACGCCATTTCGATGGGCTTGAACGCAGGGGAGTTACCCGCAAAACGCCTTCTATTAAGCGACGTAGGTGTGCCCGAAACACGCATGACTTTGATAGTGTAGTTTTGGGACTTCATTGCATTTTTGTCGCTGAATTGGTCTTCAATATGTATGCTGTATTCACTATCCCAGAACCGACTCATGCCAGGTTCTCTGTCTTGTACGTTTCTAGCTGTTCCCGTGTAATTCTTATCAAATATTAATGCACCCGCCGCATTACCACGGAACACCTGAACACGCCATACGGGGGTGGTGTAGTTTGGGCTACCCGATGTTGACCTTATGGTTTTCGACGCGCCCAAGTTCCACGAGAGGTTGACCTTACCCCCAAGTACCGTTATCGCAGGGATAGAAAACGCCGCGCCTGAGGCCATAGCACCCACCGGTGCGAGCTGGCTACCTCCTGTGACTGTGCCCAAGTAGTACGGGTTTATCTGTCTGCGAGCTTCATCCTGTATAGACTCGATATCTACAGTGCCTTTCGATAGCTTGCCTTTAAAATAACCATTACCCTTAGTGTCTACATAGAATATTGGGTCAATTTCATTGCCTGCTGCGTCGGTATTTGACAGTGATATAGGACGCTCAGCCTCAGGAGCTACTTTGAAGCTTGTGTATTTTCCACCTGTGTTGACTAAGCTGCTGACCTGTAGGTGCTTAGCATTGATTGCCCCCGCCCCAATCCAGTTAGCAGTTATTGTATTCTCTAGGCCAGCTGGCGGGTTCGCAGGCAAGAAGTCATCGTGTGTTAGTACGCGAGAGATAGTACCATTCGACGCCTTAGCCTTAACTGGGTCAGAGAACTCCCAAACACGCGAGTTACCTGCCCATCGGACGCGCGTTTCCAATGTACCTTTAGCATCGGCCATATACACACCGAAGTTAGCATCACTGCCTCTGTAGAACATACGGGCATATCGGTTGTTGGACGAGAAGAGGTCTATTTGCGCCTCATCCGCAGTGGACTTAGCTACAAGTTTTACGCCCTGTATTGTGCCCACCGCAGTAACGCCCGTTGCCGACCACAGCCCTGATTCGCCCATAGCTGCCCTTGGCGTTCCGTTTGAAACCCACACCATTTGGTGCCCGCCAGCCATTGTGCCGCCTGTAGCATTATTTGTGTGTTTATAGGCTAGGCCATACAGGTTGCCGAAGTTCAGACCCTTTGGCTCAATCTGGTACTGGCTGCCCATCGACCATATATGACCAATTCGCACTGCATCATAGATGCCATACATGCCTGCTCGTCGAAAATCAGTGTGGTTAGCCCTGATTTTACCATCGCTATCTACGGATAGGCGGTGGCCTATTGTAACTACGTCATGCCCCGCATGAGTGTGGCTAGCATTGGCGAATGAAGATGCTGCTCTGCCCTCCAACTTAGCAGAGTCAACTGCCTTAGAACCCGCGCCCAACTTGCCATTAGCTAAGTTATACGCACTATCCGCTCTAGCTCTTGCGTCGACACCTTTGTCATAAGCTGTTTTAACCGCTGTTAAGCTAGCAGAGATACCCGCATCAACTGTGGCTACGCTGTCACTAATGCCACGATGGGTATTGGTGTCTGTGAACTTAGCGCCTGCTGGTACGTTTGTTAGCACCTGACTGGCCTTTGCATAAAAGCTACCTGCTTGGCCGCCAAGTTTAGCTGAGTCAACTGCCGTAGCTGTTGCCGCTAGTTTCGTATTAGCGACGTTAAGTGCCGAAGTGCCTCTGTCGTATGCTGTTTTAACCGCTGTTAGGCTGGCAGAGATACCCGCGTTAACTGTGGCTACGCTGTCACTAATTGCGCGATGTGTATTGGTATCTGTGAACTTAGCGCCCGCAGGTACGTTCGTTAGCACCTGATTAGCCAGTGCTAATGCTGGTTTGCCCCCAACTTCACCCCATGAAGGCCAACGCGTAGCCTGTGCTGGTTTGCTCTTTACTTCATCCCAATTAACATCGGTTATGAAGCCACCGCTTGATTTAACAGGCTCTGACGCGGAGAACGACAACGAATACTGTGCGGCATATGATGTATCATTCACATGGACACCAACAACACGCATTTCATACACATAATCTGTGCCTGAGACTCTAGCAGGCGTTATTATCTGCTCTGAGAAGTTAACTGACGACACATACACGTAATACTGCGAAGGACCACCGACTAGCTTTTTCTCAATCTCGATTTCAACTTTCTTAACAACAAACCCATCGTTGAACTTTAAGGCTGCACCATTTACAAACAGTGAAATGTTGATATGGCCTGAAATACGGTCGTTGCCATTTGGTGCCACAATACGTGCGTTGATCGTATGAACGTTACCGCCTGACTTAAGCGCAGGAAGTTTAAGACTTGTGCCATACGCTACGCCACGAACCTCTTTTGATACTGTACCACCTAGCACCGCACCATTTGGGTTGACACGCACCAAGCCATCTTTGAACGATGCATCAAGCATGTCGCCAGTGATTGAACCCGCAGGGAGTGACAGGTCTTTGGTCATAAGGCTTAGGCCATCTACCACTAGTCGCCCTGAGTCAATTATCTCGGCAGACAGTTTTTTAATGGTTGCCTCATCCAAGTACATTGAGTTTCTATCTTCTGAGAAGTAAAACGGGAACTTTGTTTTATCCAGCTCAGTAATACCGTTCCAGCTTGGCGGCACAATAGCAATCTCATCGGCTTGGAAATAGAGCTTACCGCCCGCATCCGCACCACTGCCCGTAGCAATCATGTGTACGCCCGACACTTTACCGTTAGCATCGGCCTTGATTACACGTTCAGCTTTAATTGCACCGGTGATTTGGTCTGTGTAGGTCTTTGCTGTAGACGTAGACGCTGCAATATCTTTACCGCGCTGCGTGTTTACTGCCTCAATACGCGTAGCACTGTCACTCGTTGTCTTTTCTAGGACTGTAACCTTGCTTGACGTAGTATTTGACTTCGTTTCGACTGCCGTGAGTCTTAACGCATGAGCCGCATCCGTTTTTTCGGTGGCCGTAACTCGGTTCGTGACCGTTACTAGGTCGGTAGCTGCCTTGTTAGCCTTGGCCTGCGCTGCTGCTGCGTCTGCTACGCCTTTATCAGCTACTAGTTTTGCAGCGGCTGCGTCTGCGATACCTTTATCCCCCGCGACTTTAGCTGCGGCTGCATTTGTGACACCCGCATTTGCCTTAGTTTGGGCTGCCGCTGCGTCTAATACACCTTTATCAGCTTTGGCCTGTGCCGCTGCTGCATCTAACACGCCTTTATCAGCTTTGGCCTGTGCTGCTGCCGCATCTGCTACCGCTGTTGTTGACGTAGTTTCAACCGTTGTAAGCCTTTTTGCGCTTTCTAAACTAGTCTCTTCAAGTGTACCGACACGGTTCGTTACTGTTGTGATCGTAGCTGTGGCCGCATCCGCTACGGCTTTGGCTGCGGTGGCTGCCGCCTGAGCTGTTGCTGCGTTCTTGACACCTAAATCGGCTTTAGCCTGCGCTGTAGCTGCATTAGTGACACCTTTATTAGCTTGAGTTTGGGCTGTAGACGCGTTCGTTACGCCTTTGTTTGCCTGAGTTTGTGCCGCTGCTGCATTAGAAACACCCGTGTTTGCTTTGGCCTGTGCTGCCGCCGCATCCAGAATGCCTTTATCAGCCGCTGCCTGTGCTGCTGCTGCTGCGCTAACTGCCGAAGTCGATGTTGTTTCGACTGTTGTTAACCTTTTCGCGCTTTCAAGCCCCGTTTCCTCAAGAGTGCTGACACGGTTCGCAACCGTAGTAGCCGATAACGCTGCTGCGTCTGCTGCTGCTTTAGCCGCTTTAGCATCTGCTACGCCCTTGTCCGCTATAAGTTTAGCTGCTGCTGCGTCTGCAATACCCTTGTCGCCCGCCACTTTAGCCGCTGCTGCGTTTGTGACACCTGCGTTTGCTTTAGTTTGGGCTGTCGCTGCGTTCTTAACACCTAAATCAGCTTTAGCCTGTGCTGCTGCTGCATCCAGTACGCCCTTGTCAGCTTTAGCCTGAGCCGTAGCTGCGTTTGTTACTGCGGTGTTAGACGTTGTTTCAACAGTTGTGATCCGTTTCGCACTATCAAGACTTGTAGCCTCTAGCGTACCGACACGGTTAGTAACGGTGGTTAGTGTAGCTGTGGCCTCGTCCGCTGTGCCCTGCGCTGCATCTGCTGCGGCTTTAGCGGCTGCTGCGTCAGCAACGCCTTTATCCGCTTTAGTTTGTGCCGCTGCCGCGTTTGTTACGCCTTTGTTTGCCTGAGTTTGCGCGGTTGCTGCGTTCGTTACACCTTTGTTTGCCTGTGTCTGGGCTGTCGCTGCGTTCTTGACACCTAAATCAGCTTTGGCCTGAGCCGTTGCTGCGTTTGTTACTGCGGTGTTAGATGTTGTTTCAACCGTTGTTAGCCTTGACGCACTTTCTAGGCTGGTTTCCTCTAGCGTAGATACGCGGTTCGTTACCGTTGTTACAGACTCAACAGCTGCATCCGCTGTACTTTGGGCTGCATCTGCCGCAAGTTTAGCGGCCTTAGCATCAGCTATACCTTTATCAGCGGCCAACTTAGCGGCTGCTGCATCTGCTACGCCTTTATCCGCTTTGGCCTGTGCCACTGCTGAACCTGATACACCCTTATCCGCCTGAACCTTCGCTGCTGCTGCGTTCTTGACACCTAAGTCTGCTTTAGTTTGCGCTGCGGCTGCATCTAGTACGCCTTTATCCGCTTTGGCCTGAGCCGTTGCTGCGTTTGTTACTGCGGTATTAGATGTTGTTTCGACTGTTGACAGTCTCGATGCACTGTCTAGGCTAGTTTCTTCAAGTGTGCCAACACGGTTATTAACAGTAGTTAGCGTAACCGTTGCCGCATCTGCCACCGCTTTAGCGGCCTTAGCATCAGCAATACCTTTATCCGCTGCAAGTTTAGCGGCTGCTGCATCAGTTACACCTTTGTCTGCTTTAGTTTGTGCTGCTGCTGCGTTCGTTACACCTTTGTTTGCCTGTGCTTGAGCAGTTGCCGCGTTCTTGACACCTAAGTCTGCTTTTGCCTGAGCTGTGGCTGCATTCTCAACAGCGGTGGTTGATGTGGTCTCAACCGTTGTGATCCGTTTTGCGCTGTCAAGGCTGGTAGCCTCCAACGTTCCTACGCGGTTAGTAACCGTAGTCACTAATAAAGCATTAGCATCAGCTGCTGCTTTCGCTGCTTTGGCATCGGCAATACCTTTGTCTGCTGCAAGTTTAGCGGCTGCTGCATCGGCCACACCTTTAGCGGCTGTCGCTTGCGCGGCTGCTGAGTTTGTAACACCTGTATTCGCTTTGAGCTGCGCGGCGGCTGCATCTGCCACACCTTTGTCAGCTTTAGTTTGCGCTGCTGCTGCGTTTGCCACACCTTTTTCGGCTTCAAGCTGGGCTGCTGCTGCGTCCGCTACTGCTGTACTCGATACTGTTTCGACTGTAGACAGTCTTGATGCACTGTCTAGGCTGGTTTCTTCTAGGGTAGCTACACGGTTGTTCACGGTAGTAAACGACAGTACCGCTTTATCCGCCACTGCTTTTGCAGCTGCTGCGTCCGCGATACCTTTATCCGCTGCAAGCTTGGCCGCCGCTGCGTTCGTTACACCTTTGTTTGCTGTAGCTTGTGCTGTTGCGGCATTGGTGACAGCGGTGCTTGATGTTGTTTCGACATTCGTTAAACGGCTTGCGCTATCTAGGCTCGTTTCTTCCAACGTACCTACGCGATTTGTGACAGTAGTTATTGTCTCAGTGGCCGTATCAGCTGTGCCTTGTGCCGCATCTGCTGCTGCTTTAGCGGCTTTAGCATCTGCTACACCCTTGTCCGCTATTAGTTTTGCTGCTGCCGCGTCTGCTACACCTTTTCCTGCTGTTAGCCCTGCGGCTGCGGCATCCGCTACACCTTTATTCGCTTTAGCCTGCGCTGCTGCGGCATCCAGTACACCCTTGTCAGCTTTAGCCTGCGCTGTAGCTGCGTTCGTAACCGCTGTCGTTGATTTTGTTTCTACGTTTGTTAAGCGACTAGCATTATCGACACCTGTTTTTTCTAATGTGCCAACACGGTTAGACACCGTTGTGACGCTTTTACCTGCGGCCACGGCTTTAGCATCGGCTGCATCTGCTGCTTTTTGTGCCGTAGATACTTTGCCATCTAGTAACGTAGCGTTTGTCTCAACACCTGTGACACGTAAAGCCGTTTCTTCGGTTGTGGCCTCTAGCGCCGAAACCTTACTTTCCGTAGCTGTGCCCTTCGTTTCAACCGTTGAAATACGCTTGGCCTGCGCCGCTGTTGTTGTTTCGAGTGTGGCTACTTTGCTCTTGGAGTCCGCCGCAGAAGTTTCGACACCGGTTAAACGGGTTGCGTGAGTTGCGTCTGTTTCTTCAAGTTTTGTGACACGGCTAGTTGTTGCGCCATCTGAGGTTTCGAGTTCTGCGATACTTTTAGCATGTGACGAACTCGCCTCCTTGACCTCTGTAATCGTCGAGAAGTTGAGGCCATCCCACACTCCTAAGCTGTTTAGCTGCGTAGCCGTTTTACCTGTTGTGGTTTCAAGCGATGCGATACGTGACTTACTGTTGCCATCACTCGTTTCGAGGATCTTAACCTTTTGCGCCTGAGTGGTAGACGACTTTTCTAGGTCAACAATTTTAGACTCATGGCCGCTTGTTAGCGCCGTTAGCCCTGTGACCCCATCTTTAACACCGCCCAGCTCAACTATTGTGGAGTCAATTGAGGTCTTAGCGCCTGCCAAACCTGTTGTGAGCTTTGCATCAGCGGCCTTGAATGCCACGTCCGTTGCTTTTAGATGCGTGTCCAGTACACCAATTGCTTTTTTCTGTGCCTCTACAGCGGTGTTGATACGCCCCTCAGCATCTGTTACCAGCGTTGGGAACTTATCCTGTTTATTGAGAATATCATTGAGGACTGATTCATCTACATCTGTGCCATCGACACCATCTTTACCTTTGATTAATGACCAATCAAATATAGTTGGGTCAGACAAGTTCGGCTCTGCAACCGTTTGGCCTGTGGCAAAACCTAGATATTTCTTATCAGTTGGATCAAGGCTAATGCCAACGCCATAAGCATCATCAGCATACGCTTTCCATACATGGTACGCGGGGCCTTTAGCCTCTGCGCCCAAGTCGATTAAGTGCCACGCACCTTCAAGCCTAGCGTAAAGGGCTGTGTGGTCTGCCCACACGCCCCCTTTCTTTATTTTTATTGCCGATACTCGTTGCCAAGTACCGTTTATTTTTATAGCCGACATTGCGGATTTCCATTAGGGAGCTGCGACAATCCATATGTCACCATCTTTACCCTGCCCCGCACTTGGGGCTGTAGTAGAGGTGGTAACGCGATTACCTAACTTCTCTAATGTGTCACTGACTTGTGCTGCAAGTCGAGTGTTTGTGGTTGCTGACACACTACGCATAATACCATATGGTGCACTCACTTTAGTAGCTAAGTTGTAAGGCTTATCAATAACTATCGTAGAGTCGTCAACAACTTCCATCACTTCGTACACTCGGTTGTCTAACACGAACATATCGCCCTCAGCTGGCTTGTTAGCCGCTGTTTCCCAATATGTGCCCACACCTATTACTTTGTCGCTATCTTTCGTTAGGGTTACTACACCCGTTCTGTACCATCTGCTCATTATTATTCCTAGAAATGAAGGCCACCGACACGTTTAAGCGTCGAACCTGTTTTAAATACATCTGCCACAATTGCAGACTCTTGTACTAATATGTTGTCGTTAACCCCCGGGATTAACACGACCTCGAACGAGTGCTCAGCGGCGCTAACTGGTATCTTGCAACCCAGTTGAACCGTTACCGACCCCTCTTCTCTGGCGTTGTGTGAGCTGAACCGTTGCTCGACTGAACCGTTAAGTAGCAGGTGAACCTCAAAGTTACTAGACGAACCCCCGCCGTCTTGGTGGTCTAGCGCAATACCACTAACCACAAGTACCCGTTCTGCCGTAGCACCCATCTGGCCTGCTGTTAT
Organism: Pseudoalteromonas sp. SG44-5; assembly: GCF_014164175.1. Lineage (NCBI taxonomy): Bacteria > Pseudomonadati > Pseudomonadota > Gammaproteobacteria > Alteromonadales > Pseudoalteromonadaceae > Pseudoalteromonas > Pseudoalteromonas sp. SG44-5. Next base: position 18,204 of record NZ_JACJES010000016.1, on the reverse strand, counting down.
TACGCCCTCAATAAGTGTGAACCGCTGGCTGGCCCCTACTGGATAAGGTTTCTTAACCACAACTACAGCACGGTCAACAATATCCCCCTCAATGTTTTTGGCGAACAACGTACCTTCGATAGTGCATGTTTCACCAATACGGACGTTCTCAAGCGTTCCCGACTTAGCCTTAATGTTGCCATCAAAAAACCCATCGACAGACCGCATAATGCCCTTGCTATCTACTGAGAACCCATTGCCAACCGTTAGCGATGCGCCATCAATCGACCCACCTTTTATGATTGGGGATGAGAACGACACGCCCACTTTCACACGCTCTGCGACGATGTTAGCCGCCAGTAGGTTATATATCTCGGCGCTCTGTATTAGTGCCGTGTCGATTACTGTTTTGCCATTCTTAATGATGAACGGGAACAACTTATCGTTACCGCCCGTAACCGCAAATGTCTGGGCATCGACAATGAAGCTTGTTTTTAGGCCATCATTGAGAAAACCGACACCGCCCTGTAAGTCACCAACCTTAGTTTTGACACCCCACTGTGCCTTGTAGCCCTTGTCCGCAGAGGCTGCAACACTCGATAACTCCTGTAGCGTTACGCCTGTACCATCATAATCAACAGTGTAGTTGCGTATGGCCTCGGCTATTGCCCCGCGCTCACTAACAAGCGTTGTTTCAAAGCTGCTAATGTTCGCGTTAATGATTTTGCCTAAGTCATTTTCCCAACGTGATTCCATTTCCTGAATGCGTAACACGTATGCTTCATCTGCATTCACTGCTGCATGTATGCCGCCCGATAGCCTTGCGTAGTTCTTTGCAAGCTGTAACTGTAAGTTCTCGCTTTGGACGTGCTTTGATATAGCTTCACCCATTGCCTGCTCTGCCAGCAAGTCGCTAAGTGACGAGCTGTTAGCCAGTAGCTTGCCTAGACCTGAGTCGCCTAACGAGCTGCCTTGCAATGTGCGGTTTATGGTGTCCATTATGCTCAAGTCGCTGCGTAACCACTTAAAGTTTTCACCTGCCGCGATCTCTTCGCTGTATTTAACAAGCACCTGCTCTGGTGTCTCGGACGTACTAGCCTTCGTACCTTCTGGCGAGCTTACATCACCCGCTTGGAAGTCACGGTTTACATGGCGCGCCCAATAAACAAATGACTTTGCAGGCTCTACCATATCTGAGAAGAACCCCGTAGCCGATGAGCCGACAAACAACGCGTCAGCAAATACAGGCGTTGCTCCCACGACACCTGTCACATCAACACGGTAAATCTCAGTTAGCGCATACCAGCTAGCCTTTGGTCTATCCCACTCAAGCCCCACCATGTTGAACATGCCAAATGCTGCAAAGCCTGTAGGTCTTGTTGGCATTGGATCATTAAACGCCGTAATCGACCCCGACTCGGTTTTGGTAGCCAGCATACGCATGTCAGTTGTGCCGATAGACTTCTGCAAGTCGCGGAACGTAACAGCGCGGTCGAGTGAATTACCTCGACCCATGCCCGATTGTATTTGCACCGTTTCGCGCACCGCACTAAGGAACTGCTGTACCGAACGCGGAACGTCTTTAGGAACAGGGGGCAGCGCACGGCTCATTCTAATTCCTCCGGTGACTGTGCTAATTGTATATCCCTGACCTCAAGCCTTGTCGATTGACTTATGGCCTCTACTGCTACTCGCCACTTAAACGACCTGCTGTTGAACGGCAAGTATGCGAACATAGGGCTGTTAACGTCCTTCGTATAGCTAATCACTTCGCCCGATACTGGATGCACACACTCCACACGTACTCGAACGGGGAATGCATTAGCCCGCACCTTTACTATGTTGAAACACGTAGGGTCATTGAACAGGTAGGTTTTCGACTCCCAACCCATGCTCATGTGCCCCTCTTTAGACTTATCAAACATGTGCAGCTCGCGTGTCGCTGTGTCCACAAACGCTAAGTCATTAGTCTCGTCCATCACAACAAACGACTGCGCTTGAATATCCACGGTACGAATGCCCGCTTTTGGATCAAGTGCATCGAATACCAGCGTTTTGCCTACAGTTGGGCAGTGTACGAACACCTTGTTGTTGTAGTTCGCCAGTATCATTGTCGTAGGGTCTAGCTCGCGCCATGCGTTAGAGTCAATAAAGCCCGTGCTCACGTTAGCCATGCTGTAACCTTCGATACGGTACAGGCCAGTCTCACTTGTGAAGTAGACAGCGCCCGCCACTTCGGTTGAACCTTCGGCACTTGAACAAGGTACAGGGTCGGCTAACCGCGCAGCATCCATCGACTCAGGATGAACACCTTGCACGATGTAAGGTACGCCAGTTGTTAGCACCACAAGGTTAGAACCCGAAGGCTGTATTGTTACAATATCCTCTTGAAACACTTTGTAGTAGCGAACAGGCCACGCGTAAAAAGCATCTGGCTCTGCGAAACACAGTAAGCGTTTGTTGTGGCCGACCAGCGTATCAGAACCCATGACCACTACTTTCTGCATAGGGCCATTCGGGTACAGGCTCGCATCAAGGTCTGGCGCACCTACCCAATCCTCGTTAATTGGCGCATCGAGTAAGTCGCCACTGTACTTCGAGTCCTCATACGTTTTCTGTGTTAGCGGTATTTCGTCCACGAACTGAAAGACACTTGTGCCCGACGCAGCCAAGTTCGTGCGGTATATTCGTATTTTGCCTGATGTTCCGCGAAGTGGGTCAACCGCCAACAACGCGTCTGGTACATCTGGGAACGTCAGTGTTACTTTTTTAGTATTTATGTACTGCCATTCTTTGATAGTAACTAGCTCAGTCGGATCGGCCAGCGCACTTAACCTGCCCCACGCGTCGACATAACAGTATGAGTAAACTACATCTGCCAAGTCATACTCGCTTTCCTCTGGCGATTCAAAAGGCTTAACACCTATGATGCCATCACCATTCGAGTCTGTGCCTTCGACCGCATCTTTTGGCATGTACTCTTCGCCATTTTCATCTAGCATAGACTCCGAAACCCAGTTATCCGCGTCCTCGACCAAAACGCCCGATATTCTTGCAGGCACAGGAACATTCAACGGGTATGACACGGCTGGGTATGGCCCGCCCCCTTGCTCAGCGTTTAAGTTGTACACAACCTTTGGCTCATTTGTACCCGACGCAAACAGCACGTAATCGTAAGCATCGTTCTTCAACGGGGCTTTAGCGGCGTATGTTAGGTCAGGCCATGTAAACCACTGGTTCTTGTACTTATACATCGACTTTGCATTGGCGCGGCCAAACGTACCTAGCGATGTTGGTAGCGCCCACGGTTCGAGTATGCCCCGCTCAGATTTTGTATTGTGCGACACGGACGAGTAGCCATCTGGCACACTCTCCACATCGAATTTGGGTGCTGTGCCTAAGAAGGCATTAAACGTAATTTTCATTAGCTGTAGTTCCAGCTCGTAGGGTCAGCCTGTATGCGCCAGTCAATATGAATGAACGTGTTACCAAAGCCGAAGCCCTTAGCCCCAAGCTTCAAAGCAAGCTCAATAATTCGCATACGTTTTCTTCCCCACGGCACACGAATATCAAACGCGATGCCTTGGTTATGTGTGCCTGGTTTATCTTTACGTGCCTCATCTTCATGTAATGGGCAACGGTACGCACTATTTAGGGTCAATGGTCCTACTTCCTCTCGGATTCGTTGGAGCATGCGAAGTGCAAAAAGGTCACACTCATTAGGTACTTCGCGGTTACATACGTTACATCTACAGCGCAGCTCTTTTGCAGAGAAGTTTTTTGTCATTGGTTCTGTCATTGCATATGCCTCATAGTAGCATTACTTATGAGGCATTATAACAGTGTTGCTACTAATACTTAATCATATTCTCAACTCCATCGTTGAAGGGCTTAGCCAGCCACGGTATTTGGTTAACTAATGGCACTACTCGGCTCGGTTGCATTTCGAGTGTCGCCACATCTACAGCGAACTGTGCCGTAGGACCCGCAGCCGCTACTACAGGGTGGCTGCCGTATGTTGTGCCCTTGTACACAGACTCCGCCATTGATAGAGGACCCAATAAACCAGTCGCCATAAACACGCTGCTACCCCAATCAACTAAGTCGCGTTCGCCCTGCCAAGCTGGTCTGCCGAATGGGTATCGGATCAACTCACGCATCAACTCTGCCATTAGCGCCATAGGTAAGGCCACTGCTGCTGTTACGGCAATTGCTCGCATTGGGTTAGATGCCATGTCTTTATCCTTCATGCCCGCAGACAGCGCGTTCTTTAAGTTATCGTAGAAACCGTAGAAGAACTTTTTAAGCGTAGTAACAAGCAGGAAACGCGGGTCATTCGCCACTAACGGTAGCTGCGTAGCTCGCGGGTTCGTCACTGCTTCATTGACAAACTTATGCACTGCGTCACGATACTTCTTGCCCGCAACACTCGATAGGTCTGCCTTTTCCGCGAACTCTCTGACCTGTGCCGCCGTTACTCCCAGCTCGTTTAGTCGTTTCTCGCCAGCTGCCCCATCTTCTGCGGCACGAACCAAGTAACGCTCACCCGCTTTAGTGGCAATAGCACGAGTTAACTTCGTTATGTAGTTCTGACCGTTAAGCTTAAACACCGTGGCTTGAATCTTCTGCGACACACGGCCAGCTGTCATGTCGTTCATGTTGTACATTTCTTGTAGCGAGTGCTCGATAGCCGCATCCGTTACTATGTCTAGGTCACGCGCCACCTTGAATAGTTGCTCACGGCCTACACCGGTCAACACGCTTTTCGCATCGTCCAACATGCCTTTAGTATCACCACGCATTCGAGCATAAGTAGCTGCCACCTCTGGAATACTAGCCAAACCTGAGAACCACAACACAGTCGCCGATTGGAAAGCCAACGCTGCTGAGTTTAGGGCGCGTAACTTAGGTGACATACCCATTCCTAAACGGCCTGTAACGCCTTGGTACAACTTGGCGAACTCTTGGCGATTGCCAGTGTGTACTTCACTTTGTATACGGTTGAACTCTGCATTTGAGTCCCACTTACCACCTACCATACCGCCGTGTGTTTCGTTCCATGATGCCCAACTTGTAGCCGAGTTAATCAGCCTTAACAGGTGTCGCGGTGCATCGGTGTCCACATAGCCCCCTTCTTTGAGCTTGTCATATAGGGCATCTATCGCTTTACGGCCACCACGGGGCTGGTTTGTTAGCTCTGGTCTAATGGCAAACTCAGGGTAGCCTCGGCCATCTAGGATCGACTCTAAGAGGCGTTCAGGATTCTTGATGCCGTTCTCCCGCAATATAGACAAAAAGCCCTCACGATTGCGTTCAACCTCATGTAAGTCTAAATGCACCTTAGATGTAACAGGTTCGTATGATGGATCATGTTTCTTGGTGTACATGTTTATCTCACGGACAAACGCTTCATACTTGCTGCGTTCTGGGCTGTCGACCTTGCGTATTGAGTCCTCGTAGCCTTTTTGTATAGCGGGCGCGTCGCCTATGTCTTTACCCATACGTGATGCTAGATACTCAGTGGCATTACGTTGTAGTGCAGTAGACTTGTCTGCTCGCTCCCCAGCCTCAGGGTGTATGCGGCCTAATCGTGTACGCGTCATTTCAAACAGGCGGAATAGAGACTTTTTAGCCATGCCACGATTACGCTGTACGGTTTTCATTACCTTGCGGTTAAGCTGTATCTTGCGGCCTTTGCTCAAGTCCGTACCATCAGGCGCTTTGCCATCTTTGTACGATGCGAACGCTCGCTCAGCAACTTCGACACGTCGCTCTGCCTCTTCGGTCAATTTGGCTATGATAGCCGCTGCATCTTCTGGCTTCGCCGCGCTTTTCTTAACACTTTCCAGTAGGTCTGCACGGTGCTTAGCCTGCACCAGCTCAGCGTGTACGTTTGTTCCTTTACCAAAGTCACCCTTGTTCACAAACTCTTTCTTAGAGTGCGCCACATCTGCCCTAGCCACCGCGCCCAATAGCTTAGGGGATGCCGTATCAATCGCGCCATGAGCATTACGCAGCTCAGCGACCGTGTAGCCCTCAACATCATTGCGGCGAATGGCCTCAACAATAGCAACCTTCATGGTGGTGTTGGCCTTATCTACAGCGGCCTTCGCCTCTTTAATCTCAGCCTCAATGTCTACGCCCTTTGACTTACTAACCTGCGCCAGCTTTTCTTTGGCCTCAACCAAGTTCGCCTCTAGACCTTTTTTTACAGCTGATTGTGCGCTGCTCATGTCCTCAGCTTTTGATTTAACGCGCTTACGTACTGCTGAACGTGTGCTACGGGCTGTCGATATTTCGTCACGGTTCTGAATTTCATCATCTTCGCGCTTAGTTTTCATCGTTAGCTCGCCGCCATCTTTGGCTGCCTGCTCATAGTCCTTGTCGAATACGTTAGCTCTGGCCTCGGTTAACAGCTCATCCCCGCGTTCCTCTGTTATACGGCCATCGGCAACAGCATCAGCAACGAGGTCGGCAACTTCATCGTATGACACTTCATCGCGGTACACGTTGCCTATATCATCTGGCACCAAGTCGGCCAGTGTACGGCTGCTGTTAATTTCATGCTCAACACTGCTGATAAACGATGCAAGCTCCGCGTCGCTAATATCACCAACCTTGTTCGCCAGCTCTGCCGCTGCTTTTACTTGGCTAAGCTCTGGCCTATCCGCCAGCTCAATACCTATTTTACGCATGGTGGCTCTATGCTCTTTGCCCACATGTGCCGTGCGTACCACATCTTTTTTAGGCGTGTACTTCTTGCCTTTGTGGTGAATGTTCCCTCTGATTGTGCCCATAGTAACCGACGCTAACTTGTCGCCATCCATTCGGTACACCACAGAATCATCACGTATTGTGCTCAAATCAATGCTGAACATTGGGCGGCCATCTGGCAGGCGCAACTCGGCCAGTGCCGAAATGCCACTTAACACCGCGCTCGACAGCTCGTTTATAAAGTTTAAGTTGCTTGAGTCCGCATCATTTAAGTCCAACTTATCTTCGCGCATCGACCAGCGGGTCACTGCGTCCATATCAACATGTAACTTTTTACCCGTTTCGTTATCGCGTACCGTAATACCCCGATCACTTCTTGCCGCCCCTTTTTCTGGGCGCGCATCACGGTAACGTTTGTTTCGCGGGAACGAGCTGCGAACCGCCTTTGCTAGTCGCTCGCTAGGTGATATTTGAGGCTCTTTGCCAACAGATACAAACTCTGGAAGGATGCCCGCACGTTCGAGGATATTGCCTACCGCCTCATAGTCTTTGTTGTCCAAGTGCTCTTTAATCTTACCCAAGACACCTGCCGATAAGTGGGGTGTATCTGGGCGGCGTTCTTGGTTGCCATGTGTGAACAGGGTTGGCTTATTGTCGCCAACCGTAAACTGGGTATTTTTTGTTGTGTTGCCATTGTTGATAGGGTCTTTGTCCGCACGGCCACGTTTAGGTAGCCTATCGCCAAGCATCTGCTCGCGCTCAGTTGGCTTGACCTTCTCACGCATGAACCTTACTAGTGGCGCGCCATTCAGTCCTTTTACGCCCCTAAGTGCTCGGTACGCCTCTTCCGCTGCTTTCGTGCGTCGAACATAGTGCGCTGCTACTTCAAGGTCATTGTCGGTAGTGTCTATTATCCCCTGAACATCACCCACGTTACGCTCTGCGCCATCCTCGCCTTTTTCGGTGTACGCTACTTGTTGGTCTGTTCTAGCCCCTAGCTCCCGCTGGGTTTTGTCCGCTGCGGTGCTCTCGTACATGTTATTGACAGCTTTAGGGAATGCTTTAATGAACTCATGCTTGTCTACACGCGCCTGTAACGCCTGCAATTTCGCGTAGATGTCCTTATTGCCCTTATGCTTTTCAATGTCGCCTAGCGCCTTTGCAGAGGCATCACTTATTGAATTTGGGTCAATAGCATCGCCATCTTTAAGGTACTGTTCGTACTGCTTTTCGGCTTCAAGCAATTTACCCATATCGCCATCGCTGGCCGTGCGAGTACCCAGCTCTTGCTTGAGGTAATCAAGCTTGCCCTTTGTAGTGGTCGGCTTGGCCTTAGGCTTACGAGCCGCCTTTTTATCGGCTGGCGTTCCACCCAAGCTGCTATCCACAATCTTGTTAAGCAGGGTCATTTTATCCGCTACAAGCGAACCTGACGACTCGAAGTCATAATGCTGGCCGACTTCCGCTAACTGCTTAGCGTTCTTGGCTACTTCGGTAGCGAATATGTCTCGCGCAGCCTGTGTATTCTTGCCTTTGCCCTCGATTACACTACGAACACGCACTTTTAGTTTGTCTTTAGCGTGATCCAACATAGTCATTGCATCGTCAACTTCTTGCTTGCTAGGTTTACGGCCTTCCATGCTCCAATCTGGGGTGCTCTTAGCTAAGCCTTTACGTTTGTCCTTAGGCGCTTCACCTTCTGGTACAAATACTTTATCCGCGTTCTTGGTTTCTGGCTCAACAACAGCCTCTTTTTTAATGCGTTCGCGTGTCTTAACACGGTCTGCCTTGTTTTTGGTGTAGTCACGGAACATTGCACGGCCATCGAACTTGTTAGCATTGCGGTACACAATGTTGTTTAGCTCAGGGTTAACATTAGCCAATGCCGCTTTTAGCGCCGTATCTGTGCCTATTTCCTCGGCCTCTCGCAACCGTTCTTTCTGGCCTTCGGTCAGCTTGATTTTGCTGTCGCGTGACATTCGGATCACTTGCTTAAACACTCGCGCCAGTGCATCGTCACCTCGTTCCTTGTCATAGCCGCCCGACAATGGTGTCTTTGAGCCATAATGCGAATCTGCCGCGTAGCTCGCAAGTTCGTCGTTTGTTAGCGCACCACTGTCGATGAGTGCCCCAACTTCTTTTTCACTTAGCGGCTTGCCCTTAGGTTCAAGCACGTCGCGCAGCTCATCGTAACGCTCGCTTTTCAGGTTCGGTACATCACGCGTAGTCATTGAGTCGAACTGACCTTGGCCTACTACACCCAAATCCGCGCCCTCTTCCAGCTCTGGCTTATCAGTTTTGATACCGGCCTTTACTTTCTTAGGTGTTAACTTAGCTACACGTTCTACGCTTTTTTCTAGTGTTTCCGCGCCCGTAAAGTCAGCCTCGTCTTGCTCAACCTCGACAACGGTATCTTCTTTCCAGCCTTCGCTATCGACTTTCTCGCCCTCGGCATCAACACCCTTTTTAGCCTCGTTGTATTCTTGCATGAAACCATGAGCATTGGCCGTAGCAGATGCCACACCACCCATAGCACCACCGCCAATAACGCCACGTAAACCAGCCTCGATTGCTTGTTTCGTGTCAAGACGCCACTCATCACCACCCATTTCTGTTGCGATAATCTCGTCAATAGTGGCCTGCGCTATTTCTGTAGCACCCTCAACCCCCGCACCAATGCCAGCGGTAACACCAATATCTTTAAGGCGTTTAGCAACAGAAGGTTTAGCCAGTGCATCCAGTACAGGTTTAGCCGCTGCATCCGATATGCCACTGGCCTTGAGCGATTTACCCATAACAGCAAGGAATGGTAGCGCGTTCGTCGCTGCCCCCGCTGTACCTGAAAGTAACGCCTCAGCTGTGTGCTCACCTTCATCAATTGCATCAAGGCGGTTCTCCATGTTACCCGCAGCCTGTGCAAAGCCCGATAGCGCAGGTCCCGCATACATGCCAGCTTTAGCACCTTTAGCCAGTGCTCGACCTGCCGTAGCCCGCATAGCCCCCATAAGGCCAGCGCCCGCTACAGCACCTACGCCACCCGTTGCCGCACCCGCTGCCACAGTACCCACAGTTGCAAGCGCATCCACTATAAGACCAGGAGCGAGTTCGCCTAGCGTTTCGACCACATAGTCAACCGCCTGCTCAAAGCCCTCAACCTTTTCGTATGTCTCGTACTTACGCTTGTTTAGTGCCGAATCAATGCCGTGTTTTTTGGCTATAAGCGAGCCTTCCGCCGCCCACTGGTCATTGCCTACCGCCTCACCAATGAAGTTTAAAGCCCCGCCCAACGCTGCTTTGGTGTCGGACGTGCCCCGATCAAATGCCTTCTCAAACGTACCACGGCGGTCATATACATCTGACGTTAATGTGCCTTTTTCCCACGGCGCGAACTCGTCATTCATTTCTCGGTTCTGGTCGCCGACAGCGTTCATTTCAGCATTGCTTGACGACTCGTAACCTAGCGCACGTCGCGCAACACCTGTCATTTCAGCTTGCGTAGATTCCACCCCACGGCTCGCAGCTGCGGCACCTGACATAACCATATCTGGGGCAATATCTACACCATATTTGTTGCGGAACTCAACGAGCTTACGGCCATAGTGCCCTGTGCCCTCATCCGTTGGCGCAATATAACCGCCATCATCGAATACGTCCTGAACCACGTCCTGTGCGGCCTGTGCGTTAGGGTGCTCATCTGCTCGGCTGGCATGGTATTTTTCGTTTGTGTTGTAGCCTACCGCACGAGCATCTTTGTCTTCCCCAATGTCCGCACTGTCACCATCGCGCAGTTTCCCTTCCATAGCATCAGCTGGGCGTTCATTAGTTAGCTCCCCTCGTGCCTCTGCTCTACGGCGCATTTCATTTACTACTTCATTACTTTCCATACAAAAAAATCCCCAACATTTTTACTGTTAGGGATTTTAACACTATTACTACTAACTTACTTCAAGACTATCGTTGTTCGCTCATAAACTTAGCTTTAAACAGTTCGTCAACATCAGCTTGCATTCCATCAGTCCACGCCACTTTGCCGCCTTGTGTGATCGCATCACGAGTCTCTATAAGGTGGTCATTGTATTGCTTTCGTATGTCCTGCATATCTACTTTAGGGTAGTTGACACTTAGCGTCTTAATTGTCTCTGCCGCTGCTGGCTTATACTTGGCCTCAGTAGCGGTTATGTATGGCGTAATGCTCTGCACTGTCATATCACTCGCGGGGTTATCTTTGAGGTATGACTCGACCGCACCTGACCACATACCCGCAAAACCAATAGAACTCGCGGCCTCTAGGCTATACCGCTCCGATGCCATGAATCTGTCGGCCAGCATTTCAACCTGTGCAGTTAGACCTTTAATCTGGTCGGTATTCATGCCTTTTTTAGCACCGATGAATGTCGCCACTGAGCCTCCAACTTCTTTTAGCTGGCTACGCGTTTCTTTCTGTTGTTTTTGCTTATCATCTTTCAGTTTAGACGTAGCCTTAGCCGCCTCAGTTTGTGCCTTGATTAAATCCTCACGCGCCTTGGCAACTTTACTTGTAGCCTTAGCCGACGCATCCAACACAGACACATTATGCTTTTCAATATCATGGCGGTTAAAGCGCATGTCGCCCGTTTCCATGAAGTTAGTCATGTCTTTTTCGTTGATATTGCCCGTAATGTATAGCTCGCCAATAACCGATGCCTGCTTGCGCTTGTTCGCATACTTTTTACGAATGGCCTCTAGCTTTGACTCAACATCTTCAACCTCACTGATTGGCTCTAGCTCTGCGCGTAGCTTAGGTAGCTCACCACCTGCCTTCTCTATCGTTTCCTTCGTGTCGCGTAGGTCAGCCACGCCCTCAGGTGTCGCCACTTTAGCGGTAGGACGAACCTTAGCCACACCATCATCCTGCACCGTAGTCTGCGCGCTATTACCTAGCAAGAATGCCTTGCCTGTTTTCTTGATAGACTTATCAAACCCACGTTCTATAGCGCCCTCGGACAACCACTCGCCCGCCTCTATGACCTTGCCCGCTCCTTTTTTGGCCATTGAGTACATCTGCTCCAAACCCGTGTACACACTTTTGACCATTTCTTTTTGTGCACTGCCTATTGGATCAGAAATGTCAAAGCCTGCACCCCCCGACTCGCGCATATCAGCCTTACTGTGTTGCTTGCCCTTGCCCGCATCAATCGGCACATCTTCATCCGGTGCTGTTTGTTTGCCCTTAATCGCGTCTAGCAATCCTTGCTCTCGTAAGTTGCTAGTGAACTCCTCATGCGTTGCGGGACGAACAATGCCGCCCTCATCTGCTGTGAAGCCCGCTCTGATATAAGCCGCATGGTACTGAGGGTCAACACCACTCTTTTCAGCAAACTCAGCACTACGCGCCGCATGCTCTTCCAGTGCTGGTATGTCCTCATTGCGCGCTTTAATCGGTGTGCTCTCATTGTCTGTGGCCTTGACAGTTAGCGGTACTTCGCCATCCTCCCTTGCGACACTTAGCGTAGTGAATCCATCGCCTGTGTCATTTGCCACTAGACCTTTGCCCTGACCTGAGCCACCCGCGCCCAATGTCTTTTGTACACGCTCAAACCGACTTAGCTCTGCGGCCTCTTGCTCATCAATGTCGCTTTTAGCCAGCCCCACATATTCCTCACGAGAACTAAGGCTACGCTCCCGCTCAGCCGCAACTCGTTCGCGCTCTGCATCTTTGTAGTCGTACTCGCCCATCTGTCTATTGAACAGGGCATCCGACCTTACGTCCGCTTTCTTTTGGCGCTGCGAGTTTTCGTAGTCTAGTTTCTCCTGACGTTCACGCGCATACGCCTTATCCTGCTGGCGCTCATTGTACTGTGCATACTGCCCAATAGCGTTAACGATGGCCGAGCCATCGCGCATTCCATATCCACCTGCCATAAAACCCCCTACTTAGTTAGACAATGCGCCGCCAGCTGCGCCACCAATTGCTGCACCAGCCGATGCACCCCAAGGACCACCGAAGAAACCACCAATTACACCGCCAGCCACTGCACCCGCCTGTGACATGAAGCCGCTGTTCGCTGCTTTGTACGCCTCGTCACGCTGGGTCTTGGCCTGATATGCCTGTGACATAGACGCTGTGCCCGACGATTGTAGCTGCTCAGATATACTCATTAGCTGCGTTCTAGCCGCTTGCTGCTTGTTACGTTGATCCTCATACGATTGCGTGACAGATGCACTGTTAGCGCGCCCTACAGCTAGGTTGCGTCTGCTATCCATTGCCCCGCGTTGTGAGGCCAGTTGACCCCCCATACTGTAGCCCAACTGTCGGTCTGTAACTTCCCGCGTTCTTGCATCTAGGCCATTAGCCAACTCCCGCGTTTTGTCCACGAGCTTTGTACTTTCGGCCTCTTTTTGCAGGCTTTCGATCATCGGTAACGTGTTTTTCTCGTAGTCCGATATTTGGTTCTGATACATGTCACGCAGATTCTGCTCATAGTCCGCTGTTTCCGCTGCCTGTTGCGCCTTTTTAGCCTCGGATGCTTTGTGCTCTTCACTTCCTAAATAGTCTTGGTAAGGCCCCATTGAGTTATTGTTGCCAATACCGCCACCCCCGGGTAATTTGCCATTCATGACATCATATCTCCTGAGAATGAGTTAGAGGCTGATTGCTGACTGTATATTGACACTTGGCCTGCAATTTCTGGATCATTTACTTTACTGCCATCTTTCGAGTACGCGTATGCCGAAGCCCCCGCAAGCCCTACATCAAGCAAGCCCTGTGTCTTCGTATTCTTATCGGTGAAGTCCTGCATGCTACGACGCTGCCCATCTGCGGCCATGCTACGTGCTATGCGTTCAACGTTAGATGTGCCTAATCTTACAGCTTCACCCTCTGTTTCGTATGAACGGCCACCTTTACCCGACGCTGCAATTCCTGCCGACTGCACATCAACTGCACCATCAACTGTTTTGTATGAACCCGCTTTACGGTTTGCGTGTAGCCTGTCCCGCGACACTTTTGCAGACTCTGCACCAACGCGTGAGATTAGCTGCGACCTGTTATCACGTTTGTTCGATGCCATGAATTGATCACGGTTAGCATCTTTTACCGCTGACCCCTCGGCAAACATCTTTTTAGCCAGTACGACTTGTATCTTTTCGCCTTCGGGTGTCTCTGGCTTATCTGGTTTAGACATTAGACCTCCTTTGCATATGTTATTGATTCGACGTGAAAGCCAATGCGACTTGCCACGCGACCCCAGCCTTCTCTTGGGCTGGTGAATGTGATTTTACTACACCCCAACTGTTTAACAAAGCTAGTAGTATCACTAATGATTTGATTAAAGTCTTTGACGTGTCCCGACAGCGAGGCCGCAGCGAGAATGTGACAGGTGGTTTCGCTCCATTGAGCAATAAAGAACGACTCGCCATCCGCAATATGCAGTGTAGCCGCTTGGATTTCGAGTAGGTGTCGCATCTTTTCTGGGCTGTAACCCCCAAAATCAAGATAGAGCCGATTGATAGTCGGCTCTATAATGGGGAACACATCGCCTATTTCATCTGGCGTGAATGGTGTCATTACCAAGCGTACCCTTGGTTGAACTTAATCGAACGCTTAGGCCGACTACGATCATCCCGCACTTCCCGCTTAGCCATTGTTATGCCCTCTCTAAAGTGCATTTCATATGCCGCTGCTGCACGGCCATCTGTCCAAAGCTTTTCAGGCATAGACAGTAAGCGAGCAAGTGCCCCACGTCGGATAACATCAAACCACTTGTCGCCTAGCGAGTCAGGTACGCTGTCTATATTACGGTTGGGCTGCACGACAACCGCAACTTCTAGCGTACCTTTCTCAAATGCGTCAAGCAGGATAGTGCTGTTGCTATGGGCAAATGTCCCTACTCGGCCTGCCTTACCTACACGGTGCGCCAGCTCACTAACTAACTTGTAGCGCGCATCTCGGCCTGCTGGTTCAAAATAAGCGTACTTGGTTGAGGCCACATAAGTATTAACTGGCAGCTGTTCCAGTTTAACTGTGTCACCGACCAACTCGATACGCTCAGTATGTACCCACGCCTCCGATAGCCTAAAGAACTCTTGTATGGCATAGCGCACTTGGCGCGCTACCATAGTTTCAAGAGGCTCGGACACGTCCATGCGGATGCTGTCTACCCAATCCGTAACTGTAGCCATTAGCGTGTGCCAATCACATCACGAGTCACAGCATTGTCGCTTTCCATGCTGGCTTGAGTATCACCAACCTGTGCGGTGAAAATACTGTAATAGCCCTGCGCGCGCGCCTGCATTGACTCAGATTCTGTGAACTTACCAAACGCACGGTACAGAATGTAGTTGGCTACACATGCTGCGTACATCGTAGGCAAAGGAAAAACCTCTGTTAGCTCGGTAACTTCTGGCGGTGTTGTGCCGACAACCATCATTAGGCCAGTTGTGCCATCTGATGGGGGGTAAACATAGAACGAACGTGGGTCTGTTAAACTCGCGCTGTATCGGAATACCGTGTCAGTTTTTGGCCCCGCCATCCAGTTAGGATCTTCATTATCTAGCGTTGAGCGATCAACACGACGTACTGAACGACCCTCATCTTCGCCTACCATGTTGCATATGACCTCAAGTACGCGTGACGCACCCATAGTCGCAACACTCTGCTTTGAGCCAGCTTTCAGCATGAAAGTAGACGTACCGCTACATGCCTCTGGACGCACACGCGCTATTTCAGCACACGCTTCATTGAACCACTGCAATAGTTCAGGGTCACGCCATTGCACACCGCCATCATCAATGTCTCGCAACAAGACACGAACACGGTTTGTTAATACTGTTCCTACGGTTAACATGACGCTATACCCCTATTACTTAGTTTCTTTTTCTTTGTTTGCTGCACGAGTTGCCGCTGCTTTCTTAGCTGCTTCACTTGCTTTAGCTTTTTTAGCTGCGTCTTCTAGCGCCATTGCTTGCTCTAGTGAGGCTTTGTGATCCGCTTCGGCCTCAGCCTTAGCTTTCTCTTTAGCAGCTGCCTCAAGCTCTAACATGCGCTCCATTTCAGACTGCACATCTTCAAGTGGAACTAGGCCAGCTCGGATTGCCGAATCTTCCATATGTGCAGGTAGCTCGCGCGTTTCGCCCGATAGAACCAATGCCACATGACCACCAATTGGAGACACAACGCGAATAGTTTTGCGGGTAAAGTTTTTTAATTTCATTATGATTCTCTGTGTAGTGTTAAGGGGGTGGTTAACTCACCCCCTTAGACGCATTAGATTGCGAAGTCGATACGAACAACACCGTAGTCTTGCTTAACCGACGCGCTAGCTGACGCTTTAGCATCTTTGAACTGCATTTTCTTCATACCGAAGATTTTGCCGTAAGCGATACCGTAGTTGTTGCCGTAGTCGAAATGGTCACGCTCGTCCCATGATGGGCTGTCTAGGTCAATGAAGCCTAACGCTTGAGCACCACATAAAAGACCCATACAGCCTTCTACATCGCCCGCTGAACCCCATTTAGAACCTGCTGCTGCACCTAGAGTTGTAGGTACATGGCGGAACTCATGGATATGTAAGCCATCGACAATGTAAGACTCGCCGCCAGCAAACAAGGTGTTGCTTTCGCCACGAACACCCGCATGACGCGCGTTCTCTTTAAAGTCTGGGTCAAGCTTCAATGCCGCAAGAGCCATTGGGTGTAGGAACAAGTGGTAGATTTCTGAACCGCCAGCGCCACGAATACCACGAATGTAACGAGTTTTAGCAATCGCTTGTAAACGTACAATGTGGTCATAACCCAACTTGTCGCCTGCCGTGATAGCCGTAGTGTCACTATTAACTACTTGGCCGCCTTTAAGACACATTAAGTGACGCTCAGATGTTGCCGCAAGGCCACCCGCAGTGTTGAACGCTAAATCAGACAAGTTGTCGTCATTAGTACCCTGACCAGGGCGGACACGGCCATCGTTCGTTTGTGCGAAGTCTAAGCCCGCCAACTGTAGGAACGTCATTTGATCCATACGGTCTGAAAGCCAGTAAGAAAGCTGGTCACGCGCTTGTTCACGGAAGTTAACAACGGTCTTTTGGTCGTTCATCTTACCGGTGTTTTTCACAGCGTTTCGTAATTGGTCAACTTCTACTTTGTCTTGATGTGCAGTTAGCGTTGCTTCATTACCTGTCAGCTCGTTGTCACCAACGATACCATCACCGTGCATGTCTGGAACTAGCGTTACGATAGCCTCAGTACCACGTTCAGATTTGGTAAGTTCTGTAATGCGTTGGATCATCGCGTTCTGGCCTGAACCCATGAACTTTGAAACGAACATCTTTTCGCGCGCTTGATGCCAAGTGTCGCGTGACCATACTTTTTTAGCGTCGTCGTCCAACGCCGAGAAATTTGTTTTTGCCATTGTAAGCATATCCTTCGTTAGTCCCTGAGCCGTTGGCTTTGCTGCGAAACGACAAACAGAGGACTGTAAAAAATCCAGTTGTTTTGGGTGTCGTCCCGTAACGTGGGTCTATCGAAATTTATGCACGGCATACTGAGCTGTGGGGCAGGATTGTTTGACAAGGCATCACCTTGAATATGCCGTAATAGTAGCATTGCCACTAATACATGTAAACAGTAACACTACTATTTGCAGGCGTTAAAAAGCCGACTCTTGGTCGGCTCAGTGTGCATTAGATAAAGTAGTCGCCTCGCGCCTTGGCCTTAGCCTCTGCGCTCAACTTGCCGAACTCTTCATCAGACAAGCGGCCTATGTCAATATCAGGTCGACCATTGCGGCCACCCGACCCCGACAACTTGCCGTTCTCGCGTTTAGCCGCCTCTAGCTTGGCCTTGGCATTAACCTTCTTCGATGGTCTAGCCATATCAGCCTTGGGCTTAGCTGTGCGGTCAACAAGCGAGTTCTCTAGTGCAACTAGACGCACTGACTTTTTAAGTGCCTGTGCTGGCGTTAAACCGCGATCAACATAAAGGTCACGCATTTCGACAACTTCTTCGATTAAGCCTTCATCCGCATCATCGCCCGCGCTGTCAAGCTCTGGGTACTGTGCTGCTAACGAGGCCGCCGTATCACGCAGCTCAGACATTGCACGGTCTTGATTGATTTCATTACGTACACGGTCGGCCACTTCTTTTTCGGTTTTGCTGCTGTAAGCCTGAGACTGTGTAGCCATCATCTTACCGAAAATATCGAATGCCTTGTCTGTCTCACCATCGAGCATCGCCTCTTGCATGCTCTCAAACTCTTCACGCGTAAAACTTTCAACTACGCTTGGCTCTTCGGCTTTGCTACCTTTTGGGGCGGCCTTGAGCGTATCAACCGTATTTCTAAGTTGAGTTAACTCTGCCTCTAATGCGCGACGTTTGCCGATTTCTTTGTTCAGTCGATCCAGTGGGACTTGACGTTTTGTTTTGCTTTTTGATTCCTTTTTCGCAGGAGTCTCATCGTCTTGTGGTGCATCAGGATCAACTTCATCCTCGTCCGCATTTTCTTCATCTTCTGGATCATCTTCTGGATCATCTTCTGAC
>NZ_JACJES010000015.1:0-73960 GCF_014164175.1 Pseudoalteromonas sp. SG44-5 | reverse complement strand
GAACGTTTTGAGTCGCTTTAGCGTCTCAAGGGATGCGTATAATACATCCTTTATTTTTCGAGTCAACACTTTGTTTTAAACTTTCTTTTTGGAAGATTTAAAACCGAAGTTTTATTTAACTCTCTGAGTAGTTCGCGTCTCGCTAGGCGTTGACGTTTCCCGTCTCAGTGGGGTCGCATTATAGGGAGCCGCAGATTTTACGCAAGCGTTTTTATCGCCTTTTTTGCATTTAATTTTTACCCCAAAGATACACAAGCCAGACCCACAGGTTACCCACAAAAGCCTGTGGACAAGTCATTTTTTTACCTCGATTACTAAACTATTTCTCAAGCTTATGCTAAGTTGCGCGACAGATTTAAACTCGTTGATTAGGCAAATAGCATGACAGATATAATAAACAGTATAAGCAGCCTCTTATGGGGCCATGTTTTAGTATACTTATTAATAGCAGCAGGGCTGTTTTTCACCATTCGCCTTCGCTTTATTCAATTTGTACAGTTTCCTCACATGATAAAAGTGATGTTTTTGAGTCGTAGAGGTTCAGGCGATGGCATCTCTTCATTCCAAGCCTTTTGTACTTCACTCGCAGCGCGTGTTGGTACTGGTAATATGGCAGGTGTTGCAGTTGCACTTTATTTAGGTGGTGCTGGGGCTATTTTTTGGATGTGGCTTATTGCTTTAATTGGTATGGCGACTAGTTTTGCCGAGAGCACATTAGCGCAAGCTTATAAAACGCGTGATGAACAGGGGAACTTTCGTGGTGGCCCTGCTTATTATATGGAATATGGTTTAGGTAAGCGCTGGATGGGCGTTATTTTTTCACTATGTTTAATATTAGCGTTTGGTTTTGTATTTAACGCAGTGCAATCAAACTCTATTGCAGCTGCATTTAAAGTCGCTTTTGATATTCCGAACTATGCAGTAGGTATTGCTTTAGTTATTGGCTCTGGGATCATTATTTTTGGCGGTTTAAAAACTATTTCTCGATTTGCAGAAATGGTAGTGCCTTTTATGGCTCTTGCTTATTTACTAGTGGCTTTGTACGTTTGTGCTTTAAATTACTCTGAGCTACCTGGTGTTTTTATGCATGTTATAAATAGTGCATTTGGCATTGAGCAAGCAGGCGCAGGCGCAATTGGCTACGGCGTTATGCAAGCGATGATCCAAGGCATTAAACGTGGCTTGTTCTCAAACGAAGCGGGTATGGGTAGCGCTGCTAACGCAGCTGCAACAGCAACACCTAACCCTCCCCACCCTGCCTCACAAGGGTATGTGCAAATGTTAGGCGTTTTTGTTGATACTATTGTAATTTGTAGCGCTACTGCGGCATTAATTTTATTATCACAACAACTTACTGCTGGCTCTGGTTTAACGGGCATAGCTTTAACTCAAGCAGCACTTGAGGAGCATGTAGGTAGTTGGGGTGCAATATTCGTTGCGATTGCTATTTTATTCTTTGCTTTCACATCTATTGTTGCTAATTACTCTTATGCAGAAACAAATTTATTATTTTTAGAGCATAACCATGCATACGGCATGTTGATTTTTAGATTGTTAGTATTAGGTATGGTGATGTTTGGCGCTATGGGTGAGCTACCATTAGTGTGGACTTTAGCTGATATATCTATGGGGTTAATGGCTATTGTGAACGTTATAGCATTATTTATGTTGTCAGGCGTAGTTGTTTGGCTTGCTAAAGACTACAACACGCAACGTCGTGCTGGGAAGTTACCAACCTTCGATCCAACTAAAAATAAGCATCTTGATAAAACAATTCCAAAAGGGATTTGGCATAAGTAATTATAGCTAATATTGGTTAAATTAAAGGGAAGCTATATTGCTTCCCTTTTTTTGCTTTTAAAACACACCCATTACTGGTTCGCTTTTACATACCTAATTACGCTTCACTCTACACCTTCATACAATAACCTAAGCCTCAGAGACGCATGAGGCCTAACCTCCCCCTCTAAGCTTAGTAACGATGATCTGGCGATTTAAATGGTAACGCTTTGCCGATTACTTATTGCTAACGCCTAGTAATCGCTACTCATGGTAAGCATTTAGTTTTGCATTGTAATACGTTCTCATGCGGTAAATACAAAACCCTATACTAGTGTATAGAGTCCTCATGTTTTGATTAGTATTCTAACTAGATGAAGTGTAGCCATGTAGCTAAGCGCTGCGGCGTTATTTCGTTACGGGATCTTTGGCATTATCAGCAAGTGTGGCTATTTAAATACGTGTTATAACAATAAATAGCTAATTGCTTAATTGGAAATACTTATTTAGGTAAGGCTGTAGACTTTAAGATATAAATAAGCACTGAATCTAGCGTTATTTAAGGTAACTATTCACTTTAACAGACTGGGTTTTATTGTAGTAACAAGATGTGTAGTTTTATTATAACGAATTGATGCGTAAATACTGACTAATGTTATTGCCAGCTTATAGCATTGTTTATAAGTAGTAATAGCAAGAAAGTGGTGCCCGAGGCCGGAATTGAACCGGCACGACTTGTTAGTCGAGGGATTTTAAATCCCTTGTGTCTACCAATTCCACCACTCGGGCATCGAGTTTGCTAATTAAAGCGTGTGGAGTAAATTATATGGAGGCGGAACCCGGAGTCGAACCGAGGTAAACGGATTTGCAATCCGGTGCATGGCCACTCTGCCATTCCGCCTAAATGTATCCAAATAATTTGGAGCGGCACACGAGGCTCGAACTCGTGACCTCGACCTTGGCAAGGTCGCGCTCTACCAACTGAGCTAGTGCCGCATTTTATTCTATAAGCAATGGTATTTACTTATACTATAAATTAGTATTTTATTACTCTGCCACTTTATATAAAAGTGGTGCCCGAGGCCGGAATTGAACCGGCACGACTTGTTAGTCGAGGGATTTTAAATCCCTTGTGTCTACCAATTCCACCACTCGGGCATCGAGTTTGCTATTTAAAGCAAGTGGATAAAACTAATATGGAGCGGCACACGAGGCTCGAACTCGTGACCTCGACCTTGGCAAGGTCGCGCTCTACCAACTGAGCTAGTGCCGCATCATATTAGTTCTAAATTAAACATTTTATAAATTACACTTGGTAATGTAATTAAACCACAAAGTGGTGCCCGAGGCCGGAATTGAACCGGCACGACTTGTTAGTCGAGGGATTTTAAATCCCTTGTGTCTACCAATTCCACCACTCGGGCATCGAGTTTGCTATTTAAAGCATGTGGAGTGTTGCTATGGAGGCGGAACCCGGAGTCGAACCGAGGTAAACGGATTTGCAATCCGGTGCATGGCCACTCTGCCATTCCGCCTTAACAATGAGATAAACTGGAGCGGCACACGAGGCTCGAACTCGTGACCTCGACCTTGGCAAGGTCGCGCTCTACCAACTGAGCTAGTGCCGCATTTAATATTATTCAGTAAGCTTTCTATCAACTTGCAACGTATTGCAGTAAATATTCAGTAACTGATTAATTACCATTTAGTTTATCTTGGGGGCTATGCCCTCTCAACACGGACGCATTCTACAGAGATTATTAAACGCGTCAATACAAAAAATGCCACTTTCGAACTGTTTGATTATTTTTTATCTAATATGGTGCGTTATTAGACGTTTAGAATCAATTTTTGGTCAATTCACTCCATGCCGATACCAAATATTGCACCATAGAACTCAATGTTAGGAAGGTCGCAATATACAATAAACCAAAACTTAAATAATTCATCCAAGCATCGTATTGCCAAATTAGACCGATAATGGCTAACATTTGTGCTGCTGTTTTTATTTTACCCATATTAGATACAGCCACGTTATCGCGCTTACCTTGTTCTGCCATCCATTCACGCAGTGCAGAGATAACAATTTCGCGGCTTATTATAATAAGTGCCGGGATAGTCATATACATAGACTGATAATGCTCTGATAACGCGACTAAAGCAGCGCACACCATAACTTTATCGGCAACGGGATCTAAAAACGCACCAAAGGGGGTTGATTGCTCAAGTTTACGTGCTAAATAACCGTCGAGAATGTCGGTTATTGATGCAAACCAAAAAATAAAGGCGGCAGCAAAAAGCGCCCATGAATAAGGCAAATAAAATACCACCAAAAAAATGGGGATAAGAAAAAGTCTAAAGGTTGTGAGTGTGTTTGGAATATTCCACATAACTGCTTGGGTATGTCTTTTTTGCTATATTCGCATGAAGGGCTAACCCTTGTCATGCAAATGGTTAAATATCTTGTCAGCCATGTCAGGGCTGATCCCCGGTACTTTCTTTAACTGTTCTATATTAGCAGCTTTTACCCCTTGCATGCCCCCTAAATATTTTAATAATGTTTGTCGGCGCTTAGCACCTACGCCATTTATTTCTTCTAATAATGATTGCGTTCGTTGTTTTTGGCGCTTATTACGGTGCCCCGCAATAGCAAAACGATGTGATTCGTCGCGTATATGCTGAATTAAATGCAGTGCAGGTGCATCTGAATCCATTGGAATAGTTTTTCGACCACCGTCTATTAACAGTGTTTCGAGGCCGGGTTTACGGCTTGTACCTTTAGCTACACCAACTAACAAGGGCATTTTTGCATGTGGCCAAGTAGCAAAATACTGCTCTGCACGCCCTAATTGCCCTTTACCACCGTCTATAAAAATCACATCGGGTATTTTATCTTCATCAACTAATTTGTTGTAGCGCTTATTAAGCGCAAACTCCATGGCAGCATAATCATCTCCACCGGTTATTCCAGTCACGTTGTAACGCCTATACTCTTTAGTATTGGGTCCTTGTGAATCAAATACCACACAGCTAGCAACCGTGTTCTCCCCCATAGTATGGCTTATATCAAAACATTCCATTCTGGTTATATCATCAAGGCGTAGGGTAGCTTTTAATTGCGCATAGCGTTTATTAATAGAGTCTTGGGTGCTTTGCTTAACGGTAATACTATTTAATGCGTTTTTATTGGCTAACTGCAAATACTGGGCACGCTCACCCCGAGTAACTACTTTAAGAGTTACTTTACGCTCACTTATTTGCGTAAGTGCTTGGCCTAATACGTCGCTTTCTTGTATTTCGAACGGCAAAATGATTTCTTTTGCGATACGCCCAGTTGCCCCCGGCGCTAAATAGTACTGGCCTAAAAACGAAGTCAATATTTCTTGTTCACTTGAGTCTTTTGGCACTTTTGGAAAGTAGGTTTTACTGCCCAATACTTTATGGTCGCGGATCATCAATAAGTGAATGCCATTTAAACCATTTAGGTGTGCAAAGCCTACAACATCCATTTCTGCAAAATTACCCGAAATAGACTGTTGTTCCTGCATTTTACGCAGCAACATTATTTGGTCACGCACTTTTGCAGCCAACTCAAAATTTAGCTGCTGGCTAGCTGCTTCCATTTTTTTAATGAGATCGGCGATTACCTCATGTGATTTACCCGTTAAAAACTTACGCACATAATCAACTTGCTCAGTATAATCTTCATCTGAAACTTTATTTACACACGGGGCTGAGCATCGTTTGAGTTGATATTGTAAGCATGGTCGGCTGCGCGCACGGTAATAAACATCTTCGCATTGACGAATGGGAAATATTTTTTGCATCAGTCGTAAGCTTTCTGATACCGCCCCCGCACTTGGAAATGGGCCAAAATACTCACCTTTTACTTTACGACTGCCACGATGAAACGCTAATCGAGGATGTTTATGATTAGTAAGTAATATATAAGGATAGGATTTATCGTCGCGTAATAAAATATTGTAACGAGGCTGATACTTTTTTATCAGATTGTTTTCAAGTAATAGCGCTTCGGTTTCGGTATTAGTAAGCGTTACTTCAACATTACAAATATTACTGACTAAAACACGGGTTTTGCTGTCGGTGATGTTACTTCTAAAGTAACTACTCACCCGTTTTTTTAAATGCTTTGCTTTACCAACATAAATTACTTGATTGTCACTATCGAGCATACGGTAAACCCCGGGCTCACTCGATAGTGTTTTTAAAAACTGGACGTGATCAAATTCAGACATAAATTAGATTAGTACGATACGTCTATATCAATCATTTTATAGCGAATAGCTAAATGAGTCAGCTCTACATCGCCACTCACATTTAGTTTTTCAAACATACGATAGCGGTAGCTATTAACTGTTTTAGAGCTTAAATTTAAACGCTCAGCTATACTTTGTGCTTTTTCACCTTTGGTGATCATTAGCATTATTTGCAGTTCTCGCTCTGACAAACTCTGAAATGGACTTTCATCTGTGCGCCCACTTACCTGTGCTAATGCAATTTGCTGTGCAATTTCAGGTGCAATATAACGCTGCCCGGCATGCACACAGCGTATAGCACGTACCATTTCATCAGACCCAGCACCTTTAGTTAAAAAGCCATGCGCGCCAAGCTGCATTACGGTACTAGGATACGGATCTTCACAATTAACAGTAAGCACTATAATTTTTACATCAGGGCAATAACGACATATCTTTTTCGTCGCCTCAAGGCCACCAATACCGGGCATATTCATGTCCATAAGTACTATATTGGGTGAGTGTTGACGACAAAATTGCACAGCCTCTTCACCTGTTTTAGCTTCTCCAACAACTTTAAAGCCTCGTACATCGTCAAGAATCCGCCTGATCCCTGTTCGTACCAACTCATGGTCATCAACTAAAAGTACATTAATCAATGGAACATCCTCACTAGCCTAATAAAATGCAATTTAATAATATTAATTTGCCACAGTAACACAGTTAAAATAAAACAATAACCGATATTATTTCATCGTTTAAGGTGTGTTAATACATGTATATTAACAGATTAACACACCCAGTTTATTATGCTTTTTCGCTAAAGCGATCTACCCACAAAGCAATAACGCCATCACCGGTTACGTTACACGCAGTACCAAAACTGTCTTGGGCTAAATATAGTGCAATCATTAAAGCTACTGCGCCTTCATTAAAGCCTAGCATAGTTGTTAATAAACCCAGTGCCGACATTACTGCACCACCTGGTGCACCTGGTGCGGCAATCATTACTACACCTAACATCATAATAAATGGCAACATGCCCATTAATGAAGGTGCTTGCATGCTTGGTGATAAAAACATGACCGCCATTGCACAGGTTACAATTGTAATTGTAGAGCCCGATAAATGAATTGTCGCACAAAGCGGAACCGTAAAATTGGCTACGTCTTCTTTTACGCCATTCGACTTACTTGATTGTAATGATACTGGAATTGTTGCAGCGCTAGACATTGTGCCCAAAGCGGTAAAGTACGCTGGTAGCATATTTTTAATTAATTCGATTGGGTTGCGTTTTAGTAACAAGCCTGTAGATACATATAAAACAGTAAGCCATAACCAGTGCATAACCAACGCTGCAATAAGTACTACGCCAAATGCTTGTAGGGTATCAACAACTGTTCCTGCTACCGTCATTTCGGCAAATACACCTGCAATATAAAATGGTAATGCCGGTATTATCACCTTAGATAATAAGCTATCAACAATATCACGCCCCTGATCAGACACTGTTTTAAGCGTAGTCAATTCAAGCTGGCTCATGCCAATACCAAATATAAATGCGCTCATTAATGCAGTCATCACGCCCATTAGTGGCGGAATTTCTAAATCAATAAAACTACCAACTTGTGTCGCTGATTCAGCTTCAAATGTAATACCGCCACTTAAAAATGGAATTACTGTGCTAACCAGTAAAAAAGCCAATGTGCCAGCAATAACAGTAGAGCCATAAGCAAAACCAACTGTTTTACCTAATAAGTGCCCTGACCCTTTTGGTAGTCCAGCAATACCCGATGCAATAAAAAATAAAATGATCAGCGGTATAGTAAAGGAGATCAATTGTCCAATCAGTTCTTTAACAGTATATAAAAGTTCAACGCCTATTAGTGGTAAATAGAGTCCAGCTAAGATACCGGCCACAATACCGGCAATTAATTTTAAGATTAACTTCATTGTGATTGCTTTCTTGAATTTAGATACTGTGTTTTTATCATGTTTTGCATAGCTTGTATCATAAAACTGTTCAACTGCAGTTCATTTGCACAAATAAGCAACAATACGGTGAGTATTAAGTCTTTAATAGATTAATTGTTAGAATATAAATAAATATAACACGCCTTTCAAAAGTTTATTTTTCTACTTAATCTGAACTCTGATTAAGAGATTTACTAACGTATTGAATCATAGTTATATTTAATTTTATTTTCTCTAGCCAGAAGTTTTCAATGAAAACAAGGCGAATTTACGCGTCAATAGCTGGCCTATTGCAAGTTAATTCAACGCAGTTAGCGCTGAAAATAGCTGCTTGAGATAGATTTATTATCCGGAGCTCAGGTTCCTTAAGTAACACTTGTAATGATCAC
The DNA here is from genome assembly GCF_014164175.1 of Pseudoalteromonas sp. SG44-5. Classification (NCBI taxonomy): domain Bacteria; kingdom Pseudomonadati; phylum Pseudomonadota; class Gammaproteobacteria; order Alteromonadales; family Pseudoalteromonadaceae; genus Pseudoalteromonas; species Pseudoalteromonas sp. SG44-5. The sequence goes on along the minus strand of NZ_JACJES010000015.1, from coordinate 65,562 downwards.
GAGGCCAAGTTTTTATTTAATTAGGGTTTATTTATCTTTTAAGCGTCGTTAGCGTCAATTAATGAGCAGTAACCACATTAAGAAGGCCCTGCATAGCTCAAAAATCAACCACACCGCGGTAAATTCAAGCTTGAGAAATAAACACATCCTCGTTATAAGCCCAATAAATATATGTTATAGCCAAACTTTACTTTAAATTTTTTAAACTCACAGTAAAGTATGCTTATATAGTTAATAGCAAAACTACTAACATGTTAAGCGGATTGTATCCAAAGGAACATTATGTCTACTATTTTTGAAGATAACTCACTAAGCATTGGTAATACACCGCTGGTAAAACTTAACCGTGTTACCGGTGGCAACGTATACGCAAAAATTGAATCTCGCAACCCAAGCTTTAGTATAAAATGTCGTATTGGTGCATCAATGATTTGGGAAGCTGAAAAATCAGGGCAGCTAACGAAAGATAAAGAACTAATTGAGCCTACATCTGGTAATACCGGTATTGCGCTGGCGTTTGTGGCAGCATCTCGTGGTTATAAACTAACCCTTACCATGCCAAATACTATGAGTTTAGAGCGCCGAAAACTGCTCAAAGCATTAGGTGCAAACCTAGTACTAACCGATGGCGCAAAAGGTATGAACGGTGCAATTGATAAAGCAAAAGAAATTCAAGCAACCGCTCCCGATAAATATATTTTATTACAACAATTCGAAAACCCGGCAAACCCTAAAATTCACTTTGAAACCACCGGCCCTGAAATTTATGATGCCCTTGATGGTAAAGTAGACTTTTTTGTTGCAGGCGTTGGTACTGGCGGGACTATCACTGGTGTTAGTCGCTACCTTAAAAACGAAAAAGGTCTCAATGTAAAATCGATTGCTGTTGAGCCAACAAATTCACCGGTTATTAGCCAAACGCTAGCAGGTGAAGAAATTAAGCCTGGGCCACATAAAATTCAAGGTATTGGTGCTGGCTTTATTCCTGGTAACTTAGATTTAAGTGTGATTGATGGTGCAGAGCAAGTATCTAACGAAGATGCTATTGCGATGGCACACCTACTAATGAGACAAGAAGGTATATTAGTAGGTATTTCATCTGGCGCAGCGGTTGTTGCGGCGAAACGTATTGCTGAAAAGCCTGAAAATGCAGATAAAAATATAGTGGTTATTTTACCAAGTGCCACTGAGCGTTATTTATCAAGCCCCATGTTTGATGAAGAGTTTAGTGAACAAGAGCTCGTACAATAAGTATTTTGTTTGAAAAAAGGATGCTCTTAGCATCCTTTTTTATTACTTATTTATTCACCCCCCCTTTACATCCGTGCAATAAAGCCACACACTTTGTAAAGAATGAATAAATTATATTGATGATGAAAAAACTAACCTCTTTTTTAAGCTTAACTTTTTGCCTATTTATTATTAGCTGCACTGAAGAAGTTGCCCAAGTTAATAGCACGCCGGGCGATGCTGCAACGGCTTATTTTGACGCGCTTTATAATCAAAAAAATCTGCATAAAGCCAGCACTATGGCAACCCCAAACCTTGCCCGCATTATGAAATCATATGGTACTGCTAAGCAATTTTCTCGCACCTTATTAAACATGCAATATGATCAAGTGGTTATAGAAGTTGATATGTCTAATATGAGCTTACGGGAGCAATATGGCGACTCGGCTAAAATTAATCTTATATTCACCGGCACTCTAAATGGTAAAAAAATTGATGATATGCGCAGCGTTAAAATGCGTCATAAAAAAGGCCTATGGTATATAGATAAAATAGTGACCGATCCTTACGCTCGTTAACTTAAATGAATTAAACGCAAAAAGGCCTTACATTTGTAAGGCCTTTTCGTTTTAGTTATTACTTAAAGCACTGCGTTATAGCTCACCAGGTTGAAAGTTATCAACTGCTATGGCTTGCTTTCTTAATTTATTAGCATGATGCATTGCATCGGCATCGGTTTGCTTTAATAAATCGTTTTCAAGCGCATAATTAATCGCCCCCTCAATATCAAGCGTAGCGGGTACCTTCCCTTTACGCTGCCATTGTTTTAGATCTTTAAATTGTGTTTGCATATCATGCATTGCTAAAAATGCACTTTCCATTACACCCGTACCCGCGTTTTCATCCACATAACATAAATGCGTTAAACGGTTTCTAAACACACCTGGTTGAGTCATATGTTTACAAATACTTTGTGCAATGGCATCACTTGGTTTGTGATAATGATTACCGAGTGGGAATACAATACGTTTGAGCACAAAGTTAACCACCGGGTTTGAGAAATTTTTAAAGAAACCATCAAATGCTTGGCCAATTTCATACAATGACGTTTCTATTGCGTATTTAACAAAGGGTAAGTCGGCTTGTTGACGCCCTTCGTCTTCAAAACGTTTTAGTACGGTTGACGCTAAGTACAAATGGCTTAATACATCACCTAAACGTGCCGATATCATTTCTTTACGTTTAAGTTCTCCGCCTAACATGAGCATGGCTACATCTGTACATATGGCAAGGCCACGGCTCATTCTTGTCAGTTGCTTATAGTAAACTGCTGTTTCGCCACTTACCGGTGCTTTAGCAAAACAACTACGCGTTAAACCATGCACAAGTGCCATGCTGGCGTTGCACGCGGCAAACATAATATGGTCCATTAATAAACCATCAAATTGCTCTAATGCAGCGTCATCATCTTCCATCGCTGCCGCTTCCATTTCTTTTAATACAAACGGATGACAACGTGTGGCACCTTGGCCAAATATCATTAAATTACGCGTTAAAATATTAGCGCCTTCTACCGTAATCGATACCGGGATCCCCATATAGCCATGCGCTAAATAGTTATTTGGACCAACCTGAATGCCTTTACCTGAATGAATATCCATCGCATCGTTCATTACTATACGACCCATTTCAGTCATATGGTATTTAGCAATAGCGGTAACAACTGAAGGGCTGAGTTTTAAATCAATTGCACCTGCCGTCATTAAACGACACGACTCAAGCGCATAGGTTAAACCACCAATACGTGCAAGTGCTTCTTGTACACCTTCAAATTGACCAATAGACACACCAAACTGTTGGCGCACCATGGCGTAAGCTGAGGTCATTTTAGCGGCTAAATGCCCTGTTGCTGTACTTAATGCTGGCAATGAAATGCCACGCCCTGCACTTAAACACTCAACTAACATGCGCCAACCACGTCCAGCGCCTTGCTGCCCGCCTATAATCCAATCCAGTGGAATAAACACATCTTCACCGTACGTTGTGCCATTCATAAACGCCATATTTAGTGGGTAATGGCGCTCGCCAGTTTCAACTCCAGGGTGATCAGTAGGGATAAGCGCACAGGTAATTCCCAGCTCTTTTTCTCCACCTAATAAACCATCAGGGTCATACATTTTAAAGGCAAGCCCTAAAACCGTTGCCACAGGCGCAAGCGTAATATAACGTTTTGACCAATTTAAACGCAGGCCTAAAACCTCTTCGCCATTATGATCCCCCATACACACCACGCCTGAGTCAGGAATGCTTCCTGCATCAGATCCGGCTTCTGGACCTGTTAGTGCAAAACAAGGTACATCTTCACCAGTCGCCAACGTAGGCAACCAGCGGTTTTGTTGCTCTGTAGTACCGTAATGTAGCAGTAATTCACCTGGGCCTAAGCTATTAGGTACCATTACGGTAACAGCTGCTGTTAAGCTTTTTGTGGCAATTTTTGACACTATAGTAGAGTTTGCAATCGCAGAAAATTCACGCCCACCAAATTTTTCAGGAATTATTAATGCAAAAAAACCTTCCGATTTTAAGTAATCCCAAACATCTTTTGGTAAGTCTTTATCTTTTTGCACAATTTGATAATCGTCAAGCATAGCCAATAAAGTCTCTACTTGATTATCCATAAAGGCGTTTTCTTTATCACTTAGCTCAGGCTTAGGAAAGCGATGTAGCTTTTGCCAATCAGGGTTGCCACTAAATAGCTCGCCATCCCACCAAACGTCTCCGGCTTCCATTGCTTCACGCTCGGTTTGCGATAATGGCGGAAGTACCTTTTTGAACATTTTAAAGGTAGGTCGACTGATTAAATTAAGGCGAATATTTTTAACTGCAAAAATAACCACCACCACGACCAGTAATATTATAAATATTAACATGCGCACATTCCTTACACATTGAATGAAAATAGTGGTTTAATTATGACCGTTCTCAAGTTAAATACAATCATTCTTCAGTCGTAAGTTATGCTTAGTTTATTTAAAAATCACCTCTTTTAACTTTCTGCATAGCTTTAGTTATTATTTTTAACTCAATTACTTACTTTAAAAATACAAAAACCCCGCTTAGTATTAAGCGGGGTTTGTTTTTACTCTTAAGTAAATTAACTATAAGCCTTAATTAAAACTGAAAGCGCATGTTAGCAAAGTAAGCATCGTTGCCTGAATCATCAGCATTGTTACCGTAACCAACTTTAATACCTACATTTTCATTAATGAAATGCTGAGCACCAAAGCTGTAAGCATCTTGCTTGTTGTAGTTAGCAAATACAGATGTTGCTTTTGAGAAGTAGTAGTTAGTTTCTGCTACCCATTGGTTTTCTTTATCATCAATGCTCTCGTATTTACCTTCAAACGTTAAGAAGTTACCTTGTTGCAAGTCAATAAAGTATTTAGCTGCTACTGCACGGTAATCAAAGTCGTCATCAGCGGTTACTGTTACACCAATGTAGTCAGTGCTGTTTAGCATGTGGTTGTAAGCTAAATCAAATAACGCAAAATCTTCACCGTTTTTGTTTTCAACTAAAGTTACTTTAGCCAGTAAGTTTGGGTTAAAAAAGAAACCACCTGAAAGCGTGTAAAACTCATTGTGCGAACCAGTATCAAGGTTACTGTAAGATGCACCTACCACAAAGTTGTTAATAAAGTATTCGCCACCAACTGAAGTTACGTCACTAGAGTCGTCGTCAGCGTAGCTGCCATATACATTACTTTGTTTATTTATGTATTCAAACTGATCGTACGGGCCTAATGTTTTTTTAGGCGATAAATAGTAAATAGAATCCACCGCAACGGTATTGTTATTGCTGCTAGTTTCATGCTTAAAGCCTAGGTTACTAATTGACTGATAGCTATCTGCTGCCATTGCAGTGGTTGCAGCGCTAGATAATAAAATACTTGAGATAATAACTGCTAACTTTTTCATTATGATAAATCCCTATTTATATGACTTTTTTATGTCTTAGCTGGGTAGCTGAGATCGAGGGACATGCTAACGCTGTGAAACTGAATGAAAACTTAACTAAGCACTTGTATTCATTAAGTTAATTGTAATGAAGTGTAGGTATGTGTAAGATTAAAGTAATTGCAACACCATGCTAACAACTACTTTAACTAAACTAAGTATTACAGTGCATATTGGCTAATAATACGATAAACATCATTAATATTATCGCCAGACTTAAAGTCTTTACTAATAGGTGTAGAGTCTGAGCCAACCCATATTTTCAGCTCGGCATCTAGATCAAAATGCCCTGCGCTTTCTTTACTAAACTTTGTTATTTTTGAATAAGCTATACTGATCATCTCCATTTTAGAACCAGTAACACCTTGTTTATCTATCAAGATCAATCGCTTGTTAGTAAAAATAAACATATCGCGTATTACTTTATAAGCCTTTTCAACCTGTTCGCCTTCTATTAAGGTATTTAATAATACTTTTTCTAAGTCGGCATCATCTACTTCGCTAGCGTTACCCATTAACCCACTGAATAATCCCATTATAATTTCTCCTGTTTAAAAATTTGATTCTCTAGGGTGTGTCCGTTCACAAGCTGCCTATATTGCCAGTTATGCTGATGGCAAAAGTTAAGCAATGCAATATCAAGCGGTTCACCTGTAGGCTGGTACTCAATTACAAACTCTTTATGTTGGCTCATATATACACGGCTTATACCTGCAATCGATTGCAACTGTTGCTCTACATTTTGATAATTTTCATTAAGCATTAGGGTATAAAAATGTGTATCTGACTTGTTTTCTTTGGTTTGATGCTCGCTTAAAACGCCTTTATCTAAATGCAATACTTGCGAGCAAAGTCGCTCCAGCTCAGTTAAATCGTGCGAGCTTAAAATAAAAGTAGCCTGCTCACTTAAATCAGAAACCAGCTCGCGTACTTCTCTGGCATGAATAGGATCAAGCCCCGCAGTGGCTTCATCAAGCATCACTATTTGCGGCTCACCAATAAGCGCCTGTGCTATGGTTACACGTTTACGCATACCGTGTGATAAGTCCCCTGCACGCTGCTTTGCAATCTCTTTTAGACCAACCAAGTCAAGTACACGTAGCGCCTCAGTTTGGCTTTGCTTAGCGCCCATACCCTGTAGTTTTGCATAAAAGGCAAGTTGCTTGTCTATATTAAAACGAGGGTCAAGCTGCGCGTCTTGCGGTAATGCACTTACTTTATTAAATAAAGCTGCGCTGCCAGGCTTATGCCCTAATATTTCAAGACTGCCTTTACTGGGCGCTATATAGCCGCATAACAAACTAAATAAGGTGGTTTTACCCGCGCCATTTGGCCCAACAAGCGCCACTGGCGCACCTTTATTTATTTCAAAGTTCACATTATTAAGCGCAAGTTTTGCGCCATACGATTTACTCAAACCGCTGCCTGTAATTAATGCTCTCATAGTGAGCTCCTTGCAAAAACACGCTGAGCAACGCTTAGTAATACCGCTGTTTGGATCAGTGGAATAGCCACCGCGCTTAGTAATGGTAAATTTTGTCCAGCTAATAGCTCTATTTGTACACCCGGAAATAAATAATCAAGCATACCTAATGCGGGGATTTGCCACTGCAAAATACCAACAACAATAGCGCCTGCCGTAAAATATAAAATTGCCAACACTACAGATAAACGCGATGAGCGAGCAAAGGTATTTATCAACGTCATAAGAGCTACAAATGGGCACAGAGTAACCACTAATATTAAAAATATAGAAAGTGCACGGGTAAAGCCACCAGCAAGTAAACTAGGATCTCTAAACCCCAGCACAGCGAGCGTAGCCACCAGGGTAATACCTACCAAGCATGCTAATACCGCTAATTGCCCTAAAAAACGGCCAAAGAGTATTTCAAAACGTGTTGAACGCAGCGATAAAAAGCGAAGTGTGCCACGCTCTCTATCGCCTACCGTTTGGTCGCTGCAAATAAACACACTAAATATCGGAAAGCTATACAAAGCAATCAGCCAATACATAGCAAATTCGGCCTCAGGCCAATCAAGTAGTTTACTTAAACCTATGGAGCCAGATATATCACGGGCAATTTGTTCAAAATCGGGCGCACTTACAATGCCTACCGCTTGCCCTATCGGGTAGCGCAGTATTATTAGCCACACCAATGCAAAGGCAGCTAATGCAATGAGCCCACGTTTAGTTAAAAACATACGTACGAGCTCAAAGCCTGCTATTTGCGTTAGTCGCCCTATGTTTATCGGTAATGGTGTTGCCATTGACTATCCTTAATGACTTTTTGTTTTCAGTATATTTATCCACACTAAGTGTAAATACCTTGAATTACCAGCAAAAAAAAGCTCACTAATGGTGAGCTTTGTAACAATACATTTTAATCTAACAGCATAAATTACATTAAAAATTATAAATGCTGCTTATAAACCTCAAGTGCTTGGCTTAAGTCGTTGATTAAATCGTCTACATCTTCAAGGCCTATATGCAAACGAATAACGGGCCCTAAATCCCAACCTGTATCCGAACGCAGTCCTTTCATGGTTAAATTAGCGGTTACTAAGCTTTCAAAGCCGCCCCACGAAAAACCCATTTTAAAATAGTGTAGGCTATCTAAAAACGCATCTATGGCAGCCTGATCCCCTGCTTTCATTACTATTGAGAACAAACCATTACTGCCATCAAAGTCACGTTTAAAAAATTCATGCCCCGGGCAAGTAGCAAATGCTGGGTGGCGAATATGATCAACAAGCTCATGTTGCTCAAGCCATGTAGCCACTTCTATTGCTGCTTTTTCGTGTTGATTTAAACGCACAGCCATAGTGCGTAAGCCCCTAAGTGCTAAATATGCATCGTCTGCGCTAGTGCATTGCCCGAGTAAATAGGAGTTTTCGCGCAAAGTTAGCCAATACTTTTTATTAGCAACAGCCACGCCCATCATTACATCAGAATGGCCTACTATATATTTAGTAGCTGCTTGAATACTAATATCAACACCGTGCTCAAGCGGACGATAATGCAAACCGTTGCCATAGGTATTATCAAGCATGGTCATTATGTGGTGCTCGTTTGCTACTTTTACCATAGCCGGTACATCTTGAATTTCCATGGTAATAGAGCCCGGCGATTCCAAAAACAATACCTTGGTGTTTGCTTTAATGTAGTCTTTAATTCCCGCGCCTATAGTAGGTGGGTAATACGTAGTGCTAATACCCAGGCCGGCTAGAATTTTATCGCAAAAATCACGAGTAGGTTCGTATACATTATCAACCATTAAAATATGGTCGCCGGTTTTTAAAAACGACAGCAAAGTTTGGCTAATTGCAGCTGCGCCACACGGATAAAGTACACACCCTTCGCCGCCCTCAAGCTCAGTTATCGCCTCTTGCAGCGCAAAGTGGGTAGTTGTGCCTCTACGGCCATAAAATAAGGTTTTGTCACCACATGTTTTAGCGGCTTTTTTTAATTCTGCTACTGAGTCAAATACTATGGTTGATGCACGTTGCACAACCGGATTAACTACACCGTGGGTATAGGCTTTTTTACGTCCTGATGTAACAAGTTGGGTATTTTTATTGCTTTTGCTCGTCATGCTTAATCCTTATTATTTAGCCAGTACTCAATTAAATAGCGAGAAATAGAATCTGTTCTGGGAAGCTTTAAATGCTCCCCTTCGTCATGCCAATTACCAAATTGGCGTAACTCTTCACGACTAAACCACTTAGCATCGTCAAGTTCGTTTTTATCAACATTAATATCTTCTGTAACCGCTTCGGCAAAAAAGCCCAGCATTATTGATGAAGGAAACGGCCAAGGTTGTGATGCAACATAACGTACATTATTTACTTCAATACCCGCCTCTTCTTTTACCTCACGAGCAACTGCTTGCTCGAGTGTTTCACCGGGATCAACAAAGCCCGCTAACGACGAATACATACCGCTCGCCCACGCAGCTTGACGACCTAGTAAACAGCGCTCTACCCCATCGGCAAACACTTTAGTAACCACCATAATTACTGCAGGATCAGTGCGCGGAAAAGTAGGGTGTTTACAGTTTTCATTTTCGCATACTCGCGAATGCCCGGCTTCTACTAAATGATTTTTACTGCCGCAACGTCCACAAAAACTATGAGTTGCATGCCAATAACATAAGCCGCGTGCAAGTGCCGCTATTGAAGCGTATTTAATGGTTACTTGAGGGCCGTATTGGCGTATGTCAACAAACTGTGCGCTGTCAATTAAAGGATCAAGTATGCTGGTATCTAGCTTAGATACATCAAGAGCAAACACCCCATCTTTTGCATTGTTTAAACCAACAAAAATAGCATTAGTTAAATCTAAATGGGCAACCTGTTGATACGATAAATAACTAACTTTTGGGGTATCTTTAATAAATAAGGTTTGATTATTTTTAACTAAAACCCACTTACTTTGCGCCGACATATGCGCTTTAAGCCATGCTGGGTCGTTACGAAAATTTGAGCCTCTGTCTAGTGGCATGTTGCTGTAATGAAGCATTTAAATCCTTAGGTACACGTTATGTTTTAAAATTACCATAACCCTTTAGTAAACCCAATTTATTAGCGCGATAAAAAAAGCCTAAAATAGGCTTAATTGCTATATAACACTGCAGTATTAAAAAGTCTCATGTTGCAGGGGCTAATAGCCTATGTGAGTGTTATTTTTTGGCTATTTAGTAAACCTTGATTTAAAGCAAAAATGTATTGTCGATTAAATGAAATTGCTCAGCACTTTGTTTTAATGCCTCTGCGGTTAACCTATCAGCGCCATATACATCACACGGAACATTATATTGGCTTTTTAAATGCCCCAACAATAAAGCAAAGTCGCCATCACCAGAGAGTAAAATAACTTTATCAAGGTTTTTACCATGCTCAAGCATATCAATGGTTATACCCACATCCCAGTCGCCTTTGGCACTGCCATCGCGGCGTTGAATAAATGGCTTAAGTTTTACCTCAAAACCAATTGCACGCAAAATATTTTGAAACTGGCTTTGTTTTTCATCCCCTCGGTAAATTGCATAAGCAAACGCACATTCAATATTATATTGCTGCGCCATAACTCGCCAAAATGCGTTGTAATCAAAGTTTTTTCCGTAACTTTCACGGCAAGTGTAATAAATATTTTGTACATCAACAAAAATACCTACACGGGGTTTGGTATTTTGCAGCTCGTGTTGTGAAGTCATTTAATTTCCTAATCAGGATTTATAGTAATGGCGTGGTGCTATTAAAATAAGTGTACCTTGCATTTTTTATTTAAGTAACCTAAATTGGTTACTTAACTCCATGTAACCAATTTAGGTTACATTTTAAAAAGTAACTATTTCGAGGCTCATATGATTGGTGTGATCAGCGGCGACATTATTAAATCGCAAACTATTCCTCAGCAGCAGTACGATGCCATGCTTTATCAGCTAGAGCAAAGCCTAAGAAGTATTACCACACAGCGCACTCATTGGAATATATACCGAGGCGATGCCTTTCAATTACAGTTAAACAACCCAGAGCAATTATTTAAAACCGCTATTTTAGTGTATTTACACTTAAAAGCATCGGGGTATGAACTACGCCAAAGTATGGCTTTAGGGAAAATAGATAATCCGCGCAGCGATATAAAAACCGCAACCGGCTCTGCCTTTACCCTCTCTGGGCAAGGGCTAGATAAAATAGCCAATCAACGCTTTATTATAAATATTGCAGAGCAACAACTCGATGAGAGCTTAAGCCTTAATCTAGCCTTTGTAGATGTGTTACTCACTAAAATTACGCTAAAGCAGGCCAATGCCTTGTATGTGTACTTAACTAAAGCCGACAACAGCCATGCCGCTGTAGCTAAAGAGCTAAAAACAAGCCGGGAGAATGTTACTAAACTGCTTAATTTAGCGCATTACCAACTAATAGAGCGTTTTATTAAATACACTCAGCAATGTATCCAAAAAATAATCGCAGGAAGTAAATAATGGCATTTTCACTCTTACTCGTTGCCCTTATTATTGGCCACCTACTCGCCGATTTTTACTGGCAACCCATGAGCTGGGTAAACGACAGAAACACCCGCCACTTTAAAGCAAAAAAACTTTACTACCATGTATTAGTTCACGGCGTGACTAGCGCACTAATTATTACGCTTTGGGAGTATACCTTTGGCTGGCAACAACTGAGTAGCGTATTTCTTGCCACCAGTATTATCGTGATTAGCCACTACTTTATTGATATTGCAAAATCGTACTCTAATAAAGGCGTAGTGCCTTTTTTATTCGACCAAATTGCACATATCATCATTATTATTGCGATAAGTATTTGGCTAACTGACAATCTGCAGTTTACTAACAGTGTAATGGCGCTATTAAGCAACTCAAAAGCGCTGTGGGCTATAGCTGGTTACCTCATTATTTTAAATCCCAGTGCCGTATTTATAAGAATGATGTTAGAGCGTATAACCAACCACTTTTCAAGTGATGGTAGCCTGCCCTTAGCTGGACAAAGTATTGGCATGCTTGAAAGAGTACTGATGCTGACGTTTATCTTATTAGATCAGTTTGCAGGGCTAGGGTTTTTAATTGCCGCTAAATCTGTATTTAGATTTGGCGATTTAAGTGCCAGTAAAGATAAAAAGCTCACCGAATATGTAATGCTAGGCACACTACTTAGCGTAAGTGTTACCTTATTTGTAGGATTAGGAATTAATTACTTAATCAGCTAGCCTGTAATAATAGCAAAGCATACACACTAAAAAATCCCCATTAAAAAACGCGCTACTTGTAAAGCAAGTAAGCGCGTTTTTTGTCTCAGCGTTTAAAAGTATTATTAATCGTTGTTACTTGGACGACGACGGCGCTGAGTATTACCACCAACAGATTCGCGTTTTGCCCATGGGCTTTGCGCTTTATCATCCGTTTTAGCTACTGGCTTTTTAGAACCGCCTCTGCGCGCACCCGTACCGTTTCCGCCATTATTAGGCTTTTTATTATTTGGCTTGCTGCTGTCAGATTTAGGCTTATTAAATGGCTGATTGGTCTTTTTAGCTTTTTTAGGAGCGATTGGACGCGCATCTAAGTCGCGCTCTGGTACTGGGTTAACCGGCTCAAAACCTTCTTCGGTAGCACGAGGAATAAGCTCACCAATAAAGCGTTCAATGCCGTATAAATCCACTGCATCTTCCGTGGTTACAAACGAAATTGCATGGCCCGATGCACCGGCGCGGCCAGTACGGCCAATTCGATGCACATAATCTTCGTATACGTTTGGTAAGTCGTAGTTAACAACGTGTGGAAGCTCCACAATATCTAAACCACGGGCAACAATATCGGTTGCAACTAACACACGTACTTCACCGCTTTTAAAGCCATCAAGGGCTTTAACACGTGCGCCTTGCGATTTATTGCCATGAATAGCCGCGCCAACAATATCATCGCGCTCTAGTTGTTTAACTAAGCGGTTTGCGCCGTGCTTAGTACGGCTAAATACTAATACTTGCTGCCAATCGTTAGTACGAATTAGGTGGCTTAATAACGCTGTTTTACGTGGTTTATCTACCGCGTAAACACACTGAGTAACGCTTTTAGCTGTGGTGTTTTTTGCAGCAACAGAAATTTCAACCGGATCGTTTATCAACCCTTTTGCCAGTGCACGAATTTCGTCAGAAAAGGTTGCCGAAAACATTAAGTTTTGACGTTTTGCAGGCATTTTTGCAATCAGGCGTTTAATATCATGAATAAAGCCCATGTCGAGCATGCGATCAGCTTCGTCAAGAACTAATACTTCAACACTATCAAACTTAACCGCATTTTGATTATGTAAATCGATTAGGCGCCCCGGAGTTGCCACTAAAATATCAACCCCTTTGCGCAAACGCTGCATTTGTGGGTTAATTTTAACGCCACCGTAAACTACAAACGAGCTTACATTTGAATGCTTTGCGTACTCTTCAACATTTTCACTAACTTGCAAAGCAAGCTCACGTGTTGGCGTTAAAATAAGTGCACGCACATGGTTACTTTTAGCTTTAGGACCGCTAGACAAACGCTCAATAAGTGGCAGTGTAAAACCCGCTGTTTTACCTGTGCCTGTTTGCGCTGCTGCCATCACATCACGACGCTCAATAATCGCCGGAATTGCTTGAGCCTGAATTGGCGTTGGCGTTTCATAGCCCTTCTCTAAAACCGCATTAACTAAAGACTGTGATAAACCTAAACCTTCAAAACTCATATAAACTCTCTTTTAAATAAGGCTAAACTAGCCAGTTGCGCGCATTATACCTATAACCTGCAATATTGCATAAAAATATTCACATCCAACTTTTAGTACTCATTTTTTGCTACTATTAACTACCGCTAAAAATAAATTAAAGAGTTACTTATGAGCTTAAAAACCCAAGCAAACCAAATAACTTTAGTTGAGTGTTTACATAATGTAGAGACTAAGCGGGAAGATGAGGCGAAAACATTACTCGCCCTATTTACAAAAGTCACTAATGAGCAAGCCGTTGTATGGGGTAAGGATATTATTGGCTTTGGCCACTACACCTATAAACATAACTCTGGCAGCAGTGAAAAATGGCCACTCACTGGCTTTTCCCCGCGTAAAACCAAGCTGTGTATTTATATAATGCCCGGCTTTGAAGATGAGACGATTAAAACCCTACTTAACCAGTTAGGAAAGCACAGTTTAGGTAAAAGCTGTTTATATATTACAAACCTAGCTAAAGTGGATTTAACGATACTCGCGCAGATTATTACAAGGTCACTCAACATTATGCAGCAGCGCTACCCGCAGTTATAAAACGCAAAAAACGGCTAAAAAGCCGTTTTTTTATATCGCGATATTTACTAGTTACTTAACGCCAAGCTCACGTAAACGCTCTTGCAAGTAACTATCAGCAGTATAGCGCTCTGATAACACCACATCTGGGCGAGGGTGTAAAAATAGTGGTAATGAAATACGCGACTTACTAGACGCTTTACCTGTTGGGTTAATTACCCGATGAATTGTTGAAGGGAAATAACCACCCGACGCTTCTTGTAGCATGTCACCAATATTAATGATCAAGCAACCAAAATCAGAAGGAACATCTAACCAACCGCCTTCGGTATTTTTAACTTGTAAACCCGGTTCATTAGAAGCAGGTAATACTGTTAGCAAGTTAATATCGCCATGCGCAGCTGCACGAATAGCACCAGGCTCTTCATCGCCGGTCATTGGTGGGTAATGTAAAATACGCAGCAATGTTTGCTCAGAATTAGCAATCATATCTTTTAAGTCAATCGAAAATTTAGCACGCACATCTGCTGGTGCTTCTGCTTGTACCCAACTTAAAAGCGTTGCTGCAAACTCATTAGCTAAACGATAGTACTCACGTATGTCTGCTTCTAACTGGGCAGGTACACGGCCTTTAGGATAAACATGGAAATACTCTTTAATGTCTTTAACTTTACAGCCTTTTGCCACTTCAGATACCGAAGGCGGAAAATAGCCATCTTGGGTGTCTTTAGAAAATAAAAAGTCCTGCTTTTGATCTGAGTTAAAAAAGTCTTGCCAATTTTTATAAATAGACTCAACTAAAGATTGCGGAATTGGATGGTTTTTTAATACCCCAAAGCCGGTATTTCTTAATGATTCAACAAATTGAGCAGCCGCATTGTCCGCTTTATAATCAACAGTAGGTAATTGCATTGTACATTCCAGTGAATAGGTTGTGAGAGATCATTTACATTATAGAGGTAGATTACTCTATTTAAGCAGCAAAGCCTGTATTATTACCACCGTGAGGATAGACAAACAGCCCTAAAATCATAAGGACATATGTCCGCACCTTGGCTAGGTGAGCAATCGAGTTGATCTTAATCAAATTATAAATAAAGATTGAAATAACATCACTTCGCACCTATCTCTGAACTATGATAGTAATGTTTATTATTTTGTACTTAAATTTAAGTATTAAGGCTTCTCATGCGACAAAAAGTATCTTTTAAAAGTGGTGATTTAAAATTGGCAGGACAACTTGAACTGCCCTCTGGTGAAATTAAATTTTACGCCCTATTCGCACACTGTTTTACCTGTGGCAAAGATATAGCGGCGGCAACACGTATCAGCCGTGCACTCACACAACAAGGGATTGCAGTATTACGATTTGATTTTACCGGCTTAGGTAATAGCGATGGCGACTTTGCCAATAGTAATTTCTCATCTAATATTCAAGACTTAGTAGCGGCCGCTAATCACCTGCGTGAACATTTTGGTGCGCCGCAGCTACTTATAGGCCACAGCTTAGGTGGAGCAGCAGTGCTGGCCGCTGCAGAGCACATACCAGAAGTATCGGCAATTACTACCATAGGTGCGCCGTCAGATGCACAACACGTAGCACACAACTTTAAAGCCCACCTAGATGAAATTAACGCAGCTGGCGAAGCTAAAGTAAATTTAGCGGGCCGCGAGTTCACTATTAAAAAACAATTTATAGACGATATAGCTAAGTACGATAAAAGCCACATAAGTAAACTTAAGCGCGCATTATTAGTAATGCACTCCCCTATTGACGCGACTGTAAATATTAGCGAAGCCGAAAAAATTTACGCATCAGCTAAGCACCCTAAAAGCTTTATTAGCCTAGATAACGCCGATCACTTACTTACTAATAAAAACGATGCCGACTACGCAGCAGATATTATTGCCACCTGGGCTAATCGTTATGTAAATTACGATAAAACTAAATATACGGCTAAATTAAATAATGGCAGCGTATTAGTAGAAGAAAAAGACCATGTATTTACTCAGCACGTAAGCACCAAAGAGCATACCTGGCTTGCCGATGAGCCACTAAAAGCAGGTGGCCATAACTTAGGCCCAGATCCGTATGAGCATTTACTCGCGGGGCTTGGCGCGTGTACCTCTATGACACTGCGCATGTATGCGAGCCATAAAAAATTACCGTTGGAGCATGTCAAAGTTGAGCTTGAGCACACTCGCGATTATAAAAAACAAGACGGTGACGCAGAGCAAACCCAAGGTGTTGAAGCTATTACGCGTAAAATCACCTTAACGGGCGATTTAACCCCCGAGCAACGCGCGCGCTTACTCGAAATAGCTAATAAATGCCCAGTGCATAAAACCCTGCACAATAACCCACTGGTGATAAGTGAATTGGTAGAGTAACGTATAATAATTTTAATTCTGTATATAAAATAGCGCAGTTAAAGCTGCGCTATTTTTTCATCTTGTTAAGCTAAATAATTAATTATTTTAAATGTGTGCGATAATAACCGTCATTGTTCCAATATTTTTAGCAAAAGAATCCATCCATGAAATCATATAACACCATTGCAGAACGAATTGAAATTTTACAAAGCCGAATCGAAGCCTATAAAGACGAAATTGAAGTATTAAAAGCGGAACCTAAAAGTGATAACGAACGCATTATTTTTAAGTTTATTGAAACCGGCAGCACGGGTAAAACCAAAGACTATGTACGTGGTTTAGGCATTAAATCGTCTCGCGATAGCTTATATTCGTCGGGTGATGTAACTAAGCTAATTAAAGATGGCGCAACCGATATTTCGCCAGCGTTGCTTGAAATAGCCAGAGTGCTTGCAAGTGCACGTAATAAAAATGGCCCTAGCTGTTAAAAAAGCTTAATTAGCCGTGTAATAACGGCTAATCCACCAGCTCCACACCTAATCCGCTGAGTAAATTCAACGCTTCAAAACGCTCAAATTTAGCCTTGGTTATTTGGTTGCTATTTAAATCGATATTAAATTGCGTGGCACCAACAAAGTCGCACTGGCTTAAATTAGTTTGAAAAAACTCGCTATCACGAAAATCAGTACCGCTAAATTTACTCTTAGCTAAATTTGCGTGCCTAAAGTCTACATTTTTTGCAAAGCAATCTATTAGTTTAAGTGCTTTTAGAGTTAGTTCAAAAAAGGAACTGTGGCTAAGCTCACAGTGACTAAAACTCACAGCAGCATTAACACTAAGCTGCGGCCAGTTTATATCACTCCACTGTATACTGTTTAATTTACAATGACTAAAGTCAACATTTTCGAGTGAGCTATAACCCCATTTTAGTGATGCTAAATTGCATTTTTTAAAGCTGCATTCTATAAAACGGCAGTGTTTAAATTGGCCATTTGAAAAGTCGCAATCTGTAAAAGTACAGTCTTCAAACTCTATATTCTCAAAAACCTGCTCTGTCAGTGCTAATGCTGTAAATTGTTGATCAAAATAGTGATTATTATTTTCTATAGACACGGTCTGAATATTACCTTAACGCGCAAATTGAGCTTTTTTAGGGAGATCTTTTTTCAGCGCGAGTATCGCTATAAATATTAAACCCAGAGGTAAAATTAGCGATAAACAGCCACCAACAAAAGCAATGACACCTGGATTAGTACTTTTTCGTTTACCTAATTTATAACTAATAAAAGCAAAAATAGGCACTAATAAAAGTATAAAAAAAGCGATAAACTCGCCAAAAAGAGTGATGTTAACTGACATAAGAATTCCTTTTCATCTGTATGATTATTGCAGTACTAAATTTAACCATAAAAAAACCCTTAAGCCTACACTTAAGGGTTTAATTTTTAATTATCTAACGCATATTTACAAAACACTGTAAAAATAATTTACTCTGCGCTTAGTACCGCTTTTTCTACTACGCTAATTGCAAGTTCTGCTAACGAATCAGCATTAGGCTTACTTGGCGCATTAGTTAATAAACACGACGCCTGCGTAGTTTTAGGGAACGCAATAACGTCACGGATGTTATCAGTACCACAAAGCAACATAGCTAAACGGTCAAGGCCAAAAGCTAAACCAGCATGTGGTGGCGTACCGTATTTAAGTGCGTCAAGCAAAAAGCCAAACTTGTCTTGTTGCTCTTGCTCATTAATACCTAAAATTCTAAACGCAGCTTCTTGCATATCAGCATTATGAATACGTACCGAACCGCCACCTACTTCGTAGCCGTTTAATACCATATCGTACGCATCTGAAATAGCAGCCGCAGGGTTTGCTTCAAGTTCACTTGCGCTCATGTCTTTTGGCGCAGTAAATGGATGATGTACAGCGTGCAGCGTACCTTCGTCATCTTCTTCAAACATTGGGAAGTCTACAACCCAAAGTGGTGCCCAGCTATCAAGGTTAGTGATTTCTAAATCAATACCAATTTTAACGCGCAGTGCGCCCATTGCTTCATTTACTGTGTTGCGCTTATCGGCACCAAATAAAATAATATCGCCCGACTGTGCATTAGTACGCTCAAGTAACTGAGTAATTACATCTGCAGTTAAAAACTTAGCTACTGGTGACTGCACGCCTTCTGCGCCCGCAGTGTGATCGTTTACTTTCATCCACGCCATGCCTTTTGCGCCGTAAATACCAATAAACTTAGTGTAATCGTCAAGTTGTTTACGCGAAAGCTTAGCACCACCTGGTACAGTTAATACCGCAACACGGCCTTTTTCGTCATTTGCAGGGCCTGAGAAAACATTAAACTCTACGTCTTTAACTAAATCGGCAATATCAACAAGCTTCATTGGATTACGTAAATCAGGCTTATCTGAACCGTATAAGCTTATTGCTTCGCTGTAAGGCATAATTGGAAAATCGCCTAAATCTACATTTAGCAATGTTTGCCACATTTCGCGGATCATTTTTTCAGTCATACCACGTACTTGATCAGAGCTCATGAACGAGGTTTCAATATCTATTTGAGTAAACTCAGGTTGGCGATCGGCACGTAAATCTTCATCACGGAAACATTTTACAATTTGGTAGTAACGGTCAAAACCCGACATCATCAACAATTGCTTAAATAACTGCGGCGACTGCGGTAATGCGTAAAAACTACCTTTGTGAACACGACTCGGTACTAAGTAATCGCGCGCGCCCTCTGGCGTTGCTTTGGTAAGTACGGGTGTTTCTATGTCTAAAAAGCCGTTTTCATCTAAAAAACGACGTACAAAGCTGCTTGCTTTAGCGCGTAACTTAATGCGGTCGCTCATTTCTAATCGACGTAGGTCTAGGTAGCGGTATTTTAAACGACGCTCTTCAGAGTTCACTTGGTTAAAATCAAGTGGTAATGGCTCTGAGCGGTTAATAATATTAAGCTCAGTGCCTAAAATTTCGATTTCGCCTGTAGGCATGTCTTTATTTACTTGGCTATCTGGGCGTGCACGTACAATACCTTTTAACTGCACACAAAATTCTTGGCGAAGCGTGTTAGCTGAACTCATCAACTCTTCAATGTCAGAATCGAATACAACTTGTACTAAACCTTCTCTATCGCGTAAATCGACAAAGATAAGTCCACCAAGGTCACGTCGTTTGTTGATCCAGCCACATAGTTCAACTTCTTGATCTACGTGAGTTTTATTTAGCTGTCCGCAGTATATAGAGCGCATAGTTTTCCTGTCAGATAAAAGGCGTGCAACGGTCAAAAAACATTCGTTTTAAGTAGGGTAAATCTTTTTTATAAATACGAATATAAAAATAACACCGCTTGCAATTCAAAATAATCAAATTAAGCCCTGTATTATACGCAAGTGATATGAAGATACTAGGGCGGGTGTCGTTTTTTGCATCGGATTTAAAGCAGCATATTTTATTATTTGATACACTATAGCTACTTTATAATTAGGCGTTAGTTTGTATGCTATATATTGGGTGCCCACAGTGGTCAAGCAATGCGTGGAAAGGCAATTTATTTTCGAGCCAATGTAAAAATGCCGATATGCTAAGCCAATACGCGCAACATTTTAACTCTGTAGAGGGAAATACCAGCTTTTACGCCGATCCATCCCCAAGTACTCTTTTACGCTGGGCAAACAGTGTACCCGATGATTTTAAATTTACCTTTAAGTTTCATCGGCGCTTTAGCCATGAGCTAAAGCTGACTAATGTACACAACGAGCTAACCGCTTGGCTTAACTTATTTGCACCAATTTTAGAGAAAACTGGGCAAATTATGCTGCAGCTGCCAAGTGCCTTTGGCCCTAATGATTTACCCAAGTTAGCGCAATTTATTAGCCTATTACCCAAAGAGCTAAACTTCGGGGTAGAAGTTCGCCATCCGGCATTTTTTCAAAAGGGTGAAGCCGAAATAGCGCTTAATCAATTATTAATGGCAAATAACATAAACCGTATAGCCATGGATACCCGCGCCCTATTTGCAGTTAAAGCGAATACAGAAGCGCTGATTGATGCACAACAAAAAAAGCCGCATCTGCCCGTGCATGCTATTGCTACAAGTGAGCAACCCATGGCACGTTTTGTTATTGCTAATTTACAAAGTGAATATAAAACCTTTTATAAGCCTTGGCTTAGTAAAATAAAACAGTGGCTTGATGAAGGAAAAACGCCCTATGTATTTTTTCATACCGCAGACAACCGAGAAGCACCGTTATTAGCAAGGCAGTTTTGTAAGGACCTAGGTTATAACCACAAGGTACTAAATCCATTTAGCGGCGAGGCAGAAGCCCACCAGCAAGCACTGTTTTAAATAACCACTTACAACAAATAAAATGATAGAACTTAGAGAGCAACATGAGTGAATACGCACGTTATTTTACCGGCTACCCTGCAAACATTGTTGAGCAAGTATTAAATCTAATCAGTAATGATAAAGTAAGTAAATACTTACTTAAAAAGTATCCGCAGGCACATAATATTACCAGCGACAAAGCACTTTTTAGCTACGCCACAGAGCTTAAAAAACAGTATTTAAAAAATGCCCCGCCGTTTGGTCGCGCCGCATTTAAAAAGCAAGGCGACATGGTCACTAATGCACTTGGCACGCACACCTATCGTATGCAAGGTAAAACTCGCAAGCACGATTTGGCCATCAACAGTGATTTACTGCGCGCTCCCGAGCCGTTATTAAAAGCCTTAGTTGTACACGAGCTCGCTCATTTTAAAGAAAAAGACCATAACAAAAGTTTTTATAAACTTTGTTGTCACATGGAGCCAAGTTACCACCAGCTAGAGCTTGATTTACGCATTTTTTGCGTGGCTGTAGAGCAAGGCAATAATCCTTACTTAAAATGAGCTAATTAAATATGGAGCATCACTAGATGTTGATTAAAGCTTTTATTTGATAATAAAAAAAGTAAAAAAACAAACAAGGTAATGGTAGAAAAGCTAACGAAAACAAGACAATATTAATAACTTGAGAAATCTTGAATCTCATTTTTGGATACTCATTATAATAGGCTACTTTACTCCCCTTATATAGTTTTTCAGCTAGTATCGTAGCTTGACTTAGTCTATGAGTTTTTTCAGCTTGAAATTTATTATCCTGTAATAATTCCAAAATACTTATGTTGCTATATGGTATTTCTACAATCCCCATAAACTCTCTAAAAACACGCTCGTCCCCGAACTCCATATCATATTGCTCTGCTAGCTCGAGCCTAATATTTCTTAACTTCATGAGAAGCCTTTGCTCTGTATGTATCCACAAATAAATTTTTTCTTCGGTATTCTTTTTATCTATTGTAGTCCAAAATTTAAATACTTCTTCTACTGCATCTTTTGTTAAGGAGTTATATTCTTTTAAACTATCCTTGGCTTCGGTTCTAGTTGCATTTATTGTCGAAATTGAAAATATCACTATCCAACCAACGACTGTTGCTAAAAGTGTAAACAAAATTAAATTACCTATGGCTTCTCGCTGCAAAGCCTTGCGTTGATATTGCTGCTTTATCAATATACTTCATAACTCTTTCTTTATCATAAGAGTCGCCAGATGTTATTATCAACCGTTGTTCTAAGTCTGCTTTAGAGAATATGTGAGTTCTTAAAAGCCCCCCAAATGTTTCCTCTAAAAAAGAAGAACCCAGTTCTACGTCTAGATTATTTAAATCAACCTCAACGATGTCATTGTTCTTAAGGGCTGGTACTAAAATATTATCTCTAAACACCTCTCCGCTATAATTACTATCAGTCTTATATCTACCAAAAGGTGACTTGCTAAAATTTTTTAGAAATATAATTACTTTATTCATCAAACTGTAAACTCCATTCAACGATAGTAGACGATACTGTATCTGGGTATTGTATTGGTGTAGATTTATTACGTTCAAACCTCACTTCACCTTTATGGCTTAATATAGACATAAAGTCCTGCTCACAACTTAATTTTATTGGATGTTTCATATCTTCAAAACCTTGGCCTCTCCCATCAATTCTGGTTGATGTGACACCTTCTTTCATTGCAAACTCTATAATATTCGAATCAAGGCTATTATTTATTTTTTCAGGATAACCTTCTGCGATAGTTTTAGAAATACCAACACCTCTATCTAAGATTATGCATTGTAAATGTTTGTTTTTATATTGATCTTCTACAATTTGTGCACAAGCCCACCAACGATACTTCATAAATATATGCGTATCTTTATTATAGGCATGATGAAGTACATTTAACATAGCTTCATCTATGGCAGTCGAAAGTCGATTCGGTAATTTTTGGAGCTTATACTTCTTACAGATATGATCTGATAAATTTTTAGAGTCTACTTTAGGCGTATTCCCTGTTAAATAATTACTTCCGGTCAAAAATAATTTTTTAAAGTCATTTTCTTTGTGCCCATCCAATGCTGTTATTAATCCTGTGATAGATAACAAACCTTTTACCCTTTGTTTTTGGGGTTCAAGTATAGTCACATTTAAATGCTTATTTGAATGTGGACCATAATATCTAGCTCTTTGTATAGTTGATAACAGTAATACAGAAGCTGCTGCAGAGAAATACTCTAAAGAAGATAGATCAACTAAAATAGGCAAACTTTCATTTAACGAAGCCTGATCACACCTATGTAAAAAAGCTAACGTTAAAGATCTTTCTTTAGGTTCATATATACAAAGTTTAGTTGGCGACTTAATATAAACAGGCTTAAAAACTTCAACCATTGGACATCCTTTAAAGCTCCTTTTTATACAATCACTTTATTCTTATTTGAGCGATTTATTTTCCCCAAATAATGCACCGTGTAATTGCGGGCTATTTTTCTTTCATGAATATACGCATGGAAATATCTCAGCGTGAGTATACCGCAGTTTAAAACAAACTAGTAAGTTGTAAGTTTCACTTGACCTAATTACGAAATCCTACAAAAGATATTACTGCTAGCAGTTTAAGCTTTTCCTCTTAATCTCTCTGATAAATTCGGTTTTATCCACTATGATATAGACTATAATTTGATTTGTATTACCTAATTGAAAGCCTTGCTTTTAACTGAACTTGAAAATAAGGCTATATGCTTATTAATACACTTGCTGTTGTGTATGCAAAGAGAGTCTGTAAACATGATTTAGTCATAAATGACGATTTACTTCATACATCAAATATTTTAAAAATAAGTTTTAATCAAAAAGTCATAATATTAATTATTAAGGCAAAACTGTAAATTTAGTTAAACCTATAAGTTGCCCCGATTCTGTTACTACTTGCACCTGCCATTTACCGACAGAATCAGTTGGGAAATTTACTTTATGGGTCCACGCTCTATAACCTTGCTCTCGCCCACCACTTATATTTAGTGTGATCCGATCTACTTCTTTATTGTTGTATAGCCACACATGAAATATTTTTTCATTTAATCCTCTGGGCGCTTTAACAGCAGTCCACGTATATAACCCCTGATGATGTAGTGAATAAGAGTCTAATTGCTTAATATTACCAATAGGTTGGCGTTGCTCTAAATCAACCTCGTGCGATAAAGTAATATCGGTTAAGCGCAAAGCCGCTGGCGGCACCCAGCTACGTAGTTGCCATAAGCCAGCACTTAATATACACAAAATCACTACCAATAAAGGAAATCGCCACCAGCGGGTATTAGGCATTAAGTTGCCTAAACTGGGGAGGGTAAAAATAACAGCAGTAACCAAAGCAATTGCTAAGCTTTGGCTAGTAGTTACATTAAATAAAATAGGCAAAGTAACCAATATAACGACAAACAATGCAAAGTTATGAAACACCGCAAATAACATGCGATTTTTTGCTAACTTTTTATAATACAAAGGATCAATTACCGATATGACTGCACACATTATCATTAGCGCGGTAAAAATAGCTTGCGGGTGATCCCACTGCGTTACCGCTAAAAAAAATGGCAAAGCAAAAAACAGGCTTTCTTGTTGCACCATTTGTAAAGCAAAGCGCATAAAGTTGGGCGATACCGCGACACCAAATCTTTGCTCTACTTTATCGCGCAACCAGTTATCAATAATTAACCATACCCAGCTCACTAGCAAAAATATGGCAATAAATTGCGAAAACGATTCTTTTCGCTCAACTAACACATAACTTGCCACACCAGAGCAAAATGCTATTACCGCTAATAACCCCGGCCGCTGTTGCATTGCGATTATAAATTTTGTTATTAAACTTTTAAAATAGTCCATCTAATTTTGGGTCCGTACAAGTGTGCATGCTAAAGCGCTTAAAAACATAAGCGCTTTATCTTAAAGTAATTACCTGAACAACACATAAATAGCATAAAACCCCTTAGCTTATTAACAATATAATAATCGGTAGTAATATTAAGTGATGACTATTTTGGTTGTTTTAAATGGGTGCGCGAAATTTCTTCATTTACCCAGTGTAGTAACTGTTTTATTGCCTTAGATAGCACCTGATTTTGCCGCACTATATAACCTAAACTGGTGGTTGGGAATTGCGGTAAAGCCGTTACTGTGGTGGTTAAATTAGCTTTAGAGCGCAGCGAAAACTCAGGAACAATTGCCACACCAAAACCAGCTTCTGCCCAATCAATTTGTGCATCAACACTGCCCACTTCCATAACCCGATAACTCGGTAAATTTAAAGACGGTAGCGCATTATCTAATAACTCTCGGGTGCGGGTATCGTGGCCTAATAAAATTAATGTTGGCGGCTCAGTGAGTACCATACTTTCATCGTTTTTTGCTTGCTGCCATAACGCTAAATTATTTCCCAGCGCACACCACTTTATCTGTTGGAGTTCACTAAAATGCAGTGGCTCACTTTCTTTTTGAGCAATAACAAAGCCTAAATCGGCTTCTGCACTTTTAACCAGCGCCGATGCCTGTGACGAGGTGGTATTAAGCAAGGTAAAATCAATCCCCGGGAACTGGGTTTTAAACAGCTGAAAAGGCTCTATGAGTAACAAGCGAGAAATAATATCACTGGCTGCAATGGTGAGTGTGCCTTGGCTTAAGTTATTTATTGCATTTAGATCAGACTGACATACCTTCAATTCCCATAAGGTTTTTTGCCCCGACTGTAATAAACGCAAACCCGCTTGGGTTAAACAAAAGGGGTTACGCTCGATTAACTTTACCCGCGTCATTTTTTCTAACTGCTTAATATGCAAGCTCACATTAGGTTGCGTCATGTGCAGTGCACTTGCCGTTTTACCAAAGTGCTTTAGCTCTGCTAATGTAACAAAGGTTTTTAACCAATGAATATCTAACATCTCACTTCCTTAATATTGCACACGCCATATGGAATCCTTATTGATATCATAATTATAATTAATTTCTCTTATTTTAACAGCCCGCATATCATATCAGCTTGTTCAATTTGGAGATTAAATTATGCCGTCAATTGTTGTTGTAGGTGCAAACTGGGGTGATGAAGGCAAAGGCCGCATCGTAGATTTTTTAGCTGAGAACGCATCAGCAAGCATTCGCTTTCAAGGTGGTAATAACGCCGGTCATACCGTTGTGAATGATTTTGGCACCTTTAAACTACACCAATTACCTAGCGGTATTTTTAATCCTGATTGCATAGCGGTACTTGGCCCTGGCATGGTAATAAGCCCTAGCGCCTTAAGTGAAGAAATAGCCGAAGTTAAAGCCGCTGGCGTTAATGTAAAGCTGTGTATTTCTGATCGTGCCACTTTATGTCTGCCTTTACATGCCCTTGAAGACACCCTTGAAGAATTACGTTTAGGCGACGCTGCTTACGGCTCGACTCGCCAAGGTATTTCGCCAGCGTATGGCGACCGAGTAATGAAAAAAGGCATTTTAGTGGGTTGGTTAAATCAGCCTGACGTTTTACTAGAGCGTATTCAATTTATGCTTGATTGGAAAATGCCACAGCTAAAAGCCTTATATCCAAGTTGTGATTTTTCGCAAACAGCTGAAGAAATGACGCAGTGGTTACTCGATGTTACCGCGCCTTGGCGTGCATTTATTTGTAATGTAACAGAGCCGTTAAAAGCACTACAAAAACAAAATGCTAATTTATTATTTGAAGCTCAGTTAGGTGCAGGTCGCGATTTAGTCTATGGCGAATACCCTTACACTACCTCTTCAAACGTAACGGCCGCTTATGCAGGCATCGGCAGCGGTTTACCAGCGCTTCGTCCTGAACGTGTTGTTGCGGTAGCAAAGTCGTTTAGCTCATCAGTAGGTACGGGTACTTTAGTTACTGCAATGGAAGAGCAAGACAATTTTCGTGAAAGCGCTAACGAATATGGCGCAGTAACTGGCCGCCCACGGGACATGGGCTACTTTGATGCAGTTGCCACGCGCAATGGTGTTGAGCTACAAGCTGCAACCGAAATTGCTTTAACCAAAATTGATTGTTTATCGGGTATGAAAGATTTAAAAATCTGTGTTGCCTATGACGGCGATCATAGCGAAAACCCAATTTGGCCACAAACAGCTGCATTAAGCCCTGTATATGAAAATATGCAACCTTGGGATGAAGACATTACCGGTTGTCGTACCTTCGACAGTCTACCAATTGCAGCGCAACAATACGTTGAGCGAATTGAAGCGTTAATGGGCGTACCAATAACTATGGTGTCTGTTGGCCCTGAGCGCGAACAGATGATTATTCGCTAAATAGCGCTATTGTGTTTAAATAACTGTTGGGTTTGCATGTAACCCAACAGTTATTAATAAAGGTCACACTGCGCGTGGCTGATTTTATGACCTTAACCACATAATTATTTTAACTTATTCTTACAGCCCTAGCCCTGCCATAAAGTCGTCATCATCACTATCTTCTGCTTCTTTTTCAGCTTTAGCCTTGGCTTTTTCTGCTTTTTGTTTTGCTTCGTTTTCGATGATGTCGTCGGGATCTATTGCTTCGACAATGTCAAAGTCGTGTAATTTAATAAACTCAGTTTTATCCATTGCCAGCTCTAAATAAAATATATTTTGCTTACTGGTGGTAAACGTTACGCGGCGCGCTTGTGGGCGATCCATTGTGGTATCTACAGAAATTTGTACCTGTTTATTAATTGCCATCATTTTTGGCTGATTTTGGGTAATAGAGGTATGTAATTGCTCGCGTACTTTAGAGGTAAAGTCACCAACTATTTGGTTCATTAGCTCGCCTAACACATTTGATACATCGTCAGACAAATGACTATGTGCTATTTCTTCCTCGGGCATACCCATGTTACGCATGTAATCGCCATAAATTTCCATTGCCGCTTGCGATGTGAAATTAGTAATTACTAGGCCAGTAAAGCCACCATCAAATAACACAAAACAGCCAATATCTGGGCGCATACAAGTACGAGTAATTTTTTGCACCATAGCGGAGTAACTAACACTATTGCCACTGGCCGATGTGAGTACCCCTGTAACCGAGTGACAAAGGGTTGCCAATATATCATCGGTGCTAATAACTTTACTTTTGCTCATTTAATAGTCTCATTTATACTTATTTTTCATTATTCTAGCCAAGCTACTTAATTTATCACTGACTATCCAGCATAAAATGTTAAAATAGCGCCATTATTTTCAAAGAGACTGGCTTCGTGACCATTAAAGACAGTATTTATGCCTCTGAGCAACAAGTTAAAGACTTTAGTTTTGATCAAAACGTAGTCGAAGTTTTTCCTGATATGATCCAGCGCTCTGTGCCGGGTTACGCCACTATAGTAAGTACTATGGGTAAACTTGCCGGTGAGTATGCGCAAAGTAACTCTAACCTTTACGATTTAGGCTGCTCGCTGGGCGCGGTTACATTAAGTATGCGCCGTAATATTCGCACCGATAACTGCCATATTATTGCAGTCGATAATTCACAAGCTATGGTTGAGCGTTGTAAGGTACATTTACAAGGCTTTAAGTCAGAAGTACCGGTTACCGTTACTTTAGGCGACATTAACGAGCTTGAAATTCAAAATGCTTCAGTGGTGGCAATGAACTTTACGCTGCAGTTTATTCCGCATGCACAGCGCCAAGCCGTGCTTGAAAAAATATACGCCAACTTAAAACCCGGCGGTGTATTGCTGCTGAGCGAAAAAATAAAAGCCGAAAACGAGCTGTGCGATAATTTACTAATTGACCTACACCACGACTTTAAACGCCATAATGGGTATTCGGAGCTTGAAATAAGTCAAAAGCGCACCGCTATTGAAAACGTAATGCGCCCAGATACGCTAAGCACGCACTTTACCCGCTTAAAAGACATTGGCTTTAGCCAAACTCAGGCGTGGTACCAATGTTTTAATTTTTGCTCAATGATCGCAATTAAATAAAGAGAGTAAGTAATTTATGTCTCAATGGTTTAACCAATTTTACGCCGCTATTGCCCAAAGCCCACTTAGTCACTGGCTAGAAACTCTGCCTGCGCAATTAAAACATTGGCAGTTAGAGGCAAGTCATGGCGACTTACCACAGTGGCAAAAAGTGCTTAAAAATTTACCTGAGGTTAAAACTCAGCATGTTGATATTACTACTCAGGTAAAAATTGGCACTCCGGGTGAAATGACCGATGGTGAGCAAAAACAAACCCTGCATTTGTTAAAGCGCATGATGCCATGGCGCAAAGGCCCATTTAGTGTTCACGGTATTGAAATAGATACAGAGTGGCGCAGCGATTGGAAATGGGATCGCCTGCTTCCACATATTGAGCCACTCAAAGGCCGCACAGTATTAGATATTGGCTGCGGCTCGGGCTATCATTTATGGCGTATGCGCGGTGAAGGCGCTCAGTTTGTAGTAGGCATTGACCCTTCTGACTTATTTTTGTGTCAGTTTCAAGCTATAAAACACTTTAATCCCGACGAAAACGTACACTTATTACCACTGGGTGTTGAGGCACTACCCGAGTTAAAAGCATTTGATACGGTATTTTCGATGGGGGTACTTTATCACCGCCGCTCGCCTATCGACTTTTTAGCGCAATTAAAAGCACAACTGCGCCCCGGTGGCGAGCTGGTACTAGAAACCTTAGTCATTGAAGGCGACGAAAATACAGTGCTTGTACCCACTGATCGCTATGCAAAAATGCGTAATGTATGGTTTATTCCAAGCACTGCGGCATTAAAACTGTGGATGGAGCGCGTGGGCTTTAAAAACGTACAAATTAAAGACTGCGCAATTACTACGCTAGATGAGCAACGCAAAACAGCTTGGATGGAAAACGAATCGTTAGTCGACTTTTTAGATCCAAACGACACCAGTAAAACCATTGAAGGTTACCCAGCACCACTACGTGC
Organism: Pseudoalteromonas sp. SG44-5; assembly: GCF_014164175.1. Classification (NCBI taxonomy): domain Bacteria; kingdom Pseudomonadati; phylum Pseudomonadota; class Gammaproteobacteria; order Alteromonadales; family Pseudoalteromonadaceae; genus Pseudoalteromonas; species Pseudoalteromonas sp. SG44-5. The sequence continues at coordinate 35,845 of NZ_JACJES010000015.1, read as the reverse complement.
TATTTTAACTGCTAAAGCATAGCGTTAACGGCAACATCAGCAAACAATAAAAAACGCCTACGGGCGTTTTTTTGTTTATTTAGCCAGCAATTAGCGGACAAGTGTCCTGTTAATTATTTCAATACTATATTTACGCTAGCCGCGGTTACGCAATTGTTGTAAAATACGCGCGTTTCTAAGCAACCCAAAACAACTATTTTGAGGAAAACCTGTGAGCGAACAAAAACAGTCTCTAAGCTATAAAGACGCGGGCGTAGATATCGACGCTGGTAATGCACTTGTTGAGCGTATTAAAGGTGTGGTTAAAAAAACTCGTCGTCCTGAAGTAATGGGCGGTATTGGTGGTTTTGGCGCACTTTGCGAAATTCCAGCAGGTTATAAGCAACCAGTATTAGTTGCCGGCACTGATGGTGTGGGTACTAAGTTACGTTTAGCTATCGATCTTAAAAAGCACGACACTGTAGGTATCGACTTGGTCGCTATGTGTGTAAACGATTTAATTGTTCAAGGTGCTGAACCGCTGTTTTTCCTAGATTACTATGCAACAGGTAAGCTAGACGTAGACACTGCCGCAGACGTAGTAACCGGCATTGGTAAAGGCTGTGAAATTTCTGGCTGTGCCCTTATTGGTGGCGAAACCGCAGAAATGCCTGGTATGTACGACGGCGAAGACTACGATATGGCTGGTTTTTGTACCGGTGTTGTAGAAAAATCAAAAATTATTGATGGCACTAAAGTAGCCGCGGGCGATCAACTTATTGCCCTTGCTTCAAGTGGTCCGCATTCAAATGGTTTCTCACTAATTCGCAAAGTACTTGAAGTATCTAACGCAGATACAAGCGCTGATTTTGAAGGCAAAACATTAGGCGAAACATTGCTTGAACCTACTCGCATTTACGTTAAACCACTGCTTGAGTTATTCAAGCACGTTGACGTACACGCGCTTTCGCACATTACCGGTGGCGGCTTTTGGGAAAATATCCCACGCGTATTACCTGCCTCTGCAAAAGCAGTAGTAAAAGGCGATAGCTGGCAGTGGCCACCTATTTTTAACTGGTTACAAGAAAACGGTAACATTACTACGCATGAAATGTACCGCACATTTAACTGTGGTGTAGGCATGGTATTAGTTGTTCCAGCCGACAAACTTGAGCAAAGTTTGAGCATACTAAAAGACTTGGGCGAAAACGCATGGCACCTTGGTGAAATTCAAGACGCAGCGCCTGGCGAAGAGCAAGTTGAAATTGTAGGTGGTGCTAAGTAATGGCACCCACTCGTCTTGTAGTTTTAATCTCAGGCGGTGGCTCTAATTTACAAGCCATTATTGATGCCTGTGAAAGTGGCGAGATAAATGCGCAAATAGCGGCTGTTATTAGTAACAAAGCAGACGCTTATGGCCTTGAACGTGCTAAGCAAGCAGGCATTGCTACACAAGTGCTGAGTCATAAAGATTTTGACTCGCGCGAGGCCTACGATACACAGTTAATGAGCATCATTGACTCTTTTATACCGAATCTAGTTGTATTAGCTGGGTTTATGCGTATTCTTACTCCTAACTTGGTGCAAAAATATATTGGAAAAATGTTGAACATTCATCCATCTTTGTTGCCTAAGTACCAGGGGCTGAATACCCACCAAAGAGCAATTGATGCAAATGATGATGTTCATGGCGTAAGTGTTCATTTTGTAACTGAAGAGCTAGACGGAGGTCCGGTTATACTTCAGGCAAAAGTACCTGTACTCAAGGATGATACAGCAGACACATTAGCAAAACGCGTGCACGAACAAGAGCATATAATTTATCCTTTGGTGGTCAAGTGGTTCAGTGAACACAGACTAACTATGGAAGCAGATTATGCAGTTCTTGACGAAACAAAACTTCCTGCACACGGCGCGCAGTACCCACAATAAAAAAATAAGTGCCCTGCTATTATGTGTGGGCACTTTACTTCCAACTAGCCTTATTGCCGGCGAATTGACACAGTACGAAGCTAAGTATGATATTTTACGCAAAGGTAAAAATCATGGTGAAGCCGTGCGTGAACTCAAAAAGATAAGTGACGATAACTACGAGTTAACCTATCACAGCAATATTGAGTGGATGATTTTTTCTGACTCACGCCAGGAAACCTCTAAATTTACCTTTAAAGATGGCAAAGTGAGCCCGCATCATTATTCAATGATCCGTACCGGCACTGGTCCTGATAAAGATTACAATATTGATTTTGACGCACAAAAAAAAGTCGTTAACAGTAGCCGCAGCGAATACCCGCTTGAGTGCGAATGGACTGATGACTTTCAAGATGCTATTTCGTATCAGGTACAAGTGCGCGAAGGTTTGAAAAAAGGCGAAACCAGTTTTTCATTCCCGTTAATCGATAAAAAAGGTAATCGCCGCGACTACAATTTTGAAGTTGTTGCAACAGAGATGATTTCATTACCTATCGGCAACGTAGAAGCAATTAAAGTAAAACGCTTATACGATAATGACAAACGCCAAGCACTTGCTTGGTTTGCACCAGAAATGGATTACATGTTAGTGCGTATGTGGAAAGGTGAAAAAGGAATGGAACAATTTGAAGTGCAAATAAACTCATTTACCGTGACAACACCTGTCATTGCCCCACCTGCTGATATTAAAAAAGTAACAAGCCCAGAGTAAGCAATTATTTTTAGCTACAAATGGCTTTATTACTATTAGTTTATATCTTTATTACTATTAGTTTATATAAAGCGCGATGCAAATCGCGCTTTTTTTATACGTTTTTCGCGATTAAATCTAAAAGTTAAGCTTTATTATGCTTCACTTTGCTGCTGCGCAGAAGCTGGCAAGCCAAAAACTCGATCGAACGCCCATGTAAAAACAATTGCATAAACAAAAAAGAATATAAAAAATCCAAGGTTCGCTATAAACGCACTAAGCACTGAAATTTTCAACCACAGCGCCATAACCGGCACTAAAATTAAAACAAGGCCACCTTCAAAGCCAATTCCGTGTAATAAGCGACGATTGAATGAGCGACCTTTTATTGTTTGCTGGGACTCCCAGCGCTCAAATAACGCATTAAATACATAGTTCCAGCTAAGTGCTACGCTGGATAATACAAAAGCGAGGCCTATCGCCGAAGTGGCTGATTTATCAAACATAAAACTTATAATAGGGCCAACAAAAGCAATGGCAAATAATTCATACAACACAGCTTGTAGAATACGGCGTTTTTTAGGAGTCATAATATAATTCCGATAATAAATAATGTACTGGGTCAGCTCAATATAAAAGCCCGCGTCTACTTTACTACAATAATTTTTAGCGCTCTCAACTAAGCGCTAAAGGCAAAAAACAAGCTTAAATCAATTCACCCATCTTAAATAATACAAACTCACCCGGCTGCATTTTTTTCCAGCGCTCGTCGTTAGTCAGTGGTTTTGTTGCTATAACACTAACAATATCGTTGGGCGTGGTTTCTTCGTTAAAATCGACCACCATGTCAGCATCAATCAAGGTCGCTTTTCCAAAGGGCGCACGGCGAGTTATGTAATGTAAGTTATTGGTACAGTAAGCTAAAACAAATACGCCATCGGTCAGCAGCATATTAAAAACGCCCTTTTCACGCAGTGTATGCGAAAGCGTTGCTGCATAACGAAATACCGATGCCATATCCTCTGGCTTATTTGGGTACTTAGTGCGTATTTGATCCAGCAGCCAGCAAAAAGCCAACTCGCTGTCAGTATCGCCAACAGGTCGGTAATGATCAGGCTTTAAATCATGGTAATTAGATAACTGGCCGTTATGCGCATAAGTAATTTCGCGCCCCCACAGTTCACGCGTAAACGGGTGCGTGTTTTCAAGGCATACTTTACCGCGGTTACCTTGGCGAATATGGCTAATAACTGACACACTTTTAATCGGGTATGCTTTAACTAACTTCGCTATTTCTGACTGGTAGCTCGGCTGCGGATCTTTAAAGGTTCTGCAGCCTTTGCCTTCGTAAAATGTAATACCCCACCCATCTCTATGTGGCCCAGTATTACCGCCGCGCTCCAGCAGCCCCGAAAAACTAAAACAAATATCTGTAGGCACATTCGCCGACATGCCAAGCAATTCACACATAAAATAAATAACCTTTAAACCACGTATTAATAAATAACGTTATATTTTTATATTAAGCGTACACTATTTAGTTGTGTGTACGGGCGTCTATATTTACTTAAAAAATAACATTTTACTATTAGATTAAATTTTTTTTGTCGCTATGAATGCATAGACTAAAGCTGTAACTTACTTTATTAACGCTGACTCTATTAAATGAGCTGCTTTTTTACGGTTATTTCGATTAAAATTTAACTACGTAAGGTACTTGAAACTTAGCGTTACTAACGCTACTCTAACTAAGGTGGTCTGACCTCTAATAAGGAATTAGCAATGACACTCATATTTACACTCGGTTTAATCGCACTGCTCAGCGCAGCGGTTTACCACAGAGCAAGTTGGAACACCGCACTTGGTGTTTCTATTGCAACATTATTAATTGGTACCTTTGCGGGTGCTTTTGGTTTAATTAGTTGGATAATATTTTTAATTATAGCGGTGCCTCTCTCTGTTACTGGTATTCGCCAGCAATATATTGTTAAGCCTCTTTTTACTATGTTTAAAAAAGTAACGCCTAGCATGTCTGATACTGAAAAGTCAGCCATTGATGCCGGTACAACATGGTGGGAAGCTGATTTATTTTGTGGTAACCCAGATTGGAAAAAGTTACACCAATATCCAGTGCCTAAGCTAACTATTGAAGAACAAGCCTTTATCGATGGCCCTGTTGAAGTAGTGTGTAGTATGCTCGATGACTGGGAAGCAACACACGAACTTACCGATCTTCCTCAAGATGTATGGCAATACCTAAAAGATAACAAATTTTTTGCCATGATCATCAAAAAAGAATATGGCGGTTTACAGTTCTCAGCATTTGCACAGTCGTGCGTACTACAAAAGCTAACCAGTAAATCAACCTTACTTTCGTCAATTGTTGGCGTACCAAACTCATTAGGCCCTGGTGAATTACTCCAGCACTATGGAACAAAAGAGCAAAAAGACCATTACTTACCGCGCCTTGCCAGTGGCCAAGAAATTCCATGTTTTGCATTAACCTCGCCAGAAGCAGGTTCTGATGCAAGCTCAATTCCAGACTACGGTGTAGTATGTAAAGGACAATGGAAAGGTGAAGAAGTTGTAGGTGTTAGCCTTACATGGAACAAGCGTTATATTACGCTTGCACCTGTGGCTACGGTACTAGGGCTTGCATTTAAATTACAAGATCCTGATGGTTTAATTGGTGATAATAAAGAGCCTGGCATTACCTGTGCACTTATTCCAACCGATACTCCAGGGGTTGAAATTGGTCGTCGCCACTTCCCGCTTAATGTGCCGTTTCAAAATGGTCCTACGCAGGGTAAAGATATATTCGTACCGCTTGATTACATTATTGGTGGGCCAGATATGGCAGGCCAAGGCTGGCGTATGCTGGTTGAGTGTTTATCGGTTGGCCGTGCAATTACATTGCCGTCAAACTCAGCCGGTGGCATTAAAATGATTGCTGTTGCAACCGGTGCCTACAGCCGTATTCGTCGCCAGTTCCGCTTACCTATTGGTAAAATGGAAGGCGTTGAAGAGTCGTTAGCAAAACTTGCTGGTTATGCATATAGCTCTGATGCTGCAGTAAGCATGTCTACCGGTGCGGTAGATTTAGGCGAAAAACCTTCGGTTGTTTCGGCTATTATTAAATACCACCTTACAGAACAAATGCGTGACTCTACCCTGCACGCCATGGACGTACTTGGCGGTAAGGGCATCATGCTTGGGCCAAATAACTATTTAGGCCGTGGTTATCAAGGTGCACCTATTGCGATTACCGTTGAAGGTGCCAACATTTTGACCCGTAATATGATTATTTATGGTCAAGGTGCAATTCGCTGTCACCCGTTTGTACTTACCGAACTAGGTGCGTGCGAAATTGAAGACCGTGAAGAAGCGCTAAACGTATTTGATAAAGCATTAATGGGTCACATTGGCTTTACCATGTCTAACCTTGTGCGCACTAAATGGCTCGCGTTAACGGGTGCTCGTTTTACAAGTGTGCCGTACAAAGACGAAACCGCTGAGTTTTACCGTATAGCGTCGCGCTTTAGTGCATCACTTGCACTTATGTCTGACATTAGCATGGCAGTATTTGGTGGCTCACTAAAACGTAAAGAGCGTATTTCTGCTCGCTTAGGTGACTTACTAAGCTACCTATACTTAGTGTCTGCAACGCTTAAACGTTATAACGACGAAGGCCGTAAAAAAGAAGACTTCCCGTTAGTACAGTGGAGCTGTCAAGATCACCTGTATCATTGTCAACGCGCACTTGCTGATTTAATTAATAACATGCCTTCTGCTCCACTGCGTGGCGTATTAAAAGTATTGTTATTCCCGTTTGGCCGTCCGGTTCGTAAACCTACCGACCAACTTGAACACAAATTAGCGCAAATACTACAAGTACCTAGCGAAACGCGTAATCGTTTGGCAAGCTATGTGTATTTAACAAATGAGCCGCTTAACCTTGTAGGCCGTCAAGAGCAAACGCTTAAAGACGTACTTGAAGTTGAGCCATTATTTGACCGTGTATGTAAAGAAAAAGGCCTTAAACTGCCATTCTTTCAGCTTGATAAAGTAGCGCAAATGGGTCTTGAGGCTGGTATTTTAAGCCAAGCAGAAGCTGACAAGTTAGCAGCTGTAGAACAAGCTCGTTTAGACGTTATAAACGTTGACGACTTTGATCCTGCTGATTTACTCGCTGGTAAAGCAGCTCGTAATAATAAACCTAAAAAAACTGATGCCGCTAAATAAGCCCAGCATCTACTTTTAAGTTATAAAAGCCAGCACATTATGTGCTGGCTTTTTTATGTGTAAGATTTTGATACACTATTGTTGTACATAAAACCAGCTGCTCATTGCGTTTAAAAACTGTTCAGGTAAAACTGCTATAAATACTTTAACCTAAATTCGGGTTATAAAAACAACAGTGAAGGAACGTAACAATGAAGCAAATTATTAAACTTACAATAATTACATGCGCAGTCACCCTAGCGCTCTCTGGTTGCAGTGAATCAACCAACTCATCCTCATATACAGCCCCGCTAACCAGCTCTAAAACGCATGTAGAAGAACTGAGCTCCTACTCAGCTGAAACATTTTTTGATACCACCTCAATTATGGGGAGTAGCTTTTCACCTCATGGCGATAAAATTTTAGTCAGTAGTGATGAAAGTGGCATTTACAGCCTATATGAGGTTAATGTCCAAACAGGCGGCAAAACTCGCTTAACCGATTTTACCGACAGTACCTACCCTATCCGCTATTTTCCAAATGATGAGCGAGTGTTGTTTACCAAAGACACGGGCGGTAACGAACGCTTTCATATTTATGTACGCGAAACTGACGGCACAGTAAAAGACTTAACCCCAGGGGATGAAACCCGTGCTAGTTTCGCCGGCTTCACTAAAAATGCCAGCCAATTTTTTATTACCAGCAATCAGCGTGATGCTAAGTTTATGGATTTATATCGCGTTAATAGTAAAACCTATAAAGTGACGCCTGTTTATCAAAATACTTTAGGACTAAATGTAGGTGCAATAAGCCCAAATGGTCGTTTTATTGCGCTGTCTAAAAGTAATAGCAACAAAGACAGCGATACCTTTATTTTAGATACTTATACTAAAACACTAAAGCCACAGTTAATTTCAAAACACCATACACCTGCTCAATACAGCCCTGAAACCTTCTCTGCCGATAACAAATACTTATACTACTCTACAGACGCTAAAGGTGAGTTTTCGCAGATGTGGCGTTATGACCTAGCTTCTGGCGAGCACAGCCCAGCTTTAGCCGATGACTGGGACGTAAGCTTTATTTATTTTTCAACGTCGGAGCGCTACCAGGTAAGTGGTGTGAACGCCGATGCCAGCACTAAAGTAACCGTGATCGATACGCAAACGAATAAAGAAATTGCCATGCCTAAGCTACCGGCAGGTAATTTACGGGGTGTGAGCTTTTCAGCTGATGAGCAAAGCATGGCCTTTTATTTAAATTCAGACACTGCACCTAGTAATTTATTTGTATGGCAAGTAGGCAGTAATAACTCGCAGCAATTAACTAATACCCTCAGTAAAAAAATTAATCAAAACGATTTAGTGCAAAGCACTATAGTACGCTTTAAGAGCTTTGATGGTTTAGAAATACCAGGTGTTTTATATAAACCCAAGCAAGCGAGTAGCACCAACAAAGTGCCTGCGTTAATTTGGGTGCACGGTGGGCCAGGCGGACAAAGCCGTACCGGTTATAGTGCGATGCAACAGCATTTGGTAAATCATGGTTATGCCATTTTTGCAGTTAATAATCGAGGCAGCTCGGGCTATGGTAAAACCTTTTTTCATTTAGATGATAAAAAGCACGGCACCGATGACCTACAAGATATTGTATACGGCAAAAAACATTTACAGAGCTTAGAGTGGGTCGATACCGATAAAATTGGCATTATGGGTGGTAGCTATGGCGGCTTTATGACCGCGGCAGCCCTTGCCTTTGAACCCGAAGAGTTTAAAGTTGGGATTAATATTTTTGGAGTAACCAACTGGGTACGTACACTTAATTCTATTCCACCTTGGTGGGAGAGCTTTAAAAAGTCGCTGTACGACGAAATGGGCGATCCGGCAACAGACGGTGATCGTCACCGCGCCATTTCACCGTTATTCCACGCTAGAAACATCATCAAGCCACTTATGGTTATTCAAGGCGCTAACGATCCGCGCGTGTTACAAGTTGAAAGTGATGAGCTTGTAGCTGCAGTTAAAGCCAATGGCGTACCAGTTGAGTATGTATTGTTTGACGATGAAGGTCATGGTTTTAGCAAAAAAGAAAATCGGATCACGGCATCAAACGCTTACTTGAAATTTTTAGAGCAGTATTTAAAAGCTGAATAAGTTTGCACTGATTAATTTATGCCTGCATTTTTGTGGGCTTTTTTATGTGCTAAGAAATGTAATTTATGATTTTGATTGTATTTAACTTGTTATTGAGGAAATAACAAGTGGCGGAGTGGACGGGACTCGAACCCGCGACCCCCGGCGTGACAGGCCGGTATTCTAACCAACTGAACTACCACTCCGCAGTGGTATGTGCATGGGGTAATGCACTTACTAATTTTGTTACTGATATCAAATGGCGGAGTGGACGGGACTCGAACCCGCGACCCCCGGCGTGACAGGCCGGTATTCTAACCAACTGAACTACCACTCCGCAGAGATATCATATTACTTTTACTTTACTTGTATTACTTAATTTGTTGGCGGAGTGGACGGGACTCGAACCCGCGACCCCCGGCGTGACAGGCCGGTATTCTAACCAACTGAACTACCACTCCAGCATACAAATTTTATACTATAACAATGTTTAAATAGTTGGCGGAGTGGACGGGACTCGAACCCGCGACCCCCGGCGTGACAGGCCGGTATTCTAACCAACTGAACTACCACTCCAGCGTATATTTAAACTGTTATCTTTTTTCTTATTGGCGGAGTGGACGGGACTCGAACCCGCGACCCCCGGCGTGACAGGCCGGTATTCTAACCAACTGAACTACCACTCCAGAATAAGAATATGTTTTACAACCATATGTTGTGTAAGCGTTGGCGGAGTGGACGGGACTCGAACCCGCGACCCCCGGCGTGACAGGCCGGTATTCTAACCAACTGAACTACCACTCCAGTTTTGCTTACAAGTTTTCGAAAATTGGCGGAGTGGACGGGACTCGAACCCGCGACCCCCGGCGTGACAGGCCGGTATTCTAACCAACTGAACTACCACTCCACATTTTCGTTGCTGTTTGAGTCTCCCCTGACAGCGGCGTGAATAATACGAACCAGCCCCTATTTCGTCAAGGGCTTTTTCGCTTTTATTTAGGTTTTTTAGTCATCTGTCATCGAAAGGTTTAAAATTTCACCGCTTTTGTCATTTTTTGAGCCGTTTTTAGTACTTTGCTTTTTTTCAGAATTACCAACATCGTCATTTGTTGTTGTCTTTTTATTTATAAAAGGCAGCTTCACTTTAAATTTAAGCGATTTTTTCTGTACAAAAATACGAATTGCCAGCCAACCCATTAATAAAACGCACAGATTTCCAACAATAATTAAGCTGAGTAAAACCCAATTCGCTATTTTTTCTGCTACGGGTTCACTCTCAATCATTAAATCAGGTGGAATTATGGTCGCTGGATCAACTGCTGGTACCGCTTCTATTGGGCGTGCAATTTCAAATTTGTACGTTGGCAGCGTTGCCATAAACTCACGACCCTTTATATTTGTGCCAAAAATAGACAGCTCGACACTATATCGACCCCAACCATAATTTTTAATTGCTAACTGCCTCGTATGTTGTGCATCCGACTCTATACTAAACATTTGCTCTTCGTTATTAGGGTAGTAAATTTTACCCTGCATAATTACGGTTTCTGGCTTAACTATTGTGTCATCTAAATTAATAGCTAAAAGGTGCTCGTTACTTTCTTGCTCTGCTAACGTCATGTCGTAACTTACTGGGGCAGAATGTACCACAATGCTGCTTTGCACTATTCGACGTTGTAATAAGGGGGTTGCTATGTAGAGTTCGGGGATCCATTCTCCTTCGGGAAAGTCTAATTTAAACTCGCCCGTAAAAACGCCATCGTTTGGGCGTTCGTCAAACCCTCGGCCATCATCTTTAAATTCAGCGACTTCTTGAGTACTGGCTCCAAAATTAGCAGCCTCTGCATTATTAGTACTTACAAAATCAACATTTAAGGTAACGACATCTCTAAATAGATTGGCATTTATGGGAGCACCGTCATTTAAAATTTTTCCGATGATTTTTATTGTCTCGCCTCGAAACAGCATTTCCGGTAACGGCTCTGCCTCAAGTGATACCTGGCCTAATACGACAATGCGGCTGTCGGGTAAGATATTACCTATAACTTGCCAAGGGCCAGCCATGGGGTTGCGTATGGTAACCAAATCATAACTAAGCTCGTCATGCCAACTTAAGTCAGGGTTTTTAACTGATTCGGTAGCAAAATATTTACTGCCATCGGGCCTTACTAAAATAACAGCCGGTGAGCCTGGTTTTCTAAAAAAAAGTAAGGTTATTTCAGCTACTTTACTATCAATACGAAAACGATTATCTAATAAAGGGATTTCATTTTGCCTCCCATCACGCTTTAGTACTTCAACTTGTTTAACGCCATATGCGCTGGTTGCAAAAAAACTAGCAGATACTAATGCGATTACCAAATAAAAGGTTTTCATAATATGGCCTTAATCAGCGCGCCATATACAGTGGCCGCCTTCATTATTAACAATATCTAATCGTGCTTCGTGTGCAGCTTGTTCTGCCTCACTGGCGCTTAATACTACAAGAGGTGCTCTTTGGGCGCTTAAGCGTCGTATTCCGCCTTTTTGCTGTTCGGTATCGTCATTTTTGTTTTGATTCAAATTTAGCTTAACTTGTCCGCCAGTCATTGCTAGGTAAACGTCGGCTAATATTTCAGAATCCAGTAATGCGCCGTGCAATGTTCGCTTAGCGTTATCTACGTCGTAACGACGGCATAACGCATCTAGGTTGTTCTTTTGTCCTGGATGCAAGTCACGCGCCATTTTAAGCGTGTCGAGTACTTGACAGAAAGTGGCCGTTTTAGGATAGCCCTGGTTAAGCAGAGAAAATTCGTTATCCATATGGCCAATATCGAACGGCGCATTATGAATAACCAGTTCTGCACCCTTAATATAATCAAAAAACTCTTGAGCAATTTGATGAAACAGTGGTTTATCACGTAAAAACTCATTAGTGATACCGTGAACGTCTATTGCTTCTTCTTCACTGTTGCGCTGCGGGTTAATATACACATGAAAGTTATTGCCGGTTAAGCGGCGATTTACTAATTCAACACACCCGATTTCGATAATACGATGCCCTTGTTTAGGGTCGATGCCGGTGGTTTCTGTATCTAAAACTATTTGTCTGCGTGCCATATCGAATTAATCCTGACTCTGGTATCTTTCTATAATCACTTTATTGTACATAATATCAAGGTAAAACAGTGGAAAAAACCGTAGAGATTTATACCGATGGTTCGTGTTTAGGTAATCCAGGCCCCGGTGGTTATGGTATATTCATGATTTATAACGAACATGAAAAAAAATTGAGTCAAGGTTATAAACTAACAACTAATAATCGCATGGAAATGCTGGGGGCAATTGTGGCTCTGGAAGTATTAACTCGCCCATGTGTTATTAATATCACTACCGATAGCCAATATGTGAAACAAGGTATTGAGTCTTGGATCACGAATTGGAAAAAGCGCGGCTGGTTAACCTCAGCTAAAAAACCAGTAAAAAATGTCGACTTATGGAAACGCCTCGATTTAGCGTGCGCTAAACACACCGTAACCTGGAAATGGGTTAAAGGGCATAGCGGTCATAAATACAATGAAATTGTAGATGACTTAGCGCGCGATGCCGCTGGCAGTAAAGATTTACTCGATGATGTAGGTTATCAATCTTAAAGCTGATTAGCACATACCAAATTACTTTTTATTTTGCTCACAATGCTTTAAGTGTTGCTTTGAGGTTTGTCTAAGGCCCCCTTCTACTGTTGTAAAGCGCGGGCGAGCATGCCATTTAGGTTTAATGGGTGTGAGCGGTGCAACACGTTTACGTGCCACCAGCATGTAAACACTGCCCATAGGTTTTAAGTATTGTTTGGTAAAGCTACGCCAAAACGCAAAACGCGACAATCTATTACCTCGCGCCAGTGATGAGTAAATAAAGCGCTCATCACTCACTATTTCAAACCCCAATAAATTAAGCCAATCTTTAACCCGTGCAGGGGTAAAAAAACGCCCTGTCCATGGCAGTTTCTGGCCACTAAATGGCAGTAATTGGGCAAGCCCACATAAACTAAACGGATTAAAGCCTGTTACCACAATATACCCACCTGGAATTAAAGTGCGATGTGCTTCGCGTAAAATATGGTGAGGATCTGAGTGATACTCTAAGCAATGGCTTAAAATACATGCATCAATAGTGTGCTCATAAAATGGTAATTCGTCTATATCGGCAATAACGCCGGTGTGAGCGCCCGCTTGCGCTACGCACACTTGGTGTTTTATTAAACATTTACTGGTGTTTAGCTCGCCACTCAAACTACCTAACTTAAGCATATGGTAGCCAAACATACGGGGGAGCCACGGCGCTAATTTACGTTCAATCTCACAGCGTAAATAATCCCCATGAGGAAACTGCTGCCATGACAACGGTTTAGGTCCTTCTTGAAAACTAAGGGCTGGTTTCATTTTATGAGCTCGTTATACTAGGTGTTAACTGTCACTTTATAGAGCAACGTTACATGGTGCAAGTCAAAGCAATTAAAGCCTTTTCAGATAATTATATTTGGTGCTTAACTACAAGCAATAATGCGCAAGCTTGGGTAGTCGATCCGGGCCAAGCAGAGCCAGTACTTGATTATTTGGCGCAGCATAATTTAACCTTGGCGGGTATTTTAATTACCCATCATCATTACGACCATACCGATGGCGTAGCAAAGCTGGTTAGCGAAAACCCAAATATTGCTGTATACGGCCCAACTAACAGCCCGTTTAAGGGGATTACTCAGCAACTTACTGATGGCCAAAGTATTACAGTGCTTAATACTGCTTTTAATATTATAGCGACACCCGGGCATACTCTAGATCATATTTGTTATGTTAATGAACAACTTGCCTTTACTGGTGATACTTTATTTAGTGGTGGTTGTGGGCGTTTATTTGAAGGCTCTGCAGAGCAAATGTGGCACTCGTTTAATAAACTGCGCGAATTACCTGCTGATTGCAAAGTTTACTGTACTCACGAATACACTCAAGCTAACCTCGCTTTTGCAACAGCCATTGAACCGCGTAACCCAGAGCTACTTGCCTATAGTAAAAGAGTAGATGAACTGCGCAGCAAAAATGAAATTACTTTACCAAGCACTATCGGCCAAGAGCTAAAAATAAACCCCTTTATGCGCAGCGATTTACCTAACATTACTGAACTATTACCAAAAGAATTTTGCTCGGTTACAAAAAACAATGAACCTTGGGAAAACTTTGCGGGTCTGAGAAAGTTCAAAGACCATTTTTAATCCGCTAACCAATAGCCACATGTACTTTTTGTTTAGCAATCAAAAAGTTAAAATTAGCATTTGATTATTGCTAAGTGTTTTAAAAGGTCACAAGTGGCAATGTTAGCTCATAACGGGTAGTATTCGCCGAGTTTTTTACCCCATGTATTGGTATTTATGAATAAATCCCCCCTATTACTGGTTTTAGTATTAGCACTAAGCGGCTGTCAAACGTTAACAAACGAAAACACTGACTCGCAAGCCGCAACTCAAGCAAATAAGCAGCTTGGAGGCGCAAGTCCACACGATATTAGCAATGCATTAATGAGCAGCGCCAAGTATCAACACGTTAAAGATACTGACACTGAAGCACCTATTTTTGATGATGTATGGGAGCGTATTCGTTACCAGCTTTCAATAGAGGTGCCGCAAAATCGCCCCGTAGTTACCGAGCGTAACTATTATGCAAAGCACCAATCTTATTTAAATCGTATTTCGAAGCGTGCCGAACCTTATTTGCATTTTATTGTTGAAGAAATAGAAAAACGTGAAATGCCTATCGAAATTGCACTGCTGCCTATTGTAGAGAGTGCTTTTGATCCGTTTGGTTACTCGCATCGCACGGCGTCGGGTATTTGGCAATTTATGCCACAAACCGGTGAGCGTTTCGATTTAAAGCAAAACTGGTGGTATGACGGGCGTCGCGACATAGTACAATCAACTCGCGCTGCGCTTGATTACTTGTCGTATTTACACAAAACCCTTGAGGGCGATTGGCTCAATGCCATTGCAGCTTATAACTCGGGTGAAGGTCGTTTGTTGCGCGCGATTAAAAAGAATCGCAAAAAACACTTGCCGACCGATTTTTGGTCACTTGATTTACCTAGCGAAACCACCGCCTATGTACCAAAATTATTAGCACTGGCCGACTTATTAAAGCGCTCAGATGACTTTAACGTGACGTGGAATCCTATTATAAATGCACAAGTTGTTGAAGTAGTTGAAATTGGTTCGCAAATTGACTTAGCACTCGCTGCAGAAATGGCCGATATAACACTCACTGAGTTGTATAGGTTAAACCCTGGTTTTAATCGTTGGGCAACCGATCCTAATGGCCCGCATTCTTTACTATTACCGGTTGATAAAGCTGAGCAGTTTAGTCAAAAATTAGCTAATACTGATATTAAAAACCGCTTACGCTGGCAGCAATATACAGTTGAGCGTGGCGACAGTTTATCGGTTATTGCCAAAAAGTTTACCACCAGCACCAGTGCAATCCGATCATTAAATAAGTTAAGCTCAAATACAATTAGAGTCGGTCAGCAACTATTAGTGCCACTAACTGATGGCGCAATTAATAGCGAACATTTACCAGAGCAAATGCGCTCTGCGGCTAATAATACCAGCCGTACTAAGCTTTCGCATACGGTTAAAAGTGGTGATACGCTGTGGGATATTAGTCGTGAATACGATGTCACTATGGATGAGCTTGCAAAGTGGAATAAGCTGAAGAAAAGCGCCACATTGCGTTTAAATCAAAAGCTAACGGTATATAAATCTGCTAATAAAGCAAAGACAGCAGCAAACACTACGCATCGTACAATTACGTATAAAGTGCGCCGTGGTGATTCGTTAGCGCGTATTGCGTCTAAGTTTAACTTAACTGTAAACGACATTATAAAGTGGAATAGTTTAGCCGGACAAAAGTATTTACAGCCGGGGCAAAAGCTTAAATTAAAAGTAGATGTTAGAAGCAGTTAAACTGCAACAGGTAAAACTAAGGCGCTTATAGCGCCTTAGTTATTTTCGGCTTGTGCTAATATTGCTTTAAGGGTGCTTTGTTTTGCAATAATATCTTTATAAAGCGCAAACTGATTTTGCGCCCGCTCTAAATTATGATTGGCATGTTTGATTGAAAAATAATTATCGCCATCAATATAATCTGTTAAAAATCGCAGGCCTATCATAAAGGTCATCACTTTAGCACCTAGCCAAAAGCTTTGTTTTTCTTGCTCGGTGATCAGGCCTTTTAATGGCTCTACGTAACCTTTAACTATGGCTGCAAATATTTCTTCGCGCACACCTACATTACTTAAATCGGTGGAGTCTTCTTGCTCTGGTGAGCAAAAGGTGCGTACCATATCACCAAAGTCGTAAAGCCAATACCCTGGCATACAAGTGTCTAAATCGATTACCGCTTTAGCATTATGTGATTGCTCACAAAACAGCATGTTATTTATTTTTGTATCGTTATGACAAGGCCTTACCGGTATAGATCCTGCTAATGCTTGGAGTTCATCAATGAGTGTAAATTGCGATAAACAAAAATCAACCTCAGCTTGGCAACTAGCTAAGCGCTGCTCTGGGTCAAGACTAACTGCAGTTTTAAACGTCTGTGCACGCATGGCTAAGTTATGAAAGTCAGGGATCACATGGTGCAATTGTTCTGCATCAAAATCCTCTAGCGCCACAGCAAATTGACCAAAGGCATTCGCCGCAGTTTGCGCTTGGGTAGCATTAGTGACTACATCGTCGCTGTAACTGCCACCAATAAACTCTAGTGCTCGCCATACCCCCTGATCACAGTTAACTAAATAGTCATTATTAATAGTCGCTACGTGGCGAATAATATCTAAGTTGTACTCACCCAATTGCTGCTTGCTAGTTAGGTGTTGCTCTATTAAACGGGCATTTTTTACGAGTAAACCGGGCTCAGGAAACACATCAACATTGAGCTTTTGTACTACTAGCGACTTTTTAGCAGTGCTAAGTAACCATGTACTATTGATCAGCCCACTACCGATTGGTTTGATACTGATATGCTGATTGCCTACGCCAAAACTTTCAGACAAATGAACCGCGATGGGATTTAGCTGCATAGCTATTTTGCTACCTAAAAATAAAATAACTCAGATAATAGAGGTGAGCTTAGGGTAACACTCACCTTTATTAATAATTAAAGCTTACTAAGCCAATTTTTTAACCACGGCTCGGTAACCGGCCAAGGTTCAAAGTCTTCGCAGGCATCAACCTCTAAGCGGTTACCAACAGGCTTAGCTTGTAAGTCACGTAATAATTCATCAAAGCTGCGCCCTGCACCACAAAAGGTGTCGCCGTAGCTTCTGTCGCCCATGGCAATAATTCCAAATGGCTTGTCGGTTAACATAGGAAAGGTACTATTTAACTGATTATAAAAATCAGCCAAGTTATCAGGCACATCGCCTTGGCCGGTTGTTGAGGTGATAATTAAAATATGTGACGCACTTTGAATGTCGCTCAACACTGGCTCATTAAATACCGTAACGCCATGCCCAGCTTGCTCTATTGTTGTGGCTACTTCGTCACTTAAACGCTCTGCACCGCCATATACGCTGCCTACAAAAATACTAATATGTGCCATTAATTAATAATCCTTTTCTTCATCTGGCCAACCTAGTTGTTTGCAAATGCTGAGCATTGCATCACCTAGTGGCGCTTTAATTGTTATTGATTCATTACTATAAGGGTGCACAAAGCTAAGCTCAGTTGCAAATAACATTAATCTGCGCAGCTCAAAATGCTCCCTAAAAAATTGATTATGCTGATTATCACCATGGTTTACATCGCCAATGATAGGCAGTGATAAATGCTTTAAATGCCGACGAATTTGATGTTTACGCCCCGTTTTAGGAAAACATTCTACGAGGGAATAGCGCACCGTTGGGTACTTGCCAATGGGAATAGGCAAGGCTGCTTGATGCAAGCAGTTAAACTGAGTTTGCGCTTCTTGTGGCGCTTTGTCTTGATCGGCAAACTTATCTGCTATTTTGTCCAGCTCTTCTTTTAGTGGTTTATCTAAAAATACCGACTCGGGTGCAAAACCACGTACTAAGGCTAAATAGCGTTTACTAATAGTGCCTTCAATAAATAACTGATTCATATCGCGGGCCGCTTCTGAACTTAACGCAAACAGTAACACCCCCGATGTGGGTCTATCGAGCCTATGTACCGGAAAAACATGCTGCCCAAGTTGATCGCGTAGCATTTGCATAGCAAACTGGGTTTCGTGCTTATCTAAAAACGAACGATGCACTAATAAGCCTGAGGGTTTATCTATGGCTACGTAGTTTTCATCCTGATACAAGATAGTCAGTTCGCCATACTCAATTGGTATTGGGCGCTCACTCATTTGGATCTCCTAAAAAGGCATCGAGAGCTGTTAACAGAGTAATAATTTCATCGCTGCCTTTTTTACTCGCAAGCGTCATTTGTGCCATAGGAGCAATTGCAAAGTTGCGCGGCAATGGCTGCTTATCAATAATTAGCTGCTCAACTTTTTCAATAAATACAAACTGTAACCATTGTTCAAATGCCATGGTGTCATGACAAAAAGGCACGTTTGATTGTAATGCTTCTACTGCTATTGGCTCATTTTGCCAAAGCTGATGCTTTTTTAAAAGTGCCCTTAACTGCACTAAATAAGCTTGAGTTTGCTGGTACATAACCGCCCTCTTAAAACTAGATGAAGTAATAATACCATTTGTATTTATTAAGAGGGAAATTATAGTAACTGAAAATACCCGCTTAATATTACCCCCGCTTGCCCGGTCATTTAGCAAAATCAAAACTCAAACTCTATAAGCGCGGTTCCCTCAGCCTTTGCTATGGCGTATAATTGACGCAATTTTGTAGTAAAAACAATTGAGAAAACGATGAGTAAGCAAATAGCGACATTAGGGCAGCTTTTAGATAATGCAGGTACTCAGTGGCGCGCGTTTGATATTGGTAGGCACATAACTAAGCTTGATAAAAAACAATTTTTAGCCATAGAGCAAGCACAAGTCCCTTACCCTTATCCACTTGCTGGTCATGCGTGGTTAGCTATTCAGTTTTGGGATAGTAAAGCGAGTAAAGAACCTTATGTATGGTTTTTGAAATTTCCAGTTGATGAGCAAAGCAAACTGGTGAGTGCGAGTCGCGATCACTTTGCCGACATGGTAATTGAAGCACTCGGCACACAACTTACCGGTGAGCAAGCCGATGGTAAACTTGATAACAATCCTTATGTTTTTACACCAAACGCTAATAAATTAGCAGCCTTTAATGCGCAACTTAAAGTACTATTAAAACAACCTGCATCACAGTATTACGAGCATACGCAGCTGTACTTTAGTGGTAAGCTGGGTTTTGAAAATTGGCAAAGTGTGGCATTACAAGGCATTGCCGATTTTGCACTGCGCCTAGATAATGAGACTAACTTAGCTAATTTACAAAAAGCCTGGCCTCATTTGCCCGTTGAGGTATTACAGCCCCTTAGCGCCATGCTTGAGCATGTAGAAATACCGCCCTCATTAAGCCAATTACTAGTAGAGTACGGCCAAGCGGCTATAAAAAATAATGACCCGTTTGCTGTTACAGTAGCGCTACGTTCGCTTTCTAAAGCGCAAGCGCAAGGCTTAACCACCCAATTGGTCGATAGTGTATTAACTTCATCGGTTAATCAAGATGCTGATGTACTGCTCACTATTGCTGGGCGTTGTTTTAAACAACTAGAAGACCCTGAACGCTTGCATGTATTTATGGATAACTGTGCGCACCATCAACAAATTACTGAACTATTTGTGAGTATTTTTGCTGATTTAGTTGCAATACCCACTATTCGCCCGCATTTATTAGGCTTATTACGTAAAAAAAATCGTAGCGAAACCCTCGCGCGTGCAATTGGAAGGTTATTCTCTTAAATGGCAAGTTTATGGACGTTTATACTTATTGGTAGTGTAATTTACTTATTTTGGCTAAACCGAAAAGTAGCCGAGGCGGCGAACGTTCATGCTAAACGCCAAAGCGATCAGCTGCAGGTGCAATTAATGAGCGTTGCCTGTAGTAAACGCCGCTTTGGTTTTTTAAAAAGTGGTAAACCTGGAGTGAAAAGCGAATTTATTTTTGAGTTTTCAAGTGATGGCGAAAATGCCTATCAGGGAATACTGATCATGGAAAATGAGTATTTAAAAAGTGTGGTTATTCCACCGCATAAAATATAACCTTTATACTGCGCTAAAAGTTTAATTTAGGGTAAGGTTTAATTTAAAAATAAGTAAAACACAAAAAACTAAGGCGTAACTAAAGTTACGCCCCAATTGACAAACATCCTGTTAGGTATCCTTTACCTGTGTAATCCGTATTATCATCCTCTGAACGAGCAAACAACCTTGTTCACCCTCACATTGCATCCTGCAATATCCTCTTGCCACCTTGGCTGTCCTGCGTAAACTAACGCTCCGGCTACTTCCTGTAGCGCCATCCTTGATTATCCCTTAGTAGCTCCTGCCACTTAAGCGCATCATGCACTTTCCTACTCATCCTTGCATCCGTGTTAACTTGTCCGTTTTGCTTCTTGCTAGCGTCTGCTATGTTGCCTACTTCCGTATCCTTGGCAATCACTCAATCATTGAGCTGTGTCGTCTTGACAAAGTAAAGTTTAAAGCAAATGGCTAGTAGATATAGTACCTAGCTGTTAATTATTAAATGGCATTTATATTAAAAAACACAAACTATAAAAATAACCTTACATATCAATCAAATAGGTAAGGGATAACTATTTCAATGCAATTTAAACTGACAACTCGCACAGCGATGTGAGATATATCTCACGGTCATATGTCCGTTTTGGGATGTAAACCACCAATGCAGGCTACCTTATAACCTAAATTAAATTTAGTTTTTTGACTTAAATAACAATTCGCCCGCAATCTTATTAAAAGTAAGCTGCTTAAAGCTTTCAAACCCTTCGGTTTTAAAAAATTGAGTATGCTCTTTGCGCGTTACAAACACCGCCATACCTGTAGACTCAGCATTAGATTGAACTAGGTCATTTAGGCCTCTTAATAAATAACGCCCAAACCCTTGGCCATGAAAATGCGGATCGACCGCAATAAAAGCTAAAAAATAGTAGTTGCCCTGCTGCTCTAGTGCATCTCTAATTGTTTGCTCTTTATCTATTAGTTGATTGGTTTGTAAGTAACCAGCACTTAACATTAGCTTTAAGCGCCAATGCCAATAACGCTGCGCCTGTAATTGGCTGTTTGATTCGAACACGCAGGCAACGGCTTTGAGCTTATCGTTACGATATAAACCAATAAGCGGCTGCTTTTCTTGCCAAAAGCTGCTTAGCTCTTCGCGAATTAATGACCGAAGTTTTTTTTCGTAGGCCGATTTACTCTCTTGCTCGTAATTGAGCATAGTTTGTAAAATAGGATCGTCGTGGTACGCCTGATAAATTAAACTCGCGGCAATACTTATATCTTCTGCGGCTAAATACTGTACGCTAAATGTATCGGCTTGGGTGGTCACAGTCATTATTATTCCTTTTTTGTATTAGAACAACACATCATTATTTTCGCCTTATGATTAAACCATTAGCTTGGCGCTATAATCACTAACTTAATGCGATTGGGTTTACTCATAGCTACAACTTACACACATAATAAATTTATATTTGTTCTCTAAATAAGCGCTTTATTTACTCACTTTCTAAACTATAGCTGTAAAGTTATTAATGGTAAATTCAGCGTGAGTTTAGCTGGCTTAGACTATAGTTTATTTATAATCTTATTTTGACACGCTAGGAGCACAACATGGATACAACAAAGCACGATATAAATACACTGTTTGCACAACTTGGCTTACCTAGTTCTGAAGCTCAGATTGATGCTTTTATTGCTTCCCATGCGATTGAAGATACAACGTTAATACAAGATGCACCTTTTTGGGATGAATCTCAACAGCATTTTTTAGCTGAATCACTCGCAGAGGACAGTGATTGGAGTGAAGTTATTGATGAGCTTGATGTACGCCTTCGTCAAGGCAATTAATTTTAAGGTAATTGATTTAATTTGGGACATTTAATGTGCCCCTCCCTATTTATTGTTACTATAGCCTCCACGCAGCAGCTTCATGCTGCGTACCTATTTATACTAAAGAGTTATAAACCTAATGAATGCTGCTGTATTTGATGCAATTAAAGTCCTTCTTGATGAAGGCAAAGTACCTACTGTCGCGCTTACTAAAAGTCGTTTAATTAAGCCTGTGCCGATGCCTGTTATTATTGCGGCGGTGAGTCAGTATAAAAACAATCCAGATTCAATTTATAACTTAATGAAAAGCCAAGTACAGCCGAGTAGTAGCGATTCTAAAACTTCGCAGCTAGACAGAATTGAAGAAAAGCTCGACCGGTTACTTACCCTACTAGAAAAATAATAATTCGAGACTATAAATGTTCGTTGTTGATTTAACCTTTGATTGCTACCAAGACACCACTTTAGAGAAAGCCGAACAAGCTATTAATCGCTTGGTTAATGCGCTACGTTTTAATGGCCAAATAATGGGCGAAGAATTTCCTACTGTTTTAAAGGATGGTTACTTTATTACCCGTGTTATGTGCCCAAACGAAGATGCCATGCACCCGCTTAACAATAGTCCATTTGTAAAACACAGCATTGAGCAATTGCACAGCGCTGGTTTACTTGCGCCAAAAGTAAAAATTATTGGTCAAGATATTCATTCTAATGGGTCTGATTGCTGCGCCGAGCCTTCTAGCTATATTTTATACACCACTTATGTGCATACTTGTAGCCCACTTTATTGTGGTGACGACTTTTTACCGGTACCGCTATTTCGGATCCCAGCAATTGCTAATGGTGATTATAAAACCTTAATTAAATGGCAGGAAGACTGGCAAGCCTGCGATCAAATTCAAATTAATGGCGCAACACGCTGTGAGTTTCCTGCTCTTGAAGAAATTTCGAGTATTAAAAGCGACTTATTCCGCCGCGGTAAAGACATTACTAAACGAATTAGCTTTTTAACTAAAAAACCTGTGTATTACTATATATACCGCGTAGGTGGCACCGATAAAACTTCTGAACTAGAGCGTAAATGCCCAAGCTGTAATGGCGATTGGAGGTTACCTGAATCCTGGTTTGGATTATTTGATTTTAGGTGTGAGCCCTGCGCCTTAGTGTCTAACATATCGTGGGACTTTCAATAAGTTAAAGATATTATTAATGTATTAGCTCGATATTAAAATTAATTCCGAGCTAATACTTTACACTAAATCGTTTTAAGGTAATTAACGCCTGTTTTAATTAAACCTCAAGCGCTTGCAAAAATTCTTCTATATTGGCAGCAAGCACATGATGCGTTTTTTTGCCTACGTACTCTAAGCACACTTCACCGCTGTGCAATAACACACTTACTAACAAATCATCTTGTGCTGTTAACCCTATAAATACTGTTTCAGGTTGTTTAAGTTTACGCTTCATTAAAACGTGGCCAGTTATATTTTGTTGCAATAAATCAAAGTCATCGCTATTCCATGCCTGTAACAATTCAACTTGGTGACCATCAATACTGGCTTGAATATTGCCACCATACATATGCCCATAAAGCGCATTTAAGCCACTTGGAAATGTAACATCCAATGCCTTAGCTAAATCATTAAGCGAGCCTGCAGGTTGCTGCAGCACAGCTTGCCACTGAATATTACCTTGTTGATCAACATTACCTATTTCACATGGGCTTGGCCATTGTTCATCGTGCACCATAAGTGGATGTTTTTGCGTGTTTTTTAGGGTTTTGTCATTAAACCTTTGGTGTAGCTGGGTTAACTGCAATACAACAGACATACTATGAAACTCATTTAAATTAGATATAATGCCGCTATTGTAACTATTTAAGGGCAAACATGACAGATTACAGCAATTCTCCCGACCTTAAAGGCAGTGTGTTAGGCCAATCAACTGAATATATAGATCAATATACTCCAAGCTTACTTTTTCCAATTGCACGCAAGCTAAATAGAGATGCTTTAAATATTGACGAAGCCGCTTTACCATTCAAAGGCCAAGACATTTGGACTGGTTACGAGCTGTCGTGGTTAAACGCCAAAGGCAAGCCGCAAGTCGCTATCGCTGTATTTACTTTTGCCTGCCAAAGCAGTCACCTTGTTGAATCTAAATCGTTTAAACTGTATTTAAATAGCTTTAACCAAACTCGATTTAACAGCCGTGATGAAGTGAAACAGCATTTAGTTAAAGATCTAACCGCCGTGGTTAACAGCTTAGTACAGGTAACTTTATACAATGCAGATGAGTATAACTGCCTTCCTTACACCCCATTACCTGGTGAGTGTATTGATGATTTAGATATCGAAATTGATAACTACGATATTGACGCTCATTCTCTAAAATCGCAAAGCAATAAAACGGTAACCGAAACCCTGCATAGCCACTTACTTAAGTCTAACTGCTTAATTACCTCACAACCCGATTGGGCAAGTGTAATTATTCGTTATACAGGTGAGCAAATATGTAGAGAGTCGTTACTGCGCTACTTAATTTCGTTTAGAACCCATAATGAGTTTCATGAACAATGCGTGGAGCGTATTTATAGCGATTTAAGCACTCAGCTCAGCATTAAAAATCTTGAAGTTTATGCTCGCTATACGCGCCGTGGTGGCCTTGATATAAATCCGTATCGCTCAACTCATAATAACGACACGCCATTTGCAGTTAAAATTAACCGCCAATAAGTGTTTATTGTAATAAAAAAGAGGAGCCTAGGCTCCTTTTTTATTCACTACGTTTGGTGGGAATAGCCACAGCGCACACGTCTATATAATTAGCTGTATGTACAAACCAAGGCTCAGAGCGATTTTTTCTTGCCGCAATTAGGTTTTTAAATGCCTGTGAGTTTGTTTTCATCACTTTAAAAACACTTTTATCACTGTTATTAATATCTTCAAGTACTTGAATATCAGTTATTGGGTTAAATTCTTTATCATTGCGAGCGGTACGCTCTAAGCGGTTAACATGCTCTATACCCTCAAGTACGCGTCCAAATACAGTGGTGTTTTTATCTAAATAACGTGGCGCTTGCCCTATAGTGATAAAGAATTCGGTGCTTGCACTATTTATATCGTTATCTCGCGCCATTGCAAATATGCCGCTGCAATGCACTTGCCAAGTTTGGGTTTGTAGTGCGTTTTGAGCAACCGCAAAACCATTTAAAAAACCAGTTATAGGTGCATAACCATCACCTTCAAGGGCTGTAATTGCCAGCGGCTGTTTAGTGGTTAAATAAAACTCGGCCAAAAGTGATTTATTTGCAGTCTTAATAATCTTTTTAGCACTGCTAGCACCACCTTGAGCTACAAATCCCTCAACAAAGCGATAAACACTCGTTCCTTGATAAAAGCCTTCTCGCGCAAGTTTTTTAATGTTTTTTACATGCTGTGGAGCAAGCTGCGGATTAAGCTCAATATAAGTGGCGCCTGTGGGTAAGGTTATTTTTAAAATATTTTGCGAGTTAACCACTCGCCACTCGTCCTCGGCGGCTTTAGTAATAACGTCACTGGCAGTGTACTTTATTTTCGGCTCAACTTGTTGCGTGGTAATGCTTTGTTTATATTGTCCAGCACAGCCGTTTAATAACATCGCAGCGGCCACTGTTAACAGGTACTTTTTCATAAATTAGCGCCTTATTATTATAGTTTTACATTAAGGTCTTATCCTTAAGCTTGGTTATTACTTGCTAACATCTGCTTTAACCTGTAGTTATTAGTCCCAATCAAACTTATAAAGTATATCTACGTTTTGATATAGCCCACTGGTTATTTCGATATAAAACTGCGAAAGCAGCTGATAACGTATTGCCACTTCACTAAGGGAGTCAAAAATACCAACACTGTATTTTACTTGTAAGCTCGGTGCCACATAGCCTGATATTTCTACTTTTGTTTGCTCACCACTGCCTTTAGAGGTAAGGCTAACATCCGACAAACCAAACGTTTCACCCACTTTAGAAACCAGCCCTTCACTGCGGCTAACCCCCTGCGAAAGTAACAACTGAGTGAGCATAGCATCGGTGGAGCTATCGCCCTCGCCTAGTGGTTGGCCATTGAGTAAATAGGCCAAAGCTTGTGCCTGATCCATCGCTGGCTCCGAAAACACTTTTAGCCTGGGTTGCTCTACATTACCTGTAAGCGTTACCCCAGCAATAACACCATTGGCGGTGTTTTCGGGATTACGAATGGCTTTAATATTTAAGTAAGGCTGCTCTATTGAGCCACTAAAGCCAACCTGGCCGGTACGAATTAACAAATCTTGGCCAAATGCTAAGTATGTACCGTTTACTAACTTAAGCTCGCCTGTGGCAATAATAGGAGTTCCTTGGCTCATTTTAATCGCCAAATCGCCTTCTACTTTAGATTCTAGACCGAATGATTCAATTTTCACGTCATTTTTTACAATCAGTTTTAAATCTATATCGTAATCAAATGGCACTTTTTTAGTCGCTTTGGTTTTTTGATCAACGATTATTTCGTCATCGCTAACTTGCACAGCGCCCTCTGGCAACTCTTCTATTTCAATTCGCCCATAAGGGACAATTACTTCACCCACAAGGTTTATTGCGTTGTTAGCCAAACCAATTTTTAAATCTGGAGATACTTTAAAAACGACTCCTTGCTGAGCACGTACATAAAATTGCTCACCTACTATTGCAACGTTAACGGCTGGTTGTTCACCTTGCCAATCTATGTCGCCATTTAATTTAATATTCCCGCCTTGGGGATCTGTTAAAAGGCCTTTAATTGTTGCTGTCGCTTTGTTAAATAAAATACTCACATTCGATTTTTCAAGTGCTATTGGTAGTTGTTCACCTTGTAAATTAATATCATCAATATTTACTTCACCTTCAAGGAGTGGCTCTTTTAATGTACCTGCTAATGCAATTTTACCGCTAATATTGCCTTTGAGCTGCTCAATAGTGTCTAAAAATGGCTGCAAGTTAGAAAATAATATTTTATCTATGTTTACATTACCGCTTAACGCTTGCGTGTTTTGTATGTCATCTACATTAATTTGGGTGGTAATTTCACCTAACACGCTAGAGTTTAAGTTAGCTGTTAATTTACCTGTTTGAGAATCAGTAAATGCATTCACACTAAGCGTTTCTATTGGTAAACGAAAGTTATCTTCTTCGGAATTGTATTTGGCTATTAAGTTATTTGAATTTAAAGAAGCGCGTAATGTTTTCAGCGCACTCGCTTGCCAGTTTGCAACAAATCCCCCTGTTAAAGCGCCTTCTGCACCAACATTATCAGGTAGTAAATGCTTTAGTTCCTCAAGTGCTAAATTGTTTAATTTAGCATTGAATTGACCTAACTGTTTATTTTGCGACAAAGTGTCGATACACAACTCACTTTGTGCAGATTGCCAGCAGTGCTTACTTACATCAAAATCGCCTGTTTGGGTGTTTACGTTAAGTGTAATTTTTTTACTGTTGTTAAAGCTTAGCTTTTTATCGCTTAACTGCACATTGCTCAATGCACCTTGCCAAATCGCATTGGTAAGTTGACCATTAACTTCAAACTCAACTGCACCTTGTTGCGCATCAACAGATGCGGTAAGTTGATGATCTTTTTTATCCCCTGTTGCATCTATTTTTACACTGTTAATTTGTTGCTCAGCAACTAAAGCCGAACCAACATCTATTGCAATATTAGTTTGCCAATCGGCCGCTGTATCAAGATCAGCTTTAACAGATAACTTACTTATGTTTATTTCATCAAAAATAAAACGTTCCAGCATTAATGCTAAGTCAACCGACGGTGTTAACCTTTGACCTCTAAGGGCTATATTGGCCTTACCATCTGCAATAAATGGCATATTAGCCTGCTCATCACTTTGTAGTGTTATATTGCCATCTACTAACCATTTGCTATCTATTTGGCCATTGAGTTCTAATTTATTTTTACCACTGCTTAAATAAAAACTATCAATATTAGCTTTTAATGCATTATCTAGCCTAAAGTTTGCGGCAAACTCTAATGGCACGTCGTTAAGTGTGCCGGTGAGTTTGGTATTATTCATTTTCAGTTGCCAAGTATCCGTTTGTGCATTAAATGAGCCTTTAAACTGCCCAGAAATATCACTCGTTACTGCATCTGTTAAGTATTGCGCTTTTAAATGCGATAGCGTCCCTGCAAAATCTGCTTTTATACCTTGTTGCCAGTTAACATTGGCATTTATTTTTGCAGTGCTGTCGTTGGCCTTAACCGACAATGTAGAAAGCTGTGCATGGGTAAGCGTGCCCGTTAATTGTGTGTTTAAATCAACGGCCGGGTACGCGCCTAACTGGCTCGTTGCAGTTAAACTAAGTTGATAGTCATCTGCGTTGCCCTGCGCACTTAAGTTAACCTTACGTAGCGTTAACTGCTCGCTTTGTGCGTCGATCAGCCACTGGTTTATTTTGCCTTTAACTGTAAATGGGTAGTTTGTTTGCTTTAAATTAGCATTGGCATTTAAACTAAGCGGAAATTGCCCTGTGGTTTCTAAATCAACATTTAAATTTGCCAAGTCGCCACTGAGTGATAAGTCAGCTTGGTGTTGCGGGCTTTTTAATACAATATGACCTTTTAGCGGCATATTACCTGCAAGCTCTGTGTTAAGTTGTGTATTTAATTGCCACTGCTGATAACGAGCCGCTAAAGAATATAAATTTATTTTGGCATCTTCTACAGTCATTTTCAGTGCTATATTTTCTATCTCATAGTCTTGTTCGCCCTGCTGTATAGCCACTTTATCAATATCAAACTGCTCAATGGTTATATCCAGTGGTGAAGTAAATTCGATATTAGGCAGTGCAGGAAGCTGCGTAATTGCCGTTGATGCTGTTTGTGATTGCTGGGATTGGGCTTGCTCTTTTAGCGTAACCAGTATTTTAGGTATGTTTAAGCTTTTTACTACAAGCTCTGATCCCATCGCTTTTGCCGATAACTTAAAGTTATCAACACGCACGTTGGCGCTTGGGTGTTCTAAAGTAAATACTTTTACAGCTATATTTTTAACAGCGATATTAAAAGGTAAGGTAATTTTAGTTAGTGGCTCAGATGGCTCTTCTGCAACTGCTTCAGTTGATTGCTCCAAAGTTAAGGCCATTGTATTAGCACTTAAATTATCAATGCAAATGCCGTCGCACTGCCACCAAAATAAATTAAGCTTTAGTTGCTGGGCATTAAAATCTACCCCGTTATTGTTATACCTAACATTAAATACATCGTTATATAAAAACCGACCGTTTTTAATGTCAATATTTAAACCATCAACCAACTTGTTTGCACTATAAGCAATAAATTGATTACCGGGTGCAGTAAATAATATACAAAATACGGTTATTAGCAGTATGACTAAAACAGCACTGACACTTGCAGTTATTTTTTTAAATACAGTCATTAAATTTCAGGCCCTATAGTAATACTCAAACGGGTGCTTTTACTTTCTTTGGTAAGTCCCCAAGCGTGGTCAATTCTAACCGGACCTACAGGTGTTAAATAACGAAAACCAAACCCAGCACCTACTTCAAATCTATCCGAAAAATCATTGGTTGCAGTACCTCCATCTACAAATAAAGCAACCCGCCAATTTTGCGCAAACTGATAGTTGTATTCTGCAGTACCAGAGACTAAGTACTTACCCCCTATTAGCTGCCCTTCATCGTTTTCGGGTGAAATTGATTGATACGCAAAACCACGCACACTTTGATCGCCACCAGCAAAAAAGCGCAGTGAATACGGCACATTAGCTATATTATCGACCAACATGGCACCTAGGTTCGCTTTTAAAAACACTAAATGGCGGTCTAAATAAGTTCTCAGCCAAGCGTTTTGTAACTGCACGCGGATCAAATTAGTACTAGAGAGTACATCTTCTACGCCAAACTCTGCAGATATTAACCACTGTTCGCCCCAATAAGGGGTTGTTCCCCCTTTTGATTTTTTACGTGCATAACTAATACCCGGCATTAACATTTCACTGCTTTCTTCTTCGTCGTCACCTATTCTATATGTTTCATGGTCGCGGCGTATAAAAGCGGTACGCACCCAGTTATTATCAGTTAACCATTGGCGTTGTACTTGCCCGGTAAGTATTTCACTATAAATATTATTAGCTAATTCATCCTCAAGTTTATAACCAACCGAAAAACGCCATAAATCGTCATTAGGATCATCCTCTGGGATTGTATAAGCCATTGAAATATCTTGTTGTCGCTCAGACACATTTAAGTTACTTTCTAGGTAATGGCCATCTTGCGTTATCCATGGTTTACTCCATTTAAAGCGCACTTTGGGGCCTAAGTCGGTACTAAAGCCACCACCCACTTCATAGCTATTTGCAGGTTTATGTAATACATCTACTTTTATAGGTACTTGGTTATTTTTACGTTCGGTTATATCTGCATATACTCGTACACTAGTAAAATAAGGCGTGCTTGATAAATCAAGATTATAATCGGCTATGTGGGTCGATTTATAAGGCTGCCCTTTGGCAAAAGGCGCTAAAGAACGAATATACTTTTCAGCAGGTGTATCGCTAGCAATTACAATATCGCCAAACTGATAACGCACCCCAGTTTCAATAATAAAAGTAACTTCTGCGCTATGTTTCCCCAAAGATACTTCTAGTTTACGCGCAGGCCATTTAGCGTCAAAATAACCTAGCTCTAACAGCATTGATTCTATTTTTTTATGCGCGCTGTCATAATGTCCGTGGTTTAAAATATCTCCCTGCTTTAGGGTAATATTATTAATTACTGCCAATAAAGCGGGGTCCTGCTTGCCAGCCCCCTTTACACTAATATTTATTGCAGCGATGCGAGTAGCTGGCCCTCGCTCAACTCTAACCACCAAATCACGCTCATCTTTATCAAAGTTAACCTCTACTTTAGGGCTGTAATACCCTAATGCTTTAATACTATTCTCGACTTGTTTTTTTGCATAGCGGCGCAGGGTCAAGGTCGGCTTTTCACCTATAAGTTGTTTTAAATAAAGCGCAACATTTTTTTCTAAATCGTCATTTATCCCTTTAATCTCATAATCTTCTATTACATTTTCAGAGGCAACAGACTGAGCACTCAGAAGAATGCAAAAAATAAACATGTAACGCAAAAACTGATTAAACAAGTAAATATCCTTACCTTTAATTCTTAAAATATAACGATGCATCAACTCTATAATATCATAGCCGTAATGAGCCTTACATTAACTTAATAGCTACCCAGTGACATAATATGCAATCTATAATATTAAAATTAGTACGCTTTAAGCGTTTATTTTGGTTACAATAGCCCTAACAAGTACACAATAATTTTAATGAGTTTTTTAATGCAATTTCCTGATGACGAAAATGGCCAACTTTTAGCTGAAATAGCCGCCGCTGGTATTGATTTAAGTAAAATGCACCAAGTCGATTTTTATATTTTATTTGAGCAACAAAGCGATGCAGAAAAGTTTGCCAAAGAAGTAGTAGCCGATACATTAGTACAGCATGCTGAACTCGAAAAATGCCAAGACACTGGCGTATGGGAAGTAATTACTCAAGTACAAATGGTTCCTGAGCACACTCTATTAGGCCAAGCTGAGCAATACATTGAAAGCATAGCTAATAACTTTAACGGTTACGGCGATGGTTGGGGATTAATGGACGCAGAAGAAGCTTAATCTGCATTCCCATACTAAATTATAAATCAGTTAAACCTAAGGGTTTAACTGATTAGCTTTTCTAAAACTGCCTTTATAATCAAACAGCTTATCTGCTACCTTCCAACCATATTTTTTACTTTTACGCGCAATTACAAAGTCGGGCGCAATTAAATCTAACTGTGCGTTAATTACCTGCTCTGCCGTTTTAAATTTTACGGGTGCTTGACCTTGGCCTACCCGCTTACCAAATTGCCGATTAAAAATATACGCCGCCCCTTTATTTGCAATATCGTAAACTTCGTCGCAACTTGCACCGTCCTCGTCAAAATACGTTACTTTAATCATCTCATTTTTAAGCTGCGTTACACTTAAACCACTACAGCGAAGTACGAGTGCATCTTTTAAGTTTAAAGCATTGCGTAATTTATCATCAGGGTCGGCCATTACCGCACCGCAATCATGGCATTTACGTGCGGCTATATCGTTTTGCGCACCACATTCATCACACTCTTTAAAGCGAAAACGATAATCGCACTGCTCTTTATTACCTTCATCATCTTCTAGCAAGCCCTTACAGCGCCTACCAAAGTGTTCAATAACCTTTCCTGTAGAGTCAGTTTTACCCCAATAAATATTAGCAAAGCCACAGCCAGGACAAAGCACTTGTACCGGCTCGTTATCGCTATCGCCTTTTTTATCGCCAACCTCAGGGTGAAACAAATCAAAACCATTTCCGGCATAATCAATCACCAAACAATCTGTTTTTGACTCGGCTAATCTAAGTCCTCTGCCGACAATTTGTTGATATAAACTCACCGACTCCGTGGGCCGTAAAATAGCAATAAAATCCACATGAGGTGCATCAAACCCTGTGGTTAACACCGATATATTAACTAAATATTTTAATTGCTTGGCCTTAAATTGTTTAATTATTTTATCGCGTTCGCTATTAGGTGTGTCACCTGTAATTAAGGCGCTTTGCTGATGAGGTAAATAGCTTAAAATCTCTTGTGCGTGCATAACCGTAGCGGCAAAAATCATAATACCTTGGCGGTTTTCACTATATTGTATTACTTGTTGTAAAATGGCCTGCGTTGCGCGTGCGCTGTTTTTTAATAACGCATTCATATCCTCATTAGTATAACGGCCAAATGCGTCACTGGTTAACGCCGAAAAGTCGTAATGACTAATCGCCGCATCCACTTCATTGGGTGGCGTTAAATAGTTATGTTTGATCATATAGCGCAGCGGTAATTCAAAAATACAGCTTTTAAATGGGCTGTCTTTATTGCCCCGCACAAAACCATGATAGTGATGATGATAAATCCACCCCATACCTAACCGATAAGGCGTTGCCGTTAACCCTAATACTTTTAATTGTGGGTTATGCGCTTGCAAGGCATTAATAACTTTACCGTATTGACTTTTTTTATCACCATTAACTCTATGGCACTCATCAATAATTAACAGTGAATAATGCTCATTAAGCTGATCTAAATTACGCGATAGCGACTGCACGCTGGCAAAAGTAACCTGATGGTTTAACGATTTTTCTTTTAATCCTGCCGAAAATATACTCGCCTCAAGCCCAAAGCTTTTATATTTTTGTGAGTTTTGCTCTACCAGCTCTTTTACATGCGCCAGTACTAATATTTTTTGTTTAGCTATACGCGCAAGCTCAGCAATTACCAAACTTTTACCCGCACCAGTAGGTAATACTATCACTGCGGGATCATTGGTTTTTCTAAAGTGTAAAACGGTACGTTCAACCGCCTCGATCTGATAAGGTCTTAGGGTGTAGGTCATGAGATAACAATTAAATTTTAATGAGGGATTTTAGCAAATAACTTAACTTTAAAGGTAATTATTAATTACGCGGTTTTTAAATCGCATAATTAAAACTCATTTTAATGGGGAATACTACGATAAAACATTTATATCTATTAATAACACCCCTAAGTTAATTACTCAGGGGTAGACTTTTATTTACCTATGTTTTTACCAAAAAATGTTAGCATTTTTTCCCATCGCTCTACATTATGCTCTGGTTTATAAAAACCATGCCCTTCACCTTTTTTGTACATCCACTCTACAGAGTGATTGCGTTTTTTAAGCGCATCTCTTAGCCTAAATGCATGCTCCTCAGGTACCCTTACATCTTGGCCACCCTGAATAATGAATACAGGTGCTTTGAGTTTATCTACATTATGCACTGGCGATTGTGCTTCTCTTTCTGCTTTTGTCTTCGGAAGTACGTTTTCTAAGTAATTTAAACCTGAAGATGATTCTGAGATATCGCCTTCTTCGAACATTAGCTGTAAATCGTAAACGCCTACAAAGCCTACAACACACTTATAAAGCTCAGGTTCTCGTATAGCACTTTGAACCGCAGCATAACCACCATAAGATGCACCATAAGAACAAATTCGACCTTCATCAACGACCCCCTGTTTAATTAGGTAACGTACACCATCGGTCATATCATCAATCATGCTTGTCCCCCAGCTTTGGTAACCCATTTGCAGAAATTTTTTACCATAGCCACCTGAACCACGAAAGTTCGGTTGAAAAACAGCGTATCCATGTGATGCAAGTACTTTTACATCACTACTTAATGTTGATAATGAATCTCTAATACCATGTGGGCCACCATGAGGATGCATTATTAGAGGTAAATTCTTATCTGCATTCACAGGGAGCGTTAGCAGCCCGCGAACCTCTAACCCATCACGTGTTTTATAAGAAATTAGCGTTGTTTGAGGGATCTCCTCCTGACTTAACCAAGGTTTAGCTTTAACTATCGCGCTAAGACTTCGTTTCTTAGTATCAAATAAGTAAAATTGCTTTGGGTTATTAGTGGAGCTAACTGTTAACACCAGCTTCGCATTATCTAAAGTTGAGGAGGTAACCTTTATAGTTTGGTTTTTAAATGAATTTGATAAGCTCGATAATAAACTCGCAAAGCCAGTATCTGTTATATCTTCAAAAAAAACATTTTCAATTGAATCTAATTCATAACTTGCTCCAATTACTTCACTGACTTTGCCGTTATTTATACTAACAACTGGCATTAAATCTGTATTTGGATGAGTCACTTTCACAGTTTGTTTGTTTGTTTTCAGATCAAATGAAGAAATAGATAACGTATCAGTTGTATTATCACTAATACCAATCACAGTTGAATTATCAGCTAAAAATGTAAGTGGGGTGAAAGATCCTGAATCACTGTCAAATCGG
The DNA here is from genome assembly GCF_014164175.1 of Pseudoalteromonas sp. SG44-5. Classification (NCBI taxonomy): domain Bacteria; kingdom Pseudomonadati; phylum Pseudomonadota; class Gammaproteobacteria; order Alteromonadales; family Pseudoalteromonadaceae; genus Pseudoalteromonas; species Pseudoalteromonas sp. SG44-5. Next base: position 869 of record NZ_JACJES010000015.1, on the reverse strand, counting down.
AGTACTTCATGCCACTCATCATCTTTATTATCTCTTGTGACTACAATACTTTGATTATTTTTATCTGGGGCAATACCTGTTGCCAGCCTCGCAATACCATTATGATCCAATAAAACGCTCGTATTTGTTCCTTTGTAAACACGTAAAGGAAGCTTCCCCATACTTTGTTTACGCCCTGAACTTGCTTTTACTCGCTGTAACTCTAAATAGGGTTCTTCAGAAAATGGGGAAAAAGAAGAGATTATAAGTTCATCGTCGATCTCTGGTAATAAGTCTATTATTCTTGCAACTCGAATTCTTGAGTCACCTGAGCGTGGCCCTGCTATTATAGTTTTACTTTTACCATTTACGTTTATAGATAAAAGATCACCTGTTGCCATTGGCGCATCATAAGCACCGTATTCTTGAGCTAGTGAAATAATTACTCGTTCATTATCGGCCCAACCAAAGTCTGCAACAGCTTCACTCTCTTTTCCTTCGGTAATAGAAACAATCTCATGATTACTAACATTAAGTATAGTTAGCCTAATAGCGCCTGTTTCCGTTCTTGTTGTAGCAGCAAGATGTTTACCGTCAGGTGAGATTTTCATATTTATAAACTGTGCGTGTTTTGCGTAATTTTGCAAGTTAGCACTATCGACATTGGCCTCAGCCCCTACTGACGCAGCAATTAAAAGCATACCTACAGTAAATTTAGCTATATTCCTCATTAGTATTTCCTTATCAATAAAAAAGCCCTCCTACGAGTAATGCCGATCAGTTAAGTAATAAAAAGCTTGACGATCGGTAAAATGAGATCAGAATCCTATGATCACAGGTCATAGGATTTTTTATGCAACTTGCTCACGAATTAGCTGCTACCCTCGATG
>NZ_JACJES010000014.1:19112-83595 GCF_014164175.1 Pseudoalteromonas sp. SG44-5 | reverse complement strand
TTTTACTCGACTCACTGATTGACTCTTGCCTCGCTAAGCGTTGCTGTCTGCCGTCTCAGTGGGGTCGCATTATAGGGCGCAGCCAGTTTTACGCAAGCGTTTTTTAAAGAAAACTTAAAATAAAACGCTGTTCGCTTGATATTTAAACCAAGTGGTCATTTTAAACACTAAAAAGGCCCTTATGGGCCTGTTTAGTTAATTTACTATGAGCTTCCAGCCAAGTTTCGCTTGCTGCTTAGATTCTTGTTGCAGCTCGCTTGCCATTAATGGATGGTTTTTCAACCAGTCATTTTCAAACTGCAGATTTAAGACATCGTCTTTAACAGTTATCGCAAACTCAGGGAGTACATCATCTTGGCGACGCATACATAAAATGACAGCTATACGTATTAGTCTTACTAAATACTGCGCAAGTACACTATTTGCACCAAGAGAATCAAAATAGCCTTTTTGAAGATCAGAGCGATGCCCTTTAGCTACCGCAACAATGACTTTATGCTCTGACTGCGAAAAACCTGGCATTTCAGTATTTTTTAAAATATAAGCACTGTGTTTGTGATACTGCTTATACTCTATCAATAAACCAATTTCATGAAGCTGTGCAACTGCCGTTAATAAAGGCAACCCATTAAGTGCTTTTATTGGCCAGCTTTCATTTACTTCTGATGCTAAGTTTAATACGAGACTGGCGACGCGGCTAGCTTGCTTTTGATCAACATGGTAACGATCGATAAAGCCATCGATTGTACGTTTACGAATATCGCTATTATGCAGCTCTGGTAGCATGCTGTATAAAACACCCTCACGCAGTGCTCCACCTGCTAATCCCATTTTTTCGATCTCGAGCGATTCAAATAATGCAATTAAAATGGCAAGCCCTGATACAAATACTAAACGGCGATCTTCACTTAGCCCTGGTAGGTCTAATGCGGCAATCGTTTTATAAGCGATTGCTTGCTTTTTGATAGTGTAGAGTTTTTCAAGGGTTAATAGCTCATCTAGGTTTTGCGCTATCATGATTTCTTGAATTGCTTGTACTGTACCCGAAGCACCTGAGGCTATTTGCCAGCCTTTAACTTTATACTCTGATGCAATTTCATCAATGACAGTACGTGCGGCTTTTATTGCGGTGTTAAAGTTTGCATTGCTTAATTTGCAATCTTTAAAATAGCGCTCTAGGTAGGTAACACACCCGATGTTCAGGCTTTTGTAAAGTAATGCATCAAAGTTCTTACCAATAATCACTTCAGTGCTAGCACCACCAATATCGATAACAAGCTGACTACCGGTACAAGATGAGGTATGAGCAACGCCTTTATATATAGTGCGCGCTTCTAGTTCACCGCTAATGACATTAACTTTATGACCGAGGATTTTTTCTGCTTGCGCTTTAAATACATCAGCATTACTAGCTAAACGTAATGTGGCGGTGGCAACTATAGTGATGTTTTGTTTAGGGATGTCTTGTAAGCGCTCAGCAAATAACGCTAGGCACTCCCATCCTCTATGCATTGCTTCTGAGCTTAATACATTGTCTATATCAAGCCCTGCAGCTAACCTTACTTTGCGTTTAACACGACCTATGGTTTGCAGGCCGCCAGCTATTGATTTAGCAATAAGCATATGAAAGCTATTTGAACCTAAATCAATAACTGCATATACATTTTTTTGCGGTTTAAGTTGCCCCACCGTTCAAAAACCTCTAATTACTATTACAGTTAAACTAACGGTCGTTTATGACCGTCCTTTTTGATAACTATTATTTGGGCGACGTCCGCTGTTGTTACTGCGATTACGTGGGCCTGTAGAAAAGTTACGCTTTCTATGAATAGTAGGTTTAGTTAAATCATCCAGTAATGCTGTTTTATCGTAATGTGATAAAGGAATACTGTGATCTATATACTCTTCAATTTCATGCAAGTTATAAGCATATTGTTCGCATGCAAAACTAATAGCGTGACCAGACGCGCCAGCGCGGGCTGTACGGCCAATACGGTGTACGTAATCTTCGCAATCATCTGGTAAATCAAAATTAAATACATGGCTTACTTCAGGAATATGTAGACCACGTGCTGCAACATCTGTTGCCACTAAAAAGTCTAAGTCGCCTTTACTAAACTCAGCTAAAATTGATTGACGTTTTTTCTGATTTACGTCACCGGTAAGCATGCCAACCCGATGTCCATCGGCTTTTAACCAGGCATATACGGTTTCACAACTATGCTTAGTGTTAGCAAAGATAATAGCTTTTTCAGGCCACTCTTCTTCAATTAACGTCAGCAGCAGCTTAATTTTATCTTCTTGTGAAGGATGAAATAGCTCTTCTTGAATGCGTTTACCGGTTTTTACGTCTGGTTCAATTTGTACGTGCTCAGGATTGGTCATATGTTCAAACGCAAGTTCTTGTACACGATACGATAGCGTTGCAGAGAATAATAAATTTAAACGCTTTGATGTATCTGGCATACGGTGGAACATATAACGAATATCTTTGATAAAGCCCAAATCAAACATACGATCTGCTTCGTCAAGCACGACTACCTCAATTTCATTAAGGGTGTAACAGCCTTGCTTATACAGATCAATTAAACGACCTGTAGTACCAATTAAAATATCAACGCCTTTTTCTAGTTGTGCACGTTGTTTTTCGTAATCTTCGCCACCATATACTAAACCTAAGTTAAGATTACAGTGCGGCGCTAAAATTTTTGCATCTTTGTGTATCTGAATCGCCAGCTCCCTTGTAGGGGCCATGATCAGGGCTCTTGGATGTTTACTAGGGGCTTTGCTAGATTGTAATAACCGATGGCACGTGGCAGTTAAAAACGCCAACGTTTTGCCTGTACCTGTTTGTGCTTGGCCTGCAATATCGCGACCCTCACAAATAAAAGGTAGGCATTTAGCTTGAATGGGTGTGCAATATTCAAACCCACTTTCGGTTAAACCGGCAACCACTTCCGGTGCAATAGCAAAGTCTGAAAACTTTTTATCGGTCAAATGTGTCTTAGTCATAGCGTTTAAGCATAACGTTTAAACTTGCAATAAGAAACAAGAGTGTTTAAATACGCACTAAATATTTCGCCTAACTAAACCGGAGAGCGCAATGAGCGAGAAAATAATCCAAATTACTGACGATAGCTTTGAAGCTGACGTATTACAATCAGACAAGCCTGTACTAGTAGACTTTTGGGCTGAGTGGTGCGGACCTTGTAAAATGATCGCCCCTATCCTTAGTGAAGTTGCTGAGGAATTTGATGGTCGCGTTACCATAGCTAAACTTAATATCGATCAAAATGCGGGTACACCGCCTAAATTTGGTATTCGTGGTATCCCTACATTACTTCTTTTTAAAGATGGCCAAGTTGCTGCAACTAAAGTTGGCGCACTTTCAAAAACTCAATTAATCGAGTTTTTAGAAAACAATCTTTAAATTTAAACAATAAAAAAGGGCTTAATGCCCTTTTTTTATTATTTTTTTGTATAAACACTGGACGCTGTGTCAATGAGCTGCTAGTTTATAAAGCCAACTAATCCTTAGTTATATTCAACAAACCTCACTCAACGATCAAACAAAGCGATTTTGAGTATGACAACTGTAATAAAGAACCCACCAATATGCATTTACGCGAACTAAAAGACAAATCTATAAAAGAGCTTGTAGACTTAGCTGAGTCCATGGGGCTCGAAAACGTAGCCCGCTTAAGAAAGCAAGATATCATTTTTGCTATTTTAAAATCACATGCCAAAGGCGGAGAGAATATCTTCGGTGGCGGTGTATTAGAAATTTTGCAAGATGGTTTTGGCTTTTTAAGATCATCAGAAGCCTCTTACTTAGCTGGCCCAGATGACATTTATGTTTCACCTAGCCAAATTCGCCGTTTTAGTATGCGTACTGGCGATTCAATCTCAGGCCTTATTCGTCCACCTAAAGACGGTGAGCGTTACTTTGCTTTACTTAAAGTAAATGAAGTTAACTTTGATAAACCTGAAAACTCTCGCACTAAAATTCTTTTTGAAAACCTAACACCACTGCATGCAAACGAACGTTTTCGTATGGAACGCGGTAACGGTAGTAAAGAAGATATTACAGCCCGAGTACTTGATTTAGCCTCTCCTATTGGTCGTGGTCAACGTGGTTTATTAGTAGCACCGCCAAAAGCGGGTAAAACCATGCTACTACAAAATATTGCGCAATCGATTACTCACAATCACCCAGATGCAACATTAATGGTATTACTAATTGATGAGCGTCCGGAAGAAGTAACCGAAATGCAGCGTCTTGTAAAAGGCGAAGTAATTGCATCAACATTTGATGAACCTGCTTCTCGCCACGTACAAGTAGCCGAAATGGTTATCGAAAAAGCAAAACGTTTAGTAGAGCATAAAAAAGATGTTGTTATCTTACTTGACTCAATCACACGTTTAGCCCGTGCTTACAACACCGTTATTCCATCATCTGGTAAAGTACTTACCGGTGGTGTTGATGCAAACGCACTCCATAAACCGAAACGTTTTTTTGGTGCTGCACGTAATGTTGAAGAAGGCGGCAGCTTAACAATTATTGCTACTGCGCTTATTGATACCGGCTCTAAAATGGATGAAGTTATCTACGAAGAGTTTAAAGGTACTGGTAACATGGAACTACATCTTAACCGTAAAATTGCGGAACGACGTGTATTCCCAGCTATCGACTTTAACCGTTCAGGCACTCGTCGTGAAGAGTTACTCACAAAACCAGATGAGCTACAAAAGCTGTGGATTTTGCGTAAAATTGTTCATGACATGTCAGAAATTGACGCAATGGAATTTTTAATTGATAAATTATCGATGAGCAAAACCAACGATGAGTTTTTTGATTCGATGAAACGCCAGTAATTCCATATAAGTTTTAAAGCTTATAAAAAAACGCCTAACAATTGAATATCAATTATTAGGCGTTTTTATTTGCCTGCAAAAAAGTAGCGCTGTACCGCTTTAACCATGCTCTTTGTAGTGCAAAAATAAGGCTTGTAGTTTATCAACTAATACTGCAATTTTTTGTACTTCTTCTGGGCTTTTACACGCATCATCTAATGCTTTTGCAGCGTCTGCAATATCGCACAACTTAAACATTTGTGCTGCCCCTAAAATACGATGGCTATCTTTTTGTAACGCTACAAAATCGCCACTATTAAAGTGCTGGCTAATTAGCTCACTTTCTATTGATAAGCTTTGTTTGAAACTAGTCACTAAGTCACTTATATCTATATTTACGTTTGTGCTGTTTTGCTCATTTTTTATTGATGCGAGATGCTCAGCTATAGTGCTATAAAACTTCTCTTTATCAATTGGTTTAGCTAAGTAATCAGTAAAACCAAGTGCTAAATACTGCTCGATCTCATGGCTCATTGCATTGGCCGTTAAGGCAAATATTGGCTGCTCATAACCGCACTGCCTGAGCAACTCAAAAGCAGTAATGCCATCCATAATAGGCATTTGAATGTCCAACAGCACAAAATCAGGATACTCTTTTAAACATTGCTCTACAGCTTGCTCGCCATTTTCAACTGCAATAACGTCAAGCCCCATGGCGCGTAAATAACGGCTTATTAATCTGCGATTATCGTCATGATCCTCAGCAAGTAACACTTTAGCGCTTAGCGCTTTATAGCCACCATTTATATTGTCTTTAGCTGTAACTGCACATTCGCTTTTATCTACTGGTACGCACGGCACAAAAAATGAGAATTGACTGCCTTTTTTAAATTCGCTTTGCACACTAATATATCCCCCCATCATGGCAGCTAGTTGTTGTGACAAACTAAGTCCCAAACCAGTACCACCAAAACGACGGCTAATACTATTATCTGCTTGGCTAAAACATTCAAAAATAAGCTTTAGCTGCGCTGTATTCATACCTATTCCGGTATCTTTTACCGTAAGCACTAGCCCTTGCTCGGTATTATTGGCCACAATCGTAACTTGGCCACTGTGAGTAAACTTAATTGCATTAGCACACAGGTTTATTAATATTTGCTTTACTCGGGTTAAATCAAGCCTGGTATACAGTTCATTACCGAGTTGGTTGTCAAATACCAAGGATAAGTTTTTGGCTTTTGCTTGTACGCTAAACATCCCATGTATGTCATTCAGCACTTGTACAATATCAAAACAAGAAATAGACAGCTCCAATCGATTTGCTTCTATTTTACTTAAATCGAGCACATCATTAATTAAACTTTTTAAATGATCGCTTTGACGCTGAATAACTTTGAGCTCATCTTGTAACTGCTCAGGATCATACAAACCATTAATTAAGTCGTCGGTTTGGCTTAAAATAGCGGTGAGTGGGGTGCGAATTTCATGGCTTATATTTGCTAAAAACTGACTTTTAACATCGTTTGCTTCGCGCAGCTCTTGCGCCACACTTTGTAATTCTAACGTGCGTTGCTCTACTTGCTCTGTTAGTTGTAATTTTGCATTACTTTCTATTCTGCGACGATAAATTGCAATAACTGTAATTAAAATAAGAATTGCCACAATGCTAAGCAAAATAGTTAACTGTGAACGTTTTGCAATTTTTAATTCTTGTAAGCTACGTTCTTGCTTAAGCTGATTAATTTCTTGATTTAACTGATTTGACTGGAACTGAGACTGAAATGCGCTTAGCGCCTTCATAACTTCTTCGCTGGTCATGCTACGTTGATAGTCTTCAAATTGTTGATATAACTGAATCGCTCGCCTGTAATCGCCGGCCCCCGCACTTAATAATGCCTCTAAACCTAAGCCATCTTTCACGCGTAATTGATCTTTATATTGATTGGCCAGTATTATTGATTGTTCTAAGTTTTGTTTAGCGGTATCTATATCACCCATCACTAATTGCACTTTCGCTAAAACTTGTAACGAAGCTAACAGTAATGATTGATTATCAATTTGCTGAGCATATTTTTGAGCGGCCTTAGCATGATACAAAGCTGCATCCAGTTCATCTAATTTTAAGTTTATATTTGCTAAGTTAGTATGCTGAACTGACAATTGATAAGCATCTTTTATACTTTTATAATAGCGTAAAGCTAATTGGTAATAATGTAGTGCTAATTGATTCTGACCAGACTCAGTATAGGCAACTCCCATGTTGCCATGAACACGAGCTATACCTTCTTCATCGCCTAGCTGCTGAAACACATCTAGCACTTCACGGTAGATTTCTCGTGCCGAATCATAACGAGATAAACGAATGTATATTCCGGCAATATTATGAAGTATATCAGCCTTGTCTTTTGCGCTTCCTTCTTTTTCATAAAGGGCTTTTGCTTGTTGATAATAATCTAAAGCAAGGTCTAAGCTATGCATATTAAAATATGCCAAACCAATATTACTTAATAAATTAGCTTGTTTTAATGGGCTCTTTAAGTGGACAGCTAAGTTTAAAGCGCGGTTATAATTAATAATGGCTTGTTGCAATAAACCTTGAAAATATTGTACTACACCTTGCATTTTAACTGCTCTAAAGTGTAACTCTGGCAATTTTTCAAATGTACTTTCTTGCTCTAGTAGCTGATAGTAATGTAATGCTTGAGTATAATTAGTTTGCTCAAATGCAAGCTCAGCTAGACTAGAATAAATAACAACTACTTGTTGGTTTGAAAGTTGTGTAGTAAGTAACTCGGTTGCTAACAGTTGTTTTTCTGACCATTCATTGGTCAGTTTAAATTGTTCAAAAAGTATTGTTTGTTGCTGTGCATTACCTTTTTGAGAAAAAATACCCAGTACAATAATAAAGCAAATAAATAATAGGCGCTTAAATTGACCCAGCATAATTTTCCTTGGAATTTGGTTAGCAGCAAAAGCTATGATAATTTACCCAAGATACACTAATAACTAGATTGTAAACAATGCTTAACCCACTGATAGATGAGATTTTTGAGTTACTTTTGCAAAAGAAAGTATGGATGGTACATACTTTAGCAGCAGAATTACAACAACGTAAAATGATTAACACGCTTGATGTTGCCCCTGATCGTGATTTATTCAAACGTAACTTTTTAATTATGAACGCGCTTTATCAGCTACAGCAGCAAATTATGCCTAAGCAGCAACTCCTTATTAGTGGTTTACAAATACAACTTATTACCACAGCCAGTAACACCCTCATAAAAAACACCGATCCGCTACGAGACTACTACCTTGATTGGCAAAACTTTGAAACCTCTAGCGCCGAAATCGATACTCTTTTAACCCAGTTTTGGCAGCGTTTTACCAAACACAGTAAATCTGCACAAATAATAGATCTAGACACTCATAAACAGCTATTAATAAAGTGGCAACTATCTCAGCAAAGCACGCTAAAAGAAGTACAAAAGCGTTGGCGGCAACTGGCGTTACAGTGTCACCCAGATAAAGCAGTTGGTAATGCAGAAAAATTTAAACAGTTAAAGTGTGAATATGAGCAGCTTAGGGCAAGCTGCTCAATAGATTAGTAATTATTGAATTAGTTATTCAATACACTATTAGCACGTAAGGCGACGAGCGCGTATTTTACGGCCTTTAATATTGCCTTCGGTTAATTTACGCAGTGCCGGTTTTGAAGAATTACGCTCTACGGCAACAAACGCAACGTTGTCGAGTACGTTTATTTTACCAACTTGACGCCCCGCAATACCGTCTTTACCGGTAAGTGCACCTAAAATATCACCTGCGCGTACTTTTTGCTTTTTACCAGAATCAAGCATTAAGGTTACCATTTCTGGTTTGTATGGTGGTTTTTCTAATAAGCTAAACGATGGCATTGGCTCTGGGATCACATCGCGCTCATAATGGTCACCAATTTGTGCAATTTTAAATGCTTCTGCCTCACCATAAATAGAGCATGCAATACCCTTTTTACCCGCTCGACCGGTACGACCAATACGATGCACATGTGTTTGTGTGTCGTGAGCTAAGTGATAGTTAATCACCATATCCATATCGTCAATGTCTAAACCACGCGCGGCCACATCGGTTGCCACTAGTATTGATGCACTTTTATTAGAAAAATGAATTAACGTACGCTCACGATCACGCTGCTCTAAATCACCATGTAAAGATACCGCACTAAAGCCTTCATCAACTAAATCATCACACAATTGCTGTGTTTCTACTTTAGTATTACAAAACACGACACAGCTTTGCGGGGTAAATTTAAGCAGCAATAATTTAAGTGTTGGGTAACGTTGTTTATTGTTATCCATTTTATAGAAGTATTGCTTAATAGTGCTTTTAGCTTGCTCTTCTTCTACCTTAACCATTACTGGATTGCTAAGCACACGCTTTGCAACAGCTTCTATTGCACGTGGAAACGTAGCGCTAAATAGTAATGTTTGGCGGTTAGTAGGAATACGCTCAATAATTGCATCTAAGGTATCTTGAAAACCCATATCTAGCATTTGGTCGGCTTCATCTAATACGAGCGTTTCTACATCATCTAAACGCAAAGTACCTTTACGAATATGATCGTCAACTCGCCCCGGTGTACCAACAATAATATGTGCGCCATGTTCAAGTGAGCCAATTTGTGGACCAATTGATACACCACCACATAAAGTAAGTATTTTAATATTATGGATGCCACGCGCTAATTTGCGCATTTCTACAGCTACTTGCTCTGCCAACTCACGTGTTGGGCACAATACTAAAGATTGAATGCGAAAACGTTTTACGTTTAATTTAGCCAATACGCCTAAGCTAAACGCCGCAGTTTTACCTGACCCCGTTTTTGCTTGAGCAATAATGTCTTTTCCAGCCAGTACTGGCGGTAAACTTTGCGCCTGAACAGGTGTCATGTGGGTGTAGCCGAGTGTTGATAAGTTATCAACTAACCCAGAAGGTAAAGCCAAAGATGAAAAAGCAGTTGTGGTCACAGTAAATCCCAATACAAAAAAATAACATGGGGAAAAGCCCCACTCAATATGCTGCTAATAATAGCAGAATTCCTAATTGGCAACCATTAAGCATTATAAAAAAACACACTAAAAGGCATTGCAAATGATACTGGTTTTCATTAAGATTAACTCAGCATTAATACTATCAACCCGGAAACAACTAATGAAACTAAGCCCACTTTTTATCGCACTGCTAGCAAGTACTACTGCGAGTGTTTATGCAAACGCAACAGATATAGAACATATAGAAGTAAAAGGAAGTTATTTTAATGACTATAAAGTAGACAATGCTAATGGCGCAATGAGAACGTCAGCTTCGTTACTTGATACCGCACAGTCGGTTACCGTTATTACCGACACCATAGTAAATGAACAACTCGCAACTACGTTAGGTGAAGTACTTACTAACGATGCCAGCTTAACGCCAGGTTCAAAGCAACGTAACCGTGAAGTATTTAATTTACGTGGGTTTGAACTGAGTTCATCTACAGGTTACTTGCGTGACGGCCATCAGCACTGGTCGCACTACCAACAACCTATCGAAATATTACAACAAGTTGAAGTTATTAAAGGCCCATCAAGTATTTTATATGGCCAATCGGGTCCTGGTGGCTTGGTTAATATGGTCACTAAAAAACCCACGTCACAAACATTATTTAAAGCCAGTGCCGATGTTGATCAACATGGTTCAACTCGCTTTATGCTGGATGCGGGCGGTGCACTTACTGAGTCGGAAGATTTACGTGCTCGCGGTATTTTAGTAAAGCAAGATGTTGATTATTGGCGTGAATACCAAAATGGTGAAAACCGTGAACGCGATCGCTTTTTAGGTGCATTAATTGTTGATTACGATATTAGCGATAACGCCTTAGTACGCGTACATTACGACCGCACAGATGACGAAGCCGGTTTAGATACGGGTGCCTGGATTGATAGTAATGCCAATGTAATTGGCGACGATAAAACAATTCGCGATATGTCTTGGGCGTTTACCGATATAACGGTAGAAAACCTAGGTGTTGACCTAGAAGTGTTTTTAACCGAAAACTGGCAAGTAAAACTTGGTTACAACGAGCAAACATTTGAGCGTCAACGTTTTGAGTCATCGCCTAGTAAACCAAGTAACTTTATCGAAGGTGATAGCTACGCGTCACGCCCTTACGATCGTTTTGATGATTGGCAGTTTAAAACCGCCTTTGTTGACTTTATTGGTGAATTTGAAACCTTTGGTATTCAGCACCAATTTTTAATTGGCGCAAATTCGCTTGATTATTATTATGGCCAATTAAAAACTAATGCCGAATCATTTGACTTTAGCGCCGGGCAAAACGAACCATTTCGCCCAGCTATAAGCTATAAAACAGATGACACTGTTAGCTCATCTGCTTATGACTATTACGGTATTTACATGCAAGATCTCATTTCGTTCTCACCAGAATGGCAGTTATCTTTAGGCGGTCGTTACGACAAGCAAAGTAAAGAAAATAGTAATAATGAATCGTTTGTTCCTAAAGTGGGTGTGCTATATCACCCTAATGCCTCGGCCACTATTTACGCTAGTTACTCTGAAGGTTTTGAGCCGCAAAACGAAACGCTAGTAAATACAAACGATGTTAATAATGGCATGAAGCTCGATGCGATTACCTCTGAGCAAAAAGAAATTGGTATTAAATGGCAGCTGTTTGACGATCGATTAATGCTCAGTGGCGCATTATTTGATATTAGCAAAACAGGCACTTTAGTGAGCGAAGATCTTGTAAACCCTGTTGATAATATAACCAGCATCACTACTCAAGCTGGCGAGCAGCGCCATAAAGGCTTTGAATTAGCGGCGCAAGGTGCAGCAACTGATCGCTTATTTGTAATGGCATCAACTATGTACTTAGATGCCAACTACGAGCGCGACGCAACATTGCAAGGTAAGCGCCCTACCGATGCCCCTAAATGGTCTGCATCACTTTGGACGCGTTATGAATTAAACGACGTAATTGCATTAAACGCAGGTGCATTTTACGAAGGCGAACGCTTTGCCGACAATGCCAATACCGTTACTAAAGATGCCTACACCCGCGTAGATGTGGGTGCAACGTATAAAATAAACTTAAACAATACCGACGTTAACTTACGCCTAAATATTGAAAACTTATTTGATACAAACTACCTAGCAGGCGGTGGTTTAAATAATGTAACCATAGGTGAAGGCGCGAGCGTACGCTTAGCAGCACAATTTAGCTTTTAATTAATACAGCCCATACACATTTAACTGTATGGGCTTATTTAACTATACGGTTGTTAAACAGGCAATAATTGTAAGGTGTGAACTAGCGCTATTTTTTGAATATTTTTAAATAAGCTAAATGCCCAAGCACAACAACTAAGCCTGCTATAACACCTAATAAGCCATCAAATATAAGTGGTGCCAGCACTTCACCTGTAGTACCTACAATTGTTTGCCCATAATTGGTTACCGCTATTTGAATATGATGCAAAGCTTTAATGCCATGCACTAAAATGCCGCCGCCCACTAAAAACATTGCAACTGTACCCGCAAATGCTAAAAACTGCATAAGCCGTGGTGCTGCCGCTAACAACCCTTTGCCTAGTATTTCTTTAAATTTATTAGCCGATAGCTTAGATTGATTAAGTAAATATAGACCTGCATCATCAAGCTTCACAATTCCTGCAACTAAGCCATAAACGCCAATAGTCATAATTATGGCAATAACACACAATACCAATGCCTGATTTATTAATGTAGCAGCTGCAACTGTGCCAAGCGTAATTACTATGATCTCAGCAGAAAGTATAAAGTCGGTTCTAATCGCACCTTTAACTTTTTGCTTCTCGTATTCTACTAGGTCTAATTTGTCGCCCTCACTTTCGCTTTTATCATCATGAGGCAAAAACTTGGCAAATACTTTTTCTGCGCCCTCAAAACATAAAAATAATCCACCTAACATTAATAAAGGCGTAATTAACCAAGGTAACCACACACTTATTAATAACGCCGCAGGTACTAATATTGCTTTATTTAAAAACGATCCTTTTGCTACCGCCCACACCACAGGTAGCTCACGCTCTGCAGCTACACCGGTAACTTGTTGAGCATTAAGCGCTAAGTCATCACCTAATACACCCGCTGTTTTTTTTGTAGCAACTTTACTCATAGTTGCAATGTCATCTAGTAGCACAGTAATGTCGTCTAATAAGGTTAAAAGATTAGTACCTGCCATATAAATACCTAGCTTAAAAATAATATTATTAACATAACTTAAAGCCGCATTTTCACCAACGGTTAATTTTGCTTTGCTATGCTGATTAAAATTAATACGCAAATATCGATAATTACTTGCTGTTTGCACTGGAGATATAAATGAAAGCGCTGCTGATAATCGCATTAACTGTATTAGGCTTATCTGCTTGTAATGAGCCCACAATTAACACTCGTTATCTATGTAATCAAAAAGAAGCCACGCTTAGCGTTATCAATGAGCAAACAGCAGCACTAACACTTAATAATAATACTTATCAACTTAGCCGAGAAAAAAGCGCCTCAGGTAATAAATACATAAATAAAAATGTGTTGTTTTGGAGTAAAGATAGCGAAGCCATGCTTATTATTGAAGGGACAAAATACCACTGCCTACAACAGTAGGTAGTACAATAAAACTAATAAAATTAAACCGTGATAAAGCAAGTTTAGTGATACAAAGTAACTGTATTTTTCCAAGTGCTAATAGCTAAGTAACTGAGCATGCAATTTTACGTTACTTGGGTATAATACTTTTAACTTTATTGCTTAATAGCGGCCCACAATGAAATACAAAGATCTTCGTGATTTTATCGATTTACTTGAAAAAAGAGGTGAGCTTAAACGCATCACTCAAGAAATCGACCCGTATCTTGAAATGACCGAAATAGCCGACCGTACATTACGTGCTAAAGGCCCTGCGTTATTATTTGAAAACCCTAAAGGTTACGATATTCCGGTATTGGCTAACTTATTTGGCACACCCAAGCGTGTTGCCATGGGTATGGGCCAAGAAGATGTAAGCGAATTACGTGAAGTTGGCAAGCTTTTGGCTTTTTTAAAAGAACCAGAGCCACCAAAAGGCATTAAAGAAGCGCTAGGGCAAATACCTGTTTATAAACAAGTACTTAATATGCCAGCAAAAGAAGTAAAAAAAGCCCCCTGCCAAGAAGTTATTTTACAAGGTGATGAGGTCGATTTAACTAAGCTGCCTATTCAACATTGCTGGCCAGGTGATGCTGCACCGTTAATTACTTGGGGCCTTACTGTTACTAAAGGGCCTTATAAAAAGCGCCAAAATTTAGGAATATACCGCCAACAACTGTTAGGCAAAAATAAAATTATTATGCGCTGGTTGTCTCACCGTGGCGGCGCGCTTGATTTTCAAGAATGGTGTAAAGAAAATCCAGGCCAACCGTACCCGGTATCTGTGGCATTGGGCGCCGATCCGGCGACTATATTAGGTGCAGTAACCCCTGTACCCGACACATTAAGCGAGTACGCTTTTGCAGGCTTACTGCGCGGCAGTAAAACTGAAGTAGTTAAATCAATATCAAACGATTTACAAGTACCCGCAAGCGCCGAAATAGTACTTGAAGGCTACATAATGCCAGGTGAAATGGCACCTGAAGGTCCGTATGGCGATCACACTGGATATTATAACGAAGTTGATGACTTTCCGGTGATGACAGTAACCCATATGACCCACCGTAAAAACCCTATTTACCACAGTACCTTTACCGGCCGCCCGCCTGATGAGCCTGCTATTTTAGGGGTGGCATTAAACGAAGTATTTGTACCTATTTTACAAAAACAATTCCCTGAAATTGTTGATTTTTACTTGCCACCAGAAGGCTGCTCGTACCGCATGGCTATTGTTACCATGAAAAAACAATATCCTGGTCATGCAAAACGCGTAATGATGGGAGTGTGGTCTTACTTACGTCAATTTATGTATACCAAGTTTGTTATTGTGTGCGATGACGATATTAACGCCCGAGATTGGGAAGATGTTATTTGGGCAATTACTACGCGTATGGACCCCGCTCGCGACACCACTTTAATAGAAAACACACCAATTGATTATTTAGATTTTGCGTCACCGGTTTCTGGCCTTGGCTCTAAAATGGGTATGGATGCAACGAACAAATGGCCTGGCGAAACAAACCGTGAATGGGGCGAGCCGATTGAGATGGATAAAGCCACCAAAGATCGCGTAGACGACATTTGGCAGAGCCTCAACATTCTCTAATATCCTAGACCAATAGGCTATAAAACAACCCTGCAGATATGCTAGAATCAACACATTCTATTGCGTATCTGCTATGAAAAGCGCTGCTAAAAGGTAAAAAATGCAAACATTAAAAGCTGAAGTTGTTGCTATCAGCCCACTTACAGAATTTGTTCATAAAGTAATTTTAAAACCACAACAACCGGTTTCGTTTGAAGCAGGCCAATACATGCATCTTGTATTGAGCGAAAATGACAAGCGTGCATTTTCGATTGCCAGCCGCCCTTCACAATGCGATCAAATAGAGTTACATATTGGCGCTTCGGGAACCGATACATATGCAATGCAGTCGCTTGAACATTTACGCAATGCACTTAACGAAAAGCAGCTAATAGAGATAGAAGCAGGCTTAGGTATATCGCAACTTCGTTTACAGTGTGAACGTCCAATTATTTTACTTGCTGGCGGTACTGGGTTTTCATATGCAAAATCAATGGCTGATCACCTAGCTGAAATTAGCTGCGACCGCCCGGTATTATTATACTGGGGCGTAAGAGAAGAATCGGCACTTTATGCACACCGCGAAATGCAAGTGTGGGCCGATAGCCACAAAAACTTTCAGTTTATTCCGGTAGTAGAAAACCCATCGGCTGATTGGCAAGGACATACCGGTTATGTACACAAAGCCGTAATGCAAGATATAGTATCGCTAGCGCCTTACGATATTTACATGGCTGGACGTTTTGACATGATAGGCATAGTTCGTGACGATTTTATTGCTCATGGTGCTATTCGCGAAAACATGTACGCAGATGCGTTTGCATTTATTAAATAATTGCACTTAACGCTCTCATTTCAAATATTAAGGCATCTAAATAGGTGCCTTAATTGTTTTTATAACAATAAATAATTAATAGTTAAAATCTATCAACATCATCAACATAAACAATTTCCTAAAAGTCGATCTATAAACCATACTTTGTATAGAACATTCAGCGGGAGAGACCCATATGCTAAATACAAAAGTAAAAGACTTTATGCAACACAAGTTGCCAAACATTACCCCAGATACCGAAATGACCACTGCCATTGCAGAGCTGCAAAAATTTAAATTACTTGGTGCCCCAGTATTCGATAGCAATAAATTTTTAGTTGGCTTTATCTCTGAGCAAGAGCTGCTTAAACCACTCATGCAAAGCAGTTATTTTTGTGATGGGGTGGTGAAAGTATCGCAACTAATGCAAACAGAAGTCGTGACTGTAAATGGCGACACCAACATTATTGAACTTGCTGAGCAAATGAGACCCGGTAAACCGAAAAACTACCCTGTGGTTGACGGCGAAAAAGTAATAGGAATGATCAGCAGAGCCGATATTCTCAAAGCCCTTTACGATAACTACCTAGCTTGTCAAACACACTAAAAACACTAATTTATAAATACTTCACCTGAACTCTGGTTGCTTAGATACAAAAATGCCGCTATTAATAGCGGCATTTTTTATACTAATAATATTAAATTAGCGCGTACTTGCCATTGTTAGCAGTGCTTTTTTATCGCTGTAACTTAAGTAGGCTATTTCAAGCGCATTAGCTTGCGCTTTTTCTATATCGGCTTGTGATAAACCAGCTTGTGGCGCTGCCACTAAGTATTCGTGTTCAATTTCAATACCTTCAACCGCTGGATCATCGGTATTAATACAAGCCAAAATACCATGATCTAAAAACTGTTTTAGCGGATGCTGAGCTAAATCATTTACGGTACTGGTTTGTATATTACTAGTTAAGCACGACTCAATACCAATACGCTTATCGCGCAGATAGTTCATTAATTCAATATCTTCAATTGCTTTAACGCCATGGCCTATACGGCTCGCACCTAGCTCGTTAATTGCTTGCCAAATACTTGGGGCACCTAGTGCTTCACCGGCATGAATTGTTGCTGCTAAGTATGCGTCGTGTACTTGCTTAAAATGCTCTACAAATAACTCACCCGGAAAACCAATTTCATCACCGGCTAAATCTACAGCCACTAAATCGTCTTTAAAAGCGAGTAAGGCATCAAGCTCTTGTTGGCAAACTTTTACGCCATAAGTGCGTGATAAAATACCAATTAAATTAGCTTTTACATTAGCGCCTTTGGTTGCCGACTTAATGCCATCAATTACCGCCTCAACCACACCTTGAGGGTGTAAACCTTGGCTTTGTGCCATGTAGTAAGGGCTAAAGCGCAGCTCAACATAATCAAGCCCTTGGGCTTGTGCATCTTCAATATTTTCAATCGCTATACGTCTACAAGCATCGTAGTCACCTAATACAGTTACACCCCAATCTAATTTTTGTAAAAATGCCATCAGGTTTGGCTCAGGATCAATGACTTGTACATGAGGGATAAGTGCTGCAACGTTATCAGCAGGCAAAGTTATATTAAACTGACGACCAAGTTCTAATATGGTTTGCGCTCGTACATTACCATCTAAATGGCGATGAATATCTAGCAAAGGTAGTTTTCTATTGATCATAGTAGCAACTCAGTTAGGTTAAAATTGCGCGCATAATACGCAGCTATAGTAATAATTCAAGTCTAGTTTATTTAAAATATACTTTTGAGGCCATATGTCTGCTTTTTATGCAAAAAAGCAGATGATTTTATTTTTCTATCGCCGCTAAATAATGCCAAAGAGCTTTAAACAAAATATTCGCATCTATTGGTTTCGTTATATAGCTATTCATTCCACAGGCAAGCGCTTTTTTAACATCGTCATCATGGGCATTAGCCGATAAACCTATAATAGGCAAATCTAATAAGCCTAGCTCATTACGTATTACCTTGGTTGCTTGTAAGCCGTCCATTTTGGGCATTTGAATGTCCATAAGGACAATGTCGTAACTTTTTTCAGTTAACATTTCAATTGCGGCAAAGCCATCATTAGCAATATCAGCAACACACCCTTTGGTTTTTAAAATGGCAGTGGCTACATGTTGGTTTAACGGGTTATCCTCAACTAAAAGTACTGCGCTGTTCGCAAATGATACGTTTTCTATTTCCACGTCACTAAAGCTTTGCTCACTTTTCTCTACTTTAGGTAAAGGGGAGTTAAGCGGTAAACTAAAGGTAAATGTTGAACCTTGCCCTGCAGTGCTTTTTAAATCTATAGCGCCACCCATAAGCTCAACTAGCTTTTTACAAATACTGAGGCCCAACCCTGTACCGCCATATTGGCGTGACGTAGAGTTATCTGCTTGAGCAAAAGGCCTAAATAATTTCTTTTGTGCCTCTTTACTAATACCAATACCTGTATCGCTTACACTTAAATAGGTCATGGTTTTCGATTGCCAAATTTTCAGTGTAATACTCCCTTGAGCAGTAAATTTAACCGCATTATTGAGTAAATTTAGTAGCACTTGCTTTAAACGAATAGCATCGGTGTTAATCATCAAGTTTGTATTTTTATCATAATCTAGCTTTATTTCTAACGACTTAACATTTACTTCAAATTGTATTAAGTTAATTATCTCTTCAGCCAAGCGCCCTATATCTACGGGTTCTTGCATTAAATCAAGTTTACCTGCCTCCATTTTAGAAAAATCGAGTAAGTCATTTAATACTCTAAGTAACACCCCTAACGCACCATCAGCTTGCTCTATGTAAGTACGGGCTTGTTGCCAATCATTTTGTTGTAACGCTAAGTAGTGTAAGCCTTTAATACCATTAATTGGCGTGCGCACTTCGTGGCTCATATTCGCTAAAAACTGGCTTTTTATTTGACTCGCTTCATCAGCTTTTTGCTTTCCTTGGCGTAATGTGCGCGTTTGCCTAGCAACTTGCTCGCGTATTTGAACATTTGTGCCTGTAACAGAAATTAAAAATGCTACCAGTAACCAAACAAACAGCATCCCCACTATTTGTGCCAACCAATATATTAACCAGGAGGTTGTAACTAAGGGCTCGTGTAACTCAACCTGCCACATACGGTTACCAATGAGTAGCTGGTAGGACTTTAACAAGTCCATTGACTCGTTGTTGGCAATATAAATAGCGTGGGTATTATTGGTATTGTTAATATCTAAAAAGCTTGCTGTAACTAAGTTTTCATGATCAAAAAGCAACGACTGCGATAGTTTTTTTAAGCTCACTACCGCAACGGCAAAACCTTTAAAGTCATCTTCAGTCTCTATACTTCCAAATACAGGATGCAAAAATAACACCCCTAACTCAGCCTGATTTTGCACCAACTTAACCGGTTGGCTAATGACCATTTCGTTAAGCGTTTTTGACTTATTTAATGCCTCTTGCATAAAGTCGTTTGATGCTAAATCAAAGCCAATAGCATCTTCATTGCCTTTTAATGGGTATGCGTACCTAATTGGATAATATACATCTCGCTCAGCAACGGCTTGCCATTGGTTGGTTGGTGATTTTTCTTTTACAAAAAAATGTTCAACATCGGCTAGTTGCGTCATTTGTTGATATTCTAACAGCGCACTTTTAGGAACATACGGTACCCATTCAAACGCCAATATTTCTTCGCTGTAGCTTAACTGTTTTGCCGTAAATTGCCGAAACTCTTTAAAGCTCACATCTTCACTGCTCGAAAAAAAAGTAGCCAGTAAAGCCAAGTGTGCAGAGATTTCATCTAATTTATGAGTAATTGAGTCTTGTACAGCTAATGTTTTTATCTCTTGTTTTTGAATGTTTTTTTCTTTTTTAACACTGGCAGCACCATAAAAGCTAACACTAATAAGAATGTAAATAAGTAAAGAAGGCAGGATAACTTGTAGCCGGTATCGCATCACTGAGTAATTAAATGCAGCCAGCATCAATGGCGTAAAAATGAGCACCCCAATACTGTCGCCAATCCACCACGCAATAAAACTATCTAGCGCGGCATGTTGAGCAATTATATTATTAAAAACAAGTAAGCTGGTGCCGACACTAGCACCAATAATACAACATACAGGGCCGGCTATAATTAAGCTTTGTACACTATGTTTTAGTGACGATAAATCGAGGGGGGCTTTAATAACTTTAATTATTATTTGCGCGCCAAGCCATGCTTGAAAAACAACAGCGATAGCAATTGCAGCGGCTTGGAAAAAAACTTGCCAGTTTAATATATCAACAACATTATCAAGGTGAATTAAGCTAGTAAGTAATGCACCAACAAAAATACCTAAAAAAGACTTACGGCCCCATAACAAAAAGCTTGCTACAGCTATGCCCGCAGGGGGCCAAGAAGCCACAGCGAAACCATCTATAGCAAGCAATAAATTACTAAAATAGCCTGTAATAAAGTAAGCGCAAGCTAAGCTAAAAGACAATTTAAACAAACCTTTCATCGCCTTTTGCTCCTTGCAATATTAAATGGTGTTTATTAAATGTAACTCATTATTTATAAAGTACCAATGCTTTATCTAGTTGTGCACTTTTTTCATAACTTAACTTTGCTTGCTGCATATATTGTTTTTTATTTTCATTATTTAGTGCTTTATCAAACACCCTTGCCGCTAGGTCGTAATCACCTTGCGCATTAGCAAGACAAGCCAAAGCGAGCAGTAATGAGTTATTTTGCTCATCTTTTTTAAGTCGATCTTGAATACTCGTTTGTAATTTACGGGCATTTGCCGTTGTTGCTTTACTTAATATGTTAGCTAATTGTGCATGTTGTTCTTCATGCTTAACCATTTTTATTAAGTCATTTTCAATTACGCTTAACTGCCCTGCAGCAGCCATTTGCGTTAAATAAGCGCTGTAGGCGTAGCTATGTAGCTTTTTAGGTAACTGCTTATATTTAGCTGTTACTTCATCAACAGGAAATGAGGCAAAATAGGCATTAAAAACGCGATGCCACTGCTCATTTGTTAGTACTTTTTTGCGTAAAAGACGCGGTAAAAATGCTTCTAAAGCACTAAAATGTTGTTGCTGCACTAGCACTTCGGTGTAAATTTTTAGCTCAAGTGCTGTCGCTTTTTTCGATTCTGCAATAACCCGTAGTTGCGACTCTATAGCGCTACTATTACCACTAGCTAGCCATAGTTTTGCTACTTTTAGTTGCTGCTCTGGGTTTATATCAAATAAGTACTCAAGGGCTTTGTCGGTTTGATTATTAGCTAGTGCCGCCTTAGCAAGCAGTGCTAAACGTATATCTTGATACTGATCGGGTACCTTGCTAGATAGCGCCTGCTCTATTTGTGCATAGTCGTCATTAATTACACTCCATAGCGCCTGCTCAATTGCAGCTTGCTTGCGCCCTTGGCTACGAGCAAAAAAACTATGCTTAGTATTGCGATAAATAGAGAATAAATAACGCACGAGTTTATAGGTTAAATAACTAACGACTAATACTGCGATTGTTAGCACGGCAAACGAAACTATTGTGCCTTCAATTGTGGTGTTGTTAAACGAAATTAGTACATAGCCTTTTTCGTCCAATAAAAAAGGGGCTGCTGCTAACACCACAACAAGTGCAATAATTAAAATGATCAACCCTATCATTTTGCCCACTCCTTAACTTGCTGCGTGCTTTGTAAGTTTACTTTAGGGTTAAAGTTTAGCTGCTCTTTTTCTAGATTAGACAGCGACTTTAAAACCATTTTTGTAACATCATCATCTTGTTTAAAGTATTCAGCCACTAAACGTTTTGCTTCGCTTAGTGCTGCAAAGTAAACACTGGCGTGCTTGCTCAATAATGCATCTTGCGCTTGCGTTATATAAAGCTTAACTCTTTGATTTACCAGGTGTCGCTGTTGTTCACTTAATAATGGCTCTATAGCAACGCCTTCACGATGACGAATAGTAATAAAACCATCTAAAAATTGATCCCAACTATTTTTTAAGTTTTGCTGCCAATCGCTAAGATCTTCACTTAATACCTTGTCATCAATTTTTGCTACTTCTTCAGGCAGGTTCACCGCATTAAATACCAATTCATCAATATTTTTCAGCACACTACTAAGCTGTAAATAAATAGCTTCAACGGCAATTGGTTTTATGGCATCTAAGGTTTGTATATCTTGTGTAATGGCTTGGCGCACTGTAATAGTACCGGGGTGATCGCTAAGTAAAGCATCTAAACGTTTTAATACAGCGCTAGTTCCTTGATAGTCGTTTTCGGCCCACAACTTAAACTCAGCCATGCGCTGCAAGCTGGTAACTTCTTGTGGATTTAAAGACGAGCCTTGCTGCTGCGCTTGTTGTAAGGCAGCCTTTAGTTCTTGCTGGTTTTTTGTAGTACTTTCGCGCATTGCAGCTGTTACTTTTTGCTCAGACGTTAATAGTGTCTGTTGCAAATTAGCTTGAGCTAACTTAAGTGCTTGCAGCTCTTGTTGTAGTAATTTATTTTGCTCATTTAACTGATTAACAGCTAAGCTTTGCGTCTTGCTCGCGTTGAGCTTTTGATAAAACTCAAAGCCAACTCCAGAGGCAACAATTAGCGAAATAATAAGTGCTAAGCTCCCGACTTTACTTACTCGTTGCTTAGTATTGTCAGCCTTATCAGTTGCTTTAAGCGTATCGCTTTTAGCCGTAGCTTTGCCATTGTTGGCTGTTGCATTAGTCGTTTTTTGCGCTGCTTTATCTACCGTTGACGGTACTGACTGTTCGCTCATTTTGCTACCTTGCTGATTAATGCAGGTAAACATAGCGTTATCGCTAGCTCCTGCTGCAATATGTATATTAGCCGAACTTACCTGATGCTGCTGTAAATAAGCGCCTATACGCTCACTAGCTACATAAAATCGGCACTGTTGTAACCATTGTCTTTGGGGTGCAGCAAGGTTTTTAAAAATAGCATCAACCGCCGCATTACTTGTTATGACTATACCGTGTACATTCTGGCTTTGCCAGTGGTCTATCCAGTTGTTAGGCTCAGGGTCTATGGGAGTACGCTGATACACTACGCAGTTATTTAAAAAGGCACCACGCTGCTTTAGTGTTTTAGCTATATCAGGACGTCCCCCTATTCCTTTAACCAATACAATATTACAGCTATCAACATCGGCAAGCGATTTAAGCGCTAATAACCCCTCTGAGTCGTGCTGTTTAGGAACAGCCGCTCGCACGCCAAACACCTCATAAATAGTGTCGGCTGTTTGTTGGCCAACCCCATAAAATTGCGCTTTTATATTAATATCTGGCTTTAATTCACTCAGCGCCAAAACTGCATCTTGCGACACAAAAATAATTTTATCGGCATTAGTTAATGGGCTGAGCTCAATACTATCGGGGGTTAAATACTCTATTTTTAATACGGGAAATAAAGACGCTTGATAACCCGCTTGCTCAAGTTGTTGTGCAAGGGCTGCGCCTTTTCCTTGGGGACGAGTTATCAAGATATTTAACATTACGCGTCTCTATATACTTCAGCTAATATTCTGTCTGCACCTTGAGCCAATAACATTTTAGCCAGCTCAACCCCTAGTTTTTCTGCGTCATTAACGTGGCCGCTAACTTCATCACGTAAAATTTCGCTACCATCGATTGCGCCTACTAAACCACGTAAGTGTACTTGATCGCCGTTAACTAGCGCATAAGCACCTATTGGCACCTGACACCCACCTTCTAAATGGCGGTTCATTGCGCGCTCGGCATTTACCCGAATACGTGTTTCGCTGTGCTCCAGTGGAGCAAGTAATGCTTTTATTGCTTCGTCATCAGTACGACACTCAATACCTACAGCACCTTGTCCATTGGCAGGCAATGACACTTCAGGCTCAATATAAGCACGAATGCGGTCTTTCATTTCTAAACGGATCAAGCCTGCTGCTGCTAAAATAATTGCGTCGTATTGGCCTGAATCTAATTTTGCTAAGCGTGTATTTACGTTACCGCGAAGGTCATGAATTTTTAGATCTGGACGTGATGCGCGTATTTGACACTGACGACGTAAGCTTGAAGTGCCCACAATTGCACCTTGTGGCAGCTCGTCAATATTGGCAAAGTTATTTGATACAAAGGCGTCACGTGGATCTTCGCGCTCACAAATAGTGTGTAGTGTTAACCCTTCTGGAAACTCTACAGGCATATCTTTCATCGAGTGCACGGCCATATCGGCCAACCCTTCTAGCATGGCTTGTTCAAGCTCTTTAACAAATAAACCTTTACCACCAATTTTAGCTAAAGGGGTATCTAAAATAATATCGCCTTGGGTCGACATAGGCACTAATTCTACTAAAATACCTGGGTGATAATGCTCTAATTGCGCCTTTACAAATTCAGCTTGCCAAAGTGCCAATGCACTTTTACGAGTAGCAATACGCACTATATTTGTTGTTTGGGTCATAAAAAATACTCACTTAATAATTGCAATTTAGCTGGCTCAATCAGCTAATATTCTAAATTCTTTTTGAGCAATTAATTGGCCTTGCTCATCAATTACATCAACCCGCCATTGGCCTATTTGCGAGTCCATTATATTCTTGGTCGAATACGTACGATAACGAGAGGATGTTATATCTAACTCAATTTCAGCCACAATATCATCCTCAAAAAACCATACATGCTTTACCTGTTGGCCTTGTAAGTTTTTTAGCTCACTAAAAAACGATAACGTCTCGTCAAATTGACTTAAACGAATATCTGCAGCAAATACATTTACCGGCTCTCGCTTGCTTACTTTACGTGTAAGCACTGCTCGGCTTATTTTATCGGTATCTATTTGCGCGCCAAGTGCCACACTCGCTAGCTGCGCTAAAGGGGCAAAGCCCTGCGTGCTAGAGAGTGCAGTATCACTAATAGCGGCAACATCTGTATCAACTAATAAATCGGTAGTAGGTACTTGCTCAATATTAACTGGCTCTGGTGAGTTGTTTTTAGCCTCAGCTTGCGGGATTACGGGTAACTCTGCCGCTGCTACTTTATCAGGCTCTGCTACTTTTTGCTCTGCAACTAAATTAATAGGCGCAACTAACAACTCACTTTCACTGTTTTGTGACGCAACTGTTGCCGAGGTACTTAGCTCTACTTGCGTTGTTTGTAATGAAGTAACAGCACGCTGGCTTATATCGTTACTTTGCGCCAACACTCTATCCTCTGGCTCATTTGGGTGTTCGTCCTGCTCGGCACTAACGGCGCTAGTTAAGCCATATATAACGGCAGCAGAGGTCATGAGTAGCAGCATAGAAATACTCACAATACGACGCCAATTCCACTCGTAGGTTAGTGTAGTTACACTTTCTTGTGGTTCGCGTTTAACATTTGCTTTAATAACTATTTTTTGACTCATTTTAACCTCAGCGGCTCCATTATTAGCTTAAGCGAGCAATTAACCAATGGCGAATAGCTTGCAGTTCTTCTGCGCAAACCTGGTGAGCCATAGGGTACTCTTGCCAGCTTACATCCATGCTAAGTGCTGTTAATACTTCGAACGCACTTTTACCTGCACTAGGCGGTACTACATTATCTTGACTGCCATGCGCCATAAAAATATTTAAATCTGTGTGTAGTGCTTCATCTGCCAGCTTTTCTGGTACACACATATAGGTTGAAAGCGCCATTACACCCGCCAGCTTTTGCTCAAAACGTGGGGCTAAATGCAAGGCTACAACGCCACCTTGGGAAAAACCCGCTAAAATAATTTTATCAGCAGCAATACCATTGGCTATTTCTTGGTTAATAAGTTGCTCTACTTTAGCGGCAGAATCTCTTACACCTTGCTCATCGGCACGTTTATCTAATTCTATTGATTTAATATCATACCAAGAACGCATTTCCATGCCACCATTTATGGTGACCGGTTGCACAGGCGCGTGCGGAAAAATAAATCGCAGCCCTAGTTCATTTGGTAATTGTAACTGTGGTGCTACGGGTGCAAAACCTTCCCCCGAATCACCTAAACCGTGCAACCAAATAACGGTTGCTTTATGCTCACCTTGAGCCGGATATTCTACAAACTCTAAACTCATAACGATGATTGCCATTTAACGTCTTGGCCAGCTTGGCGAGTTGATGCCTCGTTAATAAACTGCCAAAACTCTGCGCCAGAGCGATTATCTATCCACTTATCACCACGTAATTCAAAATGATGTCCGTTAAACTTAGTCGCAACCCATACTTGGTGTAAAGGTGCTTGCTTGTTAATCACAATTTTACTGTTGTCAGGAAAAATTAGTTCTAAAATACCTTGTGCCGACTCATAATCTAAATCTGCTTCACAATCATCAACTTGTTCTTCAATTGTGAACATAAGTGCTTCGGCTAATTGGTGATATTCATGATCAGTCATGGTTAATTTCCTTTGCAGGCGAGCCGCCTAATAGTGGGTGCGTTTTTGTACAGCTAGTGTAACAGGAATAAAATCATCCGCGAATAGCTGCATTTTTTAGATATTCTGTTACTCTGCGATTATAAAGCCAGCAACACTATTAATCTAATGAAAGCGATACATACTTCACAATTTAAGCAACTATTAATAAGCACTGTACTGCTAAGCGCATTAGCTGGCTGTGGTCAAAGCGGTCCGCTCTATTTGCCAGAGCAAAAAGCAGAACAAAATAAACCTCAAGACGTAGCTAATCCAGCAACTCAAACTGAGCAAACTAATACACCTAAAAAGCAGGAGCAATAAATGGATTTTTTTAATTATAAAAACAATCAATTATTTGCTGAAGACGTAAGCATTGCAAGTATTGCTCAGCAATATGGTACGCCATGCTACGTTTATTCGCGAGCCACCTTTGAGCGCCATTATTTAGCCTTTGCTAATGCTACTAAAAACCATAAATCCCTGGTGTGCTACGCCGTTAAAGCCAACTCTAATATTGCGGTACTCAATATATTAGCGCGTTTAGGGTCGGGCTTCGACATTGTATCTAAGGGTGAACTGGCGCGAGTAATTAAAGCCGGTGGCGACGCCTCCAAAGTGGTGTTTTCGGGTGTGGCTAAAACAGCAGACGAAATAGCCTATGCATTAAAGCTCGGAATTAAATGCTTTAATGTTGAGTCGGTCTCGGAGCTAGAACGTATTTCAGAAGTGGCCTGTGAGCTAAATTTAGCAGCGCCTATTTCTATTCGCGTTAACCCCGATATAGATGCAAAAACGCATCCGTATATTTCTACCGGCTTAAAAGAAAACAAGTTTGGTATAGATATTCAAACAGCTGTGAGCGTGTATCAGCATGCCGCTTCACTGCCTGGATTAAACATTATTGGCGTTGATTGCCATATTGGCTCGCAACTCACCGAAACCAGACCTTTTCTTGAAGCACTTGATAAGCTACTAACGCTAATAGATGAATTAAAAGCGTGTAACATCGAGCTTACCCATTTAGATATAGGCGGTGGTTTAGGGGTAACTTATAATGACGAGCAACCTCCGCACCCTAGCGAATATGCAGCGCAAGTTACTGAGCGCCTAGTTAATTATCGCCACCTTGAGCTTATATTTGAACCCGGTCGCGCCATTGCTGCTAACGCAGGAGTTTTAGTTACTCAAGTTGAATTTATTAAACAAAACCAAGATAAGTACTTTGCTATTGTTGATGCAGGCATGAACGACATGCTGCGCCCAGCGCTTTATCAAGCATGGCAAAAAATCATTCCGGTATCGGTACGCGACGACGAAACCCCTACTCATAACTTTGATATTGTTGGCCCTGTTTGCGAAACTGGTGACTTTTTAGGTAAAGACCGCGAGTTAGCACTTAAACAAGGCGACTTACTGGTACAAAGAAGTGCCGGTGCTTATGGCTTTACTATGAGTTCAAATTATAACTCTCGTCCGCGTGTTGCAGAAATAATGGTAGATGGCAGTCAACATCATCTTATTCGCGAACGCGAAACCATAGAGAGCCTGTATCAAGGTGAGAAAATTTTACCTTAAACGTTTTTGTAAGTCCCTGCTCTGTGGCATGATTAGCGCAGAGCAAAACCGAATTAGAGCGCTATGTTAGTTAATTTTTCCAAAATGCACGGCTTAGGCAACGACTTTGTTGTGATTGATAATATTACACAAAACGTTTTTTTGTCGCGAGATCAAATAATAAAACTGGCCGATCGCCATTTTGGCATTGGCTTTGACCAACTGCTAATGGTTGAAGCACCATACTCCCCTGATCTCGATTTTCATTACCGTATTTTTAATGCCGATGGCACCGAAGTAGAGCAATGCGGCAATGGCGCACGTTGCTTTGCCCGCTTTGTACGTATGAAAGGCCTTACCAATAAACACAAAATCACTGTGTCTACTAAGTCGGGTAATTTAACCCTATACATAGAAAAAGACGGCCAAGTAACTGTAAATATGGGCCATCCTAATTTTGAGCCAAGTAAAATCCCACTCAAAGCAACCAAGCGCGAACTGACCTATATTATTCGTACCGAAGAGCATACTGTTTTTAGTGGCGCGGTTTCTATGGGTAACCCACATTGTGTATTAGAAGTTGACGATATTACTACCGCACAAGTTGATATTTTGGGTCCGTTACTTGAAAACCATGAGCGTTTTCCGCAGCGAGCTAATATTGGTTTTATGCAAGTTATTTCCAAAGAGCATATTAAATTACGAGTGTGGGAGCGCGGTGTAAACGAAACATTAGCATGTGGTACAGGCGCTTGTGCAGCAATGGTTATTGGGTTTATTCAAAATAAATTAATCAGCACAGTACAAGTAGACTTACCCGGTGGCAGTTTACAAATTCGCTGGAACGGTGAAGGCCACCCAGTACGTATGACCGGCCCAGCAGAGCATGTGTTTGATGGACAAGTGGCACTATGAGTGAGCTAAACGCGCAGCAAGTGGTAGATTATTTACAACACCACCCTGATTTTTTAATTCAGCACCCTGAGCTACTTGCTCAGCTTGAGCTGCAACAACAAGCCCAAGGTGCAACATCTTTGGTGCATATTCAGCAGCGGCAATTGCGCGAGCACAATACGTTGTTAAAAAATCAAATTGCCAGCATGAGCAAATACGCTGCACAAAATGAGCAAGTGTATCGCTTATTTAGCCTATGCCATCAACAGCTTTGCAGTAATAACGACTTCGATGCGCTTGCCAGTAACTTACAAGATATTATTTGTAGCAATCCAGCTATTAGCGACTGTCGGTTAGTAAAGTACGACACTAAATATGCTCAACTTGTTGAGCATCGCCTGAGTAATTCAGGGCACTATTTAGGGCGTATTAATCAGCAAGAACGAGATTTGTTATTTAGCGATACGGCGCAATCAACGGCTATTTATTTAATTGGTGATATTAACAAGCCAATTGCTATTTTGGCTTTTGCCAGCAACAACGCCAACCACTTTGAGCCCGCACAAGACACCCTTTTTGTACTAGACTTTGTAGTCGCTCTGCAGTCAAGGTTGCTGGAACTTGCATGATTGACAACCCTGCGCCAAATATCAGCGACTTAAGCGATAACTGGCGCACGCCTATTACTTTATTTAGCGACTATTTAAAATTTGAAAGGCAGTACTCAGCGCACACTGTTAACCAATATGTCAGCCAGCTTGGCTTTGCAGCGCTTTACTTTAGTAAACTCTGCGACGACTGGTTTAGCGTACAGGGTGAGCATATTCGCCGTTACAGCATGGCACTGCGCTCAAAACAATTAAGTGGCCGCACTATTAGTTTAAAGCTCAGTTGTATTCGCAGTTTATATAAATTCTTAAAAGCCAAAAATATTGCTAAACAAGCGCATTACCATAACCCAGCGGTAGGCATAAAAGGGCCTAAGTTTGCTAAGCCTTTACCTAAAAATCTCGATGTAGATCAAATGGCACGCTTGCTCGAAATACCCGACGACGAACCTCTGGCCATTAGAGATAAAGCCATGATGGAGCTTATGTACTCATCAGGTTTACGTATTAGCGAATTAGTTGGTGCTAACCTACAAGATATAAGCGCCGCAAATGGTGAAATATTAGTACGCGGTAAAGGCAATAAAGAACGCTTAATTCCGGTAGGCAGTAAAGCGTTAAACGCGCTAAAAAAATGGCTCATAATACGCCCTCAATTTGCAAACCCTGACGAAGTGGCGGTGTTTTTAAGTAGCAAAAAAAATCGCATTTCGGTACGCCAAGTACGTTTAAGAATGCAAGAATGGGGCATCAAGCAAGGCATTAGCTCGCAAGTGCATCCGCACAAATTGCGCCACTCGTTTGCTTCGCATATTTTAGAGTCATCTGGCGATTTACGCGCGGTACAAGAACTGCTCGGGCACAGTAGTTTGTCGGCCACTCAAGTGTATACTCATTTAGATTTTCAGCATTTAGCCAAGGTGTACGACAACACGCACCCAAGGGCAAAAAAGCGAACTGATTAGGAAACCATAATATGATCCGCTTTAATCGTGCCATTGCACCTGTGTCGGTATTAAGCTTCGACCTAGACGATACCCTTTACGACAATCGCCCAATTATAAAAGCCGCCGTACAAGCGCAAACTGATTATTTAAATACCCTGCCGGGTTATCAACATCAGGGCTTGCAGCAATGGCTGCATTGTCGTGATTGTGCACTGCAACAGCAGCCAAAATTAATTGAAGATGTAACGCAGTGGCGATTGCAAACACTGGGCTTACTTCTTGCTAAGCAAGGCTTTAATGCCGACGACGCAAAACACTTTGCAAGTGCTGCGTACAAGGTATTTGCTCAAGCTCGCAGTAATATAACCGTGACCGATGACGTACTGAACTTACTCGATAAGCTCGCTACTCGCTTTACCCTTATAGCCATAACCAACGGCAATGCCGATGTGAGCCAGTTTAATTTAAATAATAAATTTAACTTGGTACTGCAAGCGGGTTTACACGGTAAAGCTAAACCGCACAATAACTTGTTTGATCAAGCAGCTACACATTTACAGGTGCCACACAAAGCTATTTTACACATTGGTGACAGCCTAGATAGCGACGTGCAAGGCGCTAATAATGCCGGCTGCCAATCTGTATGGTTAAATAACCAAGCTGCCAACTATACTTACAAAGGCCTTGCCGATATTGAAATAACTAACATTAATGCCTTATCACACTTAATTTAAGTGCACGTGTACTAGTTTAATATAAATCAGTAAACAGATAGGTTAGAGTTAAGTATAAAAATAATCCTAAGGACAGAAAGTGACTCTAAGTGACTACCTAGAAAAATTGGCAAATGAGCCAAAAAGCATCGAATTTACCGACACTATGGCAATTATCGATACACATTACCGCTTCACCCCTTGCGCATTTAATAATCATGGTTTACTTAGTGCTGCGAGCGAGAACAATGGTTCTTGCAAAATTTTCGCTTTTGCAAAACTAAACCAACTTAGTAAACAAAATACGCTCGATTGCTTTGGTCAGTTTTATCATCAAGATGTGCTTAACAACCCCAAAGGTAGCGATCATATGAATATTCGCACCTTTATGCTTGCTCCTGAAGTGACCCCGTTTTTAGGCGTAACCTTTACTGGCGAGCCACTTAAAGCTATTTAATCACCCTGCAAGGGTTAAATAAGCGATTTTTCCATAAAATAGCGAGTACCCGTGCGCGGATAATTATTAAGTTGATACTTAACTTGGTAACCGTGCTTTTCATAAAAAGGCTTGGCTTGAAAATCAAGCGTATCGAGCTGCCCCCTCGTTGCCCCAAGCTCAACTGCAGCCGCTTCAAGTGCGACTAATAACTTAGTCGCCAAGCCATTGCCACGTACTAACTCGCTGCACCAAAGCCAATTTATCTGCAACCAATTACCAAATACACAGCCACTAATTCCAGCGACCAATTCCTCTTGTGCGTCTAAAAACTGATAACCCATAGGCATACGCTCAGCATCAAAATGCGCGCTATTAAACGCCACTATTTTTTGACGAAGCGCCTGATTTAAGCAATCGTCATTATTTGCATATAATTGATACATTAACGCCTCTAATATTTATAAAATTAAAAATTATTAAACCAACAGCTGCTTATAAAAATGCATATTCTGTAGCGCCTAACACTAAATTTATAGCTATTTACCCACCTTCAGTAATGTTTACTTGGCAGCTTTGCTATAATCTGCTGCACACTTTTGCCAATGACTAACAGCAACCATTTATGAGCACCAAAATTCGACTCGCTAAATACATTGCCCATGCTGGTGTTTGCTCGCGTAAACAAGCCTCACGCTTAATTGACGAAGGTGCAGTGATAGTAAATAACCGCCCGGCTAATCATATTGACCATGTTGATGAGCAAGACCAAATAACAGTTAACGGGCAAATTATTAAAGGCACTGCTGAGTTAATTTATTTTGCTTATCATAAGCCTGTAGGTATTGACTGCAAGCTTGATCAGAATGACCCTGCTAGCCTTTATCACCACCTGCCTACTATTACGCGGGTTTACCCTATTGGCCGTCTTGATAAAGACTCCCGTGGCTTGCTTATATTAACCAACGATGGTGAGTTGTGTAACCAACTAATTCATCCCGACTTCCACCAGCCAAAACGTTACTTAGTTAGCGTTAATAAAAGCATTGATGCCGAGTTTTGTACAAAAATGGCCGCAGGTGTACCGGTAGATAAGCAAATAACCTTGCCCTGTAGCGTTGAAAAAATAGCAGACAAACAATTTAGTATTATTTTAAAGCAAGGGCTTAATAGGCAAATTAGAAAAATGGCACACTATTGTGGTTACAAGGTAATTGACTTGTATCGCGAGCAAATTAGCGAGCTAACCCTGCAAACGCTAAACCTTGCCCAAGGGCAATATATTGCAATTAATAAAAGCGATATTATAAAGTAAGCGCCTTTTAAAACGCTTTGGGGTTTTAAAATAAATTTAAAAGCTCACTGCAATCATTGCAATAGCTGTACTTATACCAACAAACCACATAATTGAGCGCATAATATCTAGGTTAAGGTAGTAAAAAGCACAAAATAAAACACGCGCTACAATGTGGCTCATCGCCAAGGTTTCGGTTACCGCATTAACATTATTAGTGCCTAATACCACCGCAAGTGCAACGGCAAATACTGCTAACGACTCAAAACAGTTTTGGTGTGCAGCTAAAGCGCGCGCTCCTAAACCGGTTAATTGAGTTTGTTGTTGGCGCGGATGCTTGTTGTCGTAGCCGCCCAATTTATTAAGTTCGATTACTGCGGGTATTCTTGCTAAATAAGGCATTACAACGGCCAATAAAGCACAAGCGATTAAAATAGTCATAGTACGGTTCTTTGTTATTGTTAATTATTTAAAATAACACACCCACTATAAAAAAGCCGCCAGATAAGCACCTGACGGCTAAACAGTAACATCAAGCCAACTATAAACTAATTTACGGCAGTTAAACTGCGGCATATTGTCGCAGCTGAGCCTAAAGCACTATCGCTTTACTTTGTATACCTTGTTAACTTATCGCCCTCTATTATTTTTGTATTGTTATTATGACTTGGGTATTTTTCACTTTTTTAGCCGCTTTTATGCAGGCGTGGCGCAATGCACTACAAAGTAAGTTAAGTAGTAATGTGAGCGTAGCTGGCGTTACTCTATCGCGTTTTATTGTTGCAGGCCCTATTGCTGCTGTGTATTTGTATGGTTTATATCAATACCAAGATACCGCTATGCCTAGTTTTAATAATGCTTTTTGGGGCTTTATTATTGGCGCAAGTATTATGCAAATTCTTGCTACTGGCTTAATGGTTAAATTATTTAAAATGAATAATTACGCTGTGGGCGCTGGGCTTGCAAAAAGTGAGGCTTTGGTTGCCGCTATTTTAGGAGTATTATTTTTTGGCTCGGCGTTAACCTTATTGGGTTGGTTGGGGGTATTTTTAGGGGCTATTGCCGTACTGCTAATGAGCGGTATAACCAGCATTAAACGCTTCGATGCCAAAACAGCTTTATTAGGGCTTGCGTGCGGTACTTGCTTTGCGCTTACTTCATTATGGGTACGTGAGGGCAGTTTAAATTCAGGGCTATTATTTCCTCACTCTGCTGCTTGGGTACTGCTTTTTGTTATTAGCTTACAAACTCTAATATTGCTGGGTTATTTATTATTAAAAGAGCCACACACCCTCAGTAAACTTTGGCAATATAAGGGCACAACTGTCGCGATTAGTATTTTTAGCTGTGTGGGCTCTATTGGTTGGTTTAGCGCCATGAGCTTGCAGCATGTTGCCTATGTAAAAACGCTTGGCCAAATAGAGGTGTTTTTTACCATACTCATTGCCGTACTGTGGCTAAAACAACCGCTTAAAAAACAAGACAGCGCCGGGTTATTACTTATTGCTGTTGCCGCTATTTTAGTCATGCTGCCCAATTAATTACTGGCAAAAAAAGCGCAGGA
Source organism: Pseudoalteromonas sp. SG44-5 (assembly GCF_014164175.1). Classification (NCBI taxonomy): domain Bacteria; kingdom Pseudomonadati; phylum Pseudomonadota; class Gammaproteobacteria; order Alteromonadales; family Pseudoalteromonadaceae; genus Pseudoalteromonas; species Pseudoalteromonas sp. SG44-5. The sequence goes on along the minus strand of NZ_JACJES010000014.1, from coordinate 49,182 downwards.
TTAAAAGCCTGCGCTTTTTTGATTAAACCGCGTTGAGTTTACTTTTTAATGACTTATTTTAAGTGTGATCACACCGCAAATAATCATTAATACACCGGCAATACGGCCAAAAGTGGCGGCATCACCATAAAACAAAATGCCCACAATAAATGTGCCAGCAGCGCCAATGCCTGTCCATACCGCATAAGATGTACCCATAGGAATATCACGTTGGGCTAGCCACAACATAAAACCACTAACCACCATAAATGCAACCGCAATGCCAATACCTAACCAGCGGCTGTCACTTTGTTGCGAAATTTTTAAGCCTATTGGCCAGCCAATTTCAAGCAAGCCCGCAATTATTAAATACATCCAAGCCACTTAAAGCACTCACTCTATTAAAAATTTGCGGTATTTTAGCGAGCTAATTTATTCATTAACAGCAATAAACAAGATTAATGATAATTAACCAGCTCACACTTTAATAAGCTACCTATTTTGTAGTGATTAAAAGCTACTTTTTTGCTTATCCGCACTAACCTTTTTATCGTCGCTCACTTTTTTTAGCATTATGTCGTATAAATCTTCACGTCGATCTTTTAAGTTACGTACTGTCCCTTCGCTGTGAAGAATTTTTAATTTATCCATATCAAGGTCACTAAATAACAACATTTCGGTATTAGTGGTTGCCTCATTGAGTGTTGCATCATGTGGGAATGAAAAGTCAGACGGTGTAAGTACTGCCGATTGTGCAAACTGTACATCTAGGCTTTCTACTTCTGGTAAGTTACCAACAGAGCCTGCTATAACCACATAACATTCGTTTTCAATAGCGCGTGCTTGAGCACAATGACGTACCCGTAAATAGCTATTTTTAGTATCAGTCCAAAAAGGTACAAATAAAATTTCTAAGCCTTCTTTGGCCATAATTCTAGATAGTTCTGGAAACTCAACATCGTAACAAATTTGAATACCAACACGCCCAGCATCAGTTTCAAATACCGCTATTTTGTCGCCGCCTTGAATAACCCAGTCATTTTGCTCATGCGGGGTAATATGAATTTTACGTTGCTCATCTATTTTACCGCTGCGGTGACATAAATAACTGACGTTATAAATTTTATCCCCGTCGGCTACTGGCATTGAGCCGGTAATAATATTGGCATTGTATTCAATTGCCATACGCGACATAGCATTTTTAAAGGTTTCTGTGTACTCGGCTAAATTGCGGATCGCTTCGGTTTGATTAACTTGCTCAGTTAAGCCCATTAGCGGGGCATTAAAAAACTCAGGGAATAAAATAAAGTCACTTTGATAATCAGAAACCGTATCAACAAAATACTCGACCTGCTTGAGCATTTCCTCTACCGACTCCACCTTACGCATTTGCCACTGCACCGCACCTACACGCACAATCGACTTTACTATATTAATAACGGTGTCGGTTGGTTCGTACAATATGTTATTCCACTCCAGTAATGTGGCATAACCTACTGATTCTTGATCTTCGGGTAAATACTTTTTAAGTAAGCGTTTAACTTGAAAATCGTTTGCTAGCTGAAAACTTAAGATAGGATCGTACAGCTCTTTTTGATCTACTTTAGCTATATATTCCATTGGGGTCATTTCATTACTATGATTGTAATAACGCGGAATACGACCACCCGCTAAAATAGCGCGTAAGTTGTATTGGCGGCACAATTCTTTTCGGGCATCGTACAGCCTACGCCCAAGGCGCATACCTCTGTGCGTTTCGCTAATCGCAACATCTAAGCCATACAGTGCATCGCCAGCGGTATCACTAAATACGCGGTCATGACCATCGGCTATGTCTTCATAGGTATGGGGGTTAGAAAAGCGGGCATAGTCTACTTGCACGCTTAATGCTAAGCCTACCAGCACACCATCATCCACAATGCCTATTTGCCCTTCTGGAAACTGGTCTATTAATCTAAAAATTGTATGGCTAGGCCATGCACCACCTAAATCTGGGTATGCTTGATCCATCAAGGTTTTAATTTGTGGGTATTGCTCTTTAGTTAAATTACAAATTTCGAGATGGGTTTTTTCTACCGTCATACACAACTCCTTGAGGAATGGGGAATAAAAAAGCCGAACATGCGCCCAGCTTAATAAAATAGTTGATGTGCTATTACTTAATTCATTTTTATTGTTTTAAACTACGATAAAAAAGTGTAGTTACACGCTCTTTAGGTAACCAGCTAGCGTATTCAAGGCCAAGCTCTGCCAATGGGTCGGCGTTAAGTACTTGCTCTAAGCTTGCCTTGTTTTGCATTGCTTTAAGCATAACATCTTTGGCTTTTTGCACCAGCTTACGATACACCACCAGCCCTGAACGATCGCTTAGCGGACCATGTCCTGGGATCACTTTTGTATTATCGTCAATTTGTTTCACTACGTCATCTACAGCCGCTAAAATACCATCAACACTGCCACCACTGTCTACATCTACAAACGGTAAGCTGCCAAAGTTAAAGAAAATGTCGCCCATGTGTACAATGTTAGCCTTGTTAAAAAATATGACTGCGTCACCGTCAGTATGTGCATGCTGATAATGCATTACATGAGCATGTTCGTTGTTAAAGTGCAGCTTTAAATCGTGGCTAAAACTAATCCGTGGTAAAAAATCTGACCCTTCACCATGCTCCGCTACTAAGCGCTTATGCACATTATCGTGAGCAATAACGTGGGCACCTGCTTTAGCAAAATTTTCGTTGCCTCCGGTGTGGTCGCCATGATGATGGGTGTTAATTACAAACTCAGTACTGCCGGGCTGTAAATCGCTAATCGTTTTTTTAATATCGCTTGAAAGCTTGGCAAATTGATCATCAATAATATAAATACCATCGTCGCCGACACTTACAGCAATATTGCCTCCTTGACCAAGTAGCATATAAATATGCTCGCTCAGTTTTTGCGTTTTAACTACACTTTCATCGGCATAAGCCGCACTACTTAACAACAAACCAGTGATTAATGCGGGAAGTAATTTTTTCATTTTAGTGCTCACTTATATTTATAATTAATTATCGTCTATTTATGAAGAATAACTACACGACATAGACTCTGCCTTACCTAAAAACCAAACATACGGCTGTAAATTTAATCTCGAAAGATAAACAAGCTCTAGCTTAGTTCACTAAACAGCTACTTGCCTTTTGGCGATATTATTATTTGATGTACTAGCGCTTGTGGTAATAATGGCGTGTTTTCTGCATTAATATATTGACTAAAACCGGCACGATAAAAGTTTGATAACGGGTGCCCCGACTGCCCGCCAGGTACGGTTAAAATGGCGTTTTCTAAATGTCCGGGCTGTACAATAAAGCGCTGTGAAGCACCAAAGCTACGCCCCTGCACTGCTGGCATGTAACTATCACCAAACCCTGGCGTTTTTGGCATATTTAAAAAGCGGGCAAGTATTGGTATTTGTTTAGCAAACGGATGCTCTATAACCAGCTCGTTTACTTTGCCCCACTGCCAGCCTTGAATGTTATTACCGTATTGCGTACTGAGTTTAGCAATAGTTTGACTAAATGCCCCCTGCAGCTGCTGCTCCCAAGTTGAAAATTGTGGATTGAGCCAACTGCTTGGTTGCGCGTTAATAAGCTGCCAAACTGCCGGTTCTAAGTCACGCCTTACGTAGCTCAACGTGCCATTTTTCTCACTTAAGCTTTGCTGCAACGTACTAAAGGTAATATTAATCACTTCATCGCGATAATGCTTTACCAAGGTATAACCTACTGAGCTTGCACACGCGCACTGCTGCCAGTTTTCAACAGCGCTAATATACGCGGCGTTATTACCTTCACCGGCTTTGAGTTGCTTGAGCAATAAAGCGTGCCAAGGAATTAAAAATCGTGCTTGGTTATCAAGCTGTAATTGATAAAAATCGTCCTCAACAAATTTTTGTTTTTCAAACAAGCGGTCGCGCACTTGTGTTGCACGCGCGCCAAGTGAATATCCGCCGTTACCAAAGCGCTCGTTATCCTGAGCACTTACCACCCGTGAGTTTGCAGTCCATATTCGTCCACTTACTGGGTTTTTAACCACGGGGCGCTGCGCTTCATTTTGCAACCAAAGCGGCGAGTAATCAGTACTTTTCACACTAAGCTCGCTGGGTGTTTTACGCCCAGGAATTCCCCCCATTAACTTCCATGCGGCACTGCCTTGGCTATCAACTACAATTAAATTTTGTACCGGAATACCTACATCGCTGGCTATAGCAAGGGCATCATCAACTTCGGTAGCCTGTTCGAGCTGTAATAATTGCATATTAACCGCATAACTTTGATGCGCCGTCCAGCTCAGTGCATAAGCTTGCCCGTTAATATATTTTACCGGGCCATATTCGCTCAGGGTAAGTGTGTAAGTTTCGGCTTCATTATTAGGTAATGCAATTTGCTCATCTACTTGCCACGTTTTATTGTTACTTGTAAGCGCAACCCAATCCGCGGTATCAATATAACCATTGGTAAACCCCCATGCGATATTATTATTAGTGCCTACTACAATAGCTGGCGCACCCGGTAACGATACGCCCGTAACTTGGGTTTTTACATTGTTATGTACATAATTTAGTTGCGCTTTGTACCAAATAACAGGCACCGCCATTGCTAGGTGCATGTCATCGGAGAGCATAGCAGCTCCGGTTGTAGTTAATGCGCCGGTAACTGCCCAGTTATTACTGCCGCGCTCTTGGCTTGCTGCAAAAGAATTAAATGCATACATTGCTGGTGTTGATGATTGCACAGTGGATGATTGCTGCGTTTGTTGCTTGGGTATTGGTAGTTTAGGTATGCCTGCGCTGTAAGGTGCTAGTTGGCTGCTATCAAGCGCAGCTTGGTATTGACTAGGTTGCGTTAAAAATTTGAGCATATGTTTGCCGTATTGCTGCTCAATTTGAATTAATGCTTGGTCGCGCTCAAAGGTGGCACTTTGTAAATCAAGATACATACTAAAAATTATTAATAGGCTGTCTTCGCTTTGCCATGGCCTTTGCTGTGCACCAGTGAGCAAATATTCAAAGCTTGAGTAACCTATTTGCGCTAACCCTTCGTTAACCCCTTGAGCGTAGCTTTTAAGTAATTGCTTATCCGACTCAGGAAGATTTTTTAAAATAACTTGGCTGCGTTTACGCAATTGATGAAAACGCATTTTTTTATCTAGTGCTAGCGCCGCCTTACCAAAAATTTCGCTCAACTCACCAGCGGCATTACGTCTGAGTAAGTCCATTTGAAAAAATCGGTCTTGCCCATGCGCATACCCCAAACCATAAGCGGCATCGTTGTGGCTTTGTGCTTTTATAACAGCTTGACCAAGTACATCACGCGAAATAATGACCGACTCATTAATCGCTTCGCTATGACCTTTGCCGTCAAGCGCTGGTAAACTCAAACTAAGTACACCATAAACAACCGCAGTACCGGCCAGCCCTAAAACCACTACTAACAGCAGCAAGCGCTTGATTACTTTAAACATCCAGCTATCCTTTAAAAATTCTAATAAAGTATTATTAACATATATTTACTATCCTTCTATTAAAAAGTCATATTCTGCGGCGCAAAGGATGAAATAAACCTCAAAATCCACGATAATAGCTAATCCACATATTGTGCAGCCCTAGTTGAGATGAGTATGACTGATAAAACATTTATAAAAGGTAAAGACCGCGATTTAGAATCGTCGATCTCTACTATGCAAAATAAGCTAAAAGCCCTTAATATTAATATTGAGGAAGCGTTATGGCTTAACCCTGTAGCTAACTGTTATTCGGTACATATTCGTGACCAAGACTGTGGCGTAATGTTTACCAATGGTAAAGGCGCAAACGACAAAGCATCGTTAGCTTCGGCATTAGGCGAATACTTTGAACGCTTAAGCTGTAACTACTTTTTTGCTGACTTTTATTTAGGTGAAGAATTTGCCCATGCAGAGTTTACCCATTACCCAACCGAAAAGTGGTTTACAGTAACAAACGATGAAGTGCCTGAGGGCATTATGGATGAAAGCTTATGGGACTACTTTGACCCAGAGCGCGAACTTAATGCATCGCACCTTTTCGATTTTAACTCTGGTAATGTTAAGCGTGGTATTTGTACTGTGCCATACACCCGCCAAAGCGATAACCAAGATGTGTATATTCCGGTTAACGTTATTGGTAATATTTTTGTATCTAACGGTATGAGTGCCGGCAATACTAAATTTGAAGCACGGGTACAAGGCTTATCCGAAGTATTTGAACGCGCTATAAAAAGCCGCATTATTACTGAGGGCTTGTGTCTGCCTATCGTGCCTGAAGAAGTAGTTAAGCTGTATCCTAAAATTCATGAAGCGTGTGAAGAGTTACGCAGCCATGGTTTTCATTTACGTATTGCCGATGCCTCTCTAGGCGGTAAATACCCAGTAATGAGCGTTACCCTTATTCACCCAGCTGATGGCTCTGTATTTGCTTCTTTTGGTGCTCACCCATCATTTGAAGTGGCACTTGAGCGTACCGTAACAGAACTATTACAAGGTCGTCGTTTAGATCAACTTGATGTGTTCCAACCTGCTACTTTTGATAATGATGAAGTTGCCTCTCCAGAAAACACTGAACTGCACTTTATTGATTCTAGCGGCTTAATTTCTCATGACTTTTTCCGCGCAAAAGCCGACTTTGACTTTGTGCATTGGGACTTTAGCGGCACAACTGAGCAAGAATATAACTTTTGTACCGACTTAATCCATAGCATGGGGCATGATATTTACATCATGGATTACACTCACTTAAACGTATATGCATGTCGTATTTTAGTCCCTGGTATGTCAGACATTTACCCAGTTGATGAACTAATTTGGCGTAACAACAACGAAGGCGCTAAGTTCCGCGAAACATTTTTATCACTTGATCAGTACGACGTTGAGCAATGGATGGAAATTTATGACTCACTAGAGGAAGCGGGCCATAGCGATATCATTCGCGCTGCCGAGTTTATTGGTTTAGTAACCGACCCTGATACATCTTGGGATACGCTGCGTATTGGTGAACTAAAAGCGCACCTTTGCCTAGCCGCAGGTAACGAAGAAGCCATTGATTGGGTTGACTGGATATTACATACCGGGCAAGTAAACGAAGATGCAATGCGTCACTTTCGCTGTTTAAAAGCTATTTTAGAAATAAAATACGATGACGAACGCGAATATGCAGACTATCAAGATGCATTAGGCTTAATGTTTGGTACTGCCAATGTAACGCTCGCAATTGAAATAGCTGAAGGCCGTAAATTATTTAACGGTTTAACCTTCCCAGGCTTATCGCTTACTGGCTTTACAAAGCATGCTGCATTACTCGATGGTTATCGCAAGCTCCATGTAGCTAAACAGCAGCATTGGGCACGCGAGGTTAGTGACTCGTAATTTAGTTAAACTATTAATTATAAAAATAAAATGGCGCATAATCTGATGCGCCATTTTTATTTGTACAATAAATTAGCTATAGTGGATACTGTCTAATATAAAAGCAAAATGTAGCTAATGTCGCCAATGAATAATAGTAAAAATAATAAAGTTCATAATTTTAAGCTGACCTTCTGGCTATCACTTACTCTTATTGTATTAGTAAGTGTTGTACTTGATCGGATTAACTATAACCGAGCAAAAGATGCACACCGATTACAAATACTCTCTGAAGTAAGCACTTACCGAGCACAACTTGAAGCTATTTTAGTGTCTAATATTCAGCTAATTCGTGGTTTAGGTGTTGCTGTTGCCGCAGAACCAAATTTACAGCAAGCACGCTTTGCGCAAATTGCTGCCCCCTTATTTGAGACCTCAAACGAACTACGAAATATTGGTGGCGCACCCGACATGGTAATTAACATGATCTATCCGCTTGCCGGTAACGAACAAGCCCTAGGCCTTAACTTTTTAGACAATGAAGCTCAACGTATCGATGCAATTAGAGCCAGAGACACAAATAAAATTGTAATGGCTGGCCCATTAGCGTTAATACAAGGTGGTTCTGCACTCATTGCTCGCGTTCCTGTTTATAAAGCGGATAAATCCTTTTGGGGGCTGCTTTCTGTGGTATTAGATCTTGAAAAAGTATATGCAAACGCAGGTATTAATGAACTCGAAAAACAATACAACGTTGCTATTCAAGGACGCCATGGCTTAGGCACAAAAGGCGATTTTTTTTACGGTGAGCCCGCCATAATAGAGCAAGATCCTCTTGAGTTTTCTTTAAGTTTTCAAGGCGGTAATTGGCAACTTTATGTTGCTCCTAAAAAGGGCTGGAGCCCTGTAAGTTCTTCTATTTGGCCTTTGCGTGTAGCTATAATAATTATATGCGGCCTATTAATTTGGGCGTTTTTATTCTTTTTAAAAATGTTTAACCGCCAACAACAAAATGAAAAAATGCTAGAGGTTATGAGCGATCTGGCTCTAGTAGGCGCTTGGTCGTTTAATTTAGAAAATAAACAAGCGTATTGGTCTGATATGACCAAAAAAATATTTAAATATTCACCTGACGAACAACCACAATGGCCAAAGGATCTTGGCTACTTTAAGCCCGGAAAAAGCCGAGAAAAAGCAGCTAAATTAATTGAACAAGCAATTAAATTTGGTGAGAGCTACGAAGCTGAACTTGAAGTTATTGATGCTAAAGGTAATATTATTTGGGTATTGGTGCACGGTGAAGCTGAGCATAAAAATGATCGCTGTATAAGAATATTTGGCTCATTACAAAATATTGATACCCGTAAAAAAATAGAATTAGAAAATAATAAAATATCGTTATTTAACGAAGCCTTGGCGTCTTTAACCGTTAACGATCAAATTTTAAACGGACAATTAAGCCAATCTAAAGGTGTGATTACTCAAGCAATTTGTCAGGCGCTCAACGTAGATCAAGCCAGTATTTGGCTATTTAGCGAAAATAGAACCCAGCTCAAGCCTATTGCCTTTCATAATATAAACACCACAACAAATAACAACAATGAACCATGGTTACAAAAAGATATTCCTGATTTTTTTGAAGCCATAGAGCGCAAAGCCATATTTAGTGCAGCAGATGCACAGCAGTGCCCTATTTTAATGCCAATTAAAGAGCACTACCTAAAGCCACTAAAAATAAATGCCATGTTGTGTGCAGTTATTCCTGCCGGAAGTGGGATCATAGGTATGGTTTGCGCCGAGCAATGCAATACAACCCGCGCTTGGGCGCACAACGAAGAAAGCTTTTTAATTGCTGTAGCAGCACTTATTGGCAGCCTTTACTCTAGCCAAAAGCGTATAGAAACAGAGCAACAACTAGTAACCGCCAAAGAAACCGCAGAGCAAGCTGTAGCTGCTAAAAGTGAGTTTTTAGCGAGCATGAGTCATGAAATTCGCACCCCTATGAATGGCGTGCTAGGGATGCTTAATATTGTTAAAAACACAAAGTTAGATCAACAACAAATGCACCACATAGAGCTTGCTCAGTCGTCGGCGCAATCATTACTGAATATTATTAACGATATTTTAGATTTTTCTAAAATAGAGGCTGGTAAATTAGATATTGAAAAAATTCAATTTAATTTACCACGTTTGTTAGGTGAGGTTGTTGAATCATTTGCGCTTAAAGCGGAGCAAAATAATACCATCTTAATTTTAGATGCAACCCTCATCACCGTCAGCGAAATAGTTAGCGACCCTAATAGGTTACGACAAATATTAAGTAACTTAATTAGTAACGCGGTTAAGTTTACATTTAACGGAAAAATAGTAGTCACCGCAAAAATTGATGAAACAACCGATGGTACATCTTTAGTTTGTTCCATTATTGATACCGGTATTGGCATAAAGCCAGAAAAACACTCCACATTATTTGACTCATTTACCCAAGCAGATACCTCAACAACACGCCAATATGGTGGCACTGGCTTAGGGCTCGCTATTGTAAAACAGTTATGTGAGCTGATGGGAGGTGAAGTAAGCGTAACCAGTATGCTAAACGAAGGCAGTACTTTTTCGTTTTCAATAAAAATAAAACCTAAATTAAGTAAGCAGCAAGACCTACCTAGCCATTTAATTAAAAACAAACATATTTTAATTATTGATAGCTGCTTATTAAACTCAACCATTGCTAAAAAGCAGCTGATAATATGGCAAGCAAATGCCAATACCTTAACCGACTACACTGCTGTAAGTGCGTATTTTAAAGATCAGGCAACTACAACCCTCGATGCTATTTTAATCGACTATTATTTTTTTGAACAAGCGCCGCAATCGCAAATTACTGAGGTTAAAAATTACCTAGCTAAGCACAGTTGTAAGCTAATAATAATGGCACCTATGAGCTATTCCAAAGATGACTCTACGCTAAGTTTAAAAGTAGACTCAATGATTTTTAAGCCATTAACACCCTCAGACTTATTTGACTCTCTTGCTAATGATAAATACATAGAACAACAGCAACAACAGGCACAACTACAAAATAAACTCACTGAAACGCCATTAGTTAATACAAATGAGCCACAAGTTTTATTAGTAGAAGACAATAAAATTAACCAAGTTGTTGCTGGGGCTTTATTAAAACAAGCCGGTATTTCATTTGATATTGCTGAGAATGGACGTGAGGCGATAAAGCAACTAAATGAGCAACCCGCTAATACTTACCAGTTAATTTTAATGGACTGCCAAATGCCTGAAATGGACGGCTACCAAGCAACTAAAGCGATTAGAAATGGCGACTCGGGTAAGCATTATCAAAACATAACTATTATTGCTTTAACAGCCAATGCAATGCAGGGAGACAAAGAAAAGTGCTTAGCAGCGGGTATGAATGATTACTTAAGTAAGCCACTCGATTTTAGTGCACTGCACCCTAAACTTCAGCAATGGCTTGGCACTCAATAAAAGTGTAAGCTAATCATATAGTTTATTAGTTGAGATGAGTTATGCAATTATCAGCAAATCAACAGCGTATTATTGGCTGTTTACTAGAAAAGCAAAGTACAACTCCCGAACACTACCCTTTGTCGTTAAATGCGCTAACTAATGCGTGTAATCAAAAATCAAATCGTGCACCGGTTTTAAACTTAACCGACAGCGAAGTGCAAATTGCACTCGATGAATTAATAAATGCTCGACTGGTTACCATTGATGAAGGGCTTTCTGGGCGAGTAAATAAATACGACCACCGTTTTTGTAACACCGAGTTTAGTAGCTTAAAATTTAGTGCGCAGCAGCGCGCAATTATTTGCTTGTTACTGTTACGGGGTGCACAAACTCCCGGAGAATTAAAAACGCGATGCGCACGATTAGCAAATTTTAATAGTGTAGATGACGTTGAGCTTGCACTTAATAAATTAATTGAAAATGACATAATAACCAAACTCGCGCGCGAATCGGGTAAACGTGACTGTCGTTATATGCATTTGCTTGGCGAGCAGCCAATAAGTGAAATAACACGCCCTGCAGAGCAAACGACTGATGAGTTAAAAAGTGAAGAACTCAATGAGTTACTCGCCGAAGTAGACGAGTTAAAAACCGAGTTACAAAAAATTAAAGCTCACTTAGGGCTTTAATTTGTTAGCCCTAAATCACATAATACAAGTGCTCTGCTGAGCGAAATAATTATTTAACCCTAAGGAGTTGGCCATGCGCGCCGAGATTATGGCTGCAATGAAAGTGCAGCCAGTTATTGATGTAAATGCTGAAATTAGCCGTCGTGTTAACTTTATTAAAGCCCGCTTAATAGCAGCCCATGCAACGTCTTTGGTATTAGGTATTAGTGGTGGAGTCGACTCTTCAGTGTGCGGTCGTTTATGCCAACTTGCTGTTAATGAACTTAACCAAGAGCAAAGCACTACTGATTATAAATTTGTTGCGGTACGCTTACCTTACGGTGTGCAAGCCGACGAAAATGAAGCGCAACTAGCGGTTGATTTTATTCAACCTAGCAGCCGCATGACGGTAAATATTAAGCCCGCAACCGATGCGCTACACGAACAAACAATGGCGGCTATTGTTGGTAACGGTGAATCACTCCCTGAGCAAGAAAAAATTGATTTTATTAAGGGTAATGTTAAAGCCCGTCAACGCATGATTGCACAATACGAAATTGCTGCATTTTGCCAAGGTTTAGTAGTTGGCACCGATCACAGTGCCGAGAATATTACCGGCTTTTATACCAAGTTTGGTGATGGCGCTTGTGACCTTGCACCGCTTTTTGGCTTATCTAAACGCCAAGTGCGCGCTTTAGGTAGTACATTAGGTGCTTCGTCTGTATTAGTTAATAAAGCACCTACCGCAGATTTAGAAAGTGATCGCCCAGGACTTACCGACGAAGAAGCGTTAGGTTTAAGTTATGAGCAAATTGATGACTTTTTAGAAGGTAAACCGGTTACGCAACAGGTTGAACAAACACTTAGCGCTATTTATCAGCGTACGCAACATAAGCGTCAACCAGTGCCAACTATATACGATGAGCTTTAATACAGTAATTATCGTACGATACCTTAGTAATTTGACTGATCGACCGCTTAAAGTATTACGTAAGATTTTAATTAAATTGGTATTAACGCTGATCCCCTGCCAAAAGAGAGTTTTGTAGTATATATGACACCACCGATTTTAATTACAGGTGCTGGGCAACGCATTGGCCTTGCTTTAGCTAAACATTTTATTGCACAAGGGCAGCCGATAATTATTACCTATCGTACTCGCCACGCTGCAGTTGATTTACTGGAGCAGCAGGGCGCTGTATGCATTTATGCAGACTTTAGTACTGATGATGGTATTAGCACTTTTATTAAAGCACTTAAAGAGCATACCAACTCACTACGCGCTATTTTGCATAATGCTTCCAGTTGGGACTGCGAAGCTAATAACGCCAACTTTGCGCAACTGTTTGACAATATGATGCGAATTCATGCAAAAACACCTTATTTAATTAATTTACTGTGTGCAGAGTTATTACTAAATTATCAAACTGAGATGAATACTCCCGCAGATATTATTCATCTTACCGATTACGTAGTAGAAACAGGTAGCCCAAAACATGTCGCTTATGCAGCAAGTAAAGCAGCGCTTGATAACTTAACAAAGTCGTTCAGTGCTAAGTACGCACCTAATATTAAAGTAAATTCGGTTGCACCATCGTTAATTATTTTTAATGAGCATGATGATGAACAATATCGTGCTAAAACGCTGAAAAAGTCATTAATGGGTATCGAACCAGGATGCCAAGAAATAATCAATAGTATTGATTTACTATTACATAGCCACTACATCACAGGCCGCGCTATACCTGTAGATGGTGGTCGGCATTTAAAGTAAACCAAACTAAATTAACTGAGAAATTTATGCATAACGAATTAAAACAAAGCTATGAAAATATTATTACCGCTGTAGGGGAAGATCCTAACAGAGAAGGCTTACTCGACACGCCAAAACGTGCTGCTAAAGCAATGGAATACCTAACTCAAGGGTATCGTCAAACATTAGAAGAAATTACTAATAACGCCGTATTTACCTCAGATGCAGACGACATGGTATTAGTACAAGACATAGAGCTTTATTCTATGTGTGAGCATCATTTATTACCTTTTACTGGCCGTTGTCATATCGCTTATATTCCCAATGGCAAAGTATTGGGACTGTCTAAGTTTGCCCGTATTGTTGACATGTTTGCCCGTCGTTTTCAAATTCAAGAGCAACTAACTCATCAAATTGCTAAAGCCGTTGAAGAAGTAACGGGTGCAACCGGGGTTGGCGTAATTGTTGAAGCTAAACATATGTGTATGATGATGCGCGGCGTAGAAAAGCAAAATTCAAGTATGCGTACCTCTGTAATGCTGGGTAACTTTAGAGCCGATCCAAAAACACGTAATGAGTTTTTGCAGCTAATAAAAGGCTAACTTATGGCTAATGCAATTATTAACGTAACCAATTTACGACTGCGTACTTTTATTGGCTTTAACCAAGAAGAGCGCGAGAAAAAGCAGGATGTAGTGATTAACTTAGAAATTCATTACCCTGCACACGACGCCTGTAAAACCGATGAAGTAGATCAAGCACTAAACTACAAAGTAATTACCAAAGAAGTAATCACTTTAGTAGAACAAGGCGACTTTTTATTACTCGAAAAACTGGTTGCTGAAATTCTTGCTGTTTGTCATTCACACCCAAGTGTTCATTATGCTAAGGCTCGCGTAGATAAACCGCATGCATTACGCTTTGCCGATTCTGTGTCTTTGACGTTAGATTGGGCTAAATAATACGTGTGGATCAATTGATTTAGAATAAATAAGAAAGCTTAAATAAGCTTTTCGACACCTAAGGTAAGGGCGATAACGGCTAAGTAGCGTGCCCCCTTACCTAGTGTTACCAACAATAAAAACGTACTAAAACGCACTTTAAATATTCCCCCTATTACGGTAAGCGGATCGCCAACTATAGGTAGCCAGGCAAATAATAAACTATATACACCGTATTTATTAAACTGCTTTTGTGCTTTTTCAAGCCCCTGCTCTGACACTGGAAACCAGCTTTTATCTTTAAAGCGCAGTACTTGAGTACCCAACCAGTAATTAACGCAGCTCCCTAATACATTGCCCAAAGTGGCAGCTAGCCATAACAACAATAAATTTACTTTACCTTGGGTCATCATAGCTACCATTACCACCTCTGACGAGCTGGGCAATAAAGTAGCCGATATAAAAGCGCTAAAAAATAGCGTGAGATAAAGCATAGTATCCTTAACAATAGGAAGTAAATAAAAAATAAACCCAGCAAAAGCTGGGTTTAAAATACGCTATTAACAAACCGACATTGCTATTTTATCAAATTTAAACTCAACGGGTAGTCAAACTCTTTACCATCATTGGCTTTAACCGCGGCAATAATCACCATTACAAACGAAAATATAGCGACTATTGGCAGTAAAATTACACCAATAACAACAAACATTAAAAGAAAACACACAAGGTAAGCAATCATCATAGTGATTTGAAAGTTGAGTGCTTTTTTGCCATGAACATCAACAATCGGCATGTCATCTTTTTTTATTAACCACACAATTAACGGCCCAATTACAGAGCCTAATGGCACAATAAATCCAGACAAGGCACTTAAATGACAAAGCATTGCCCATGTGCGGTCATCTTTTTTGACGGGTTCCAGCTGTTGCTCATCATGCATAACGCTATCCTTATATTTACTATTTTCGCGTGAGTGTAAGTGTGTATCTCATAACTATAACTCAGTTTATAAACTTATTTAGTAACTAAAGCTAACTTAGTAATAAATTAAGGCATCACTTTTAAATGATGCCTTTAGCTTATTACTCAATGGTTGTACTTTGCTTACTCTTTAATACCCATTAAATCGAGCATAAATGCATAGTTTAGCGCGGTATCTTCTAAGCGCTTAAAGCGCCCTGATGCACCGCCATGCCCTGCTTCCATATCAATTTTAAACAGTAACTTATTGTCATCTGTTTTATAGTCACGCAGCTTAGCAACCCACTTTGCTGGCTCAAAATACTGTACTTGCGAGTCGTGCAGACCCGTAGTTACTAGCATATTAGGGTACGCTTGCTTAGACACTTGATCGTACGGCGAATAAGATAGCATGTACTCATAGTATTCTTTTTCATTTGGGTTTCCCCACTCACCATATTCGTTAGTTGTTAGTGGAATACTTTCATCAAGCATGGTTGTAACCACATCCACAAAAGGTACTGCGGCAACCATACCTTTGTAAAGTTCAGGAGCTTGGTTTGCTACTGCGCCCATTAATAAGCCACCAGCGCTACCGCCTTGGGCAAATATTTTGTCTTTAGCGCCATACTTTTGCTCTACCAGTGCTTTAGTCACATCTATAAAGTCATTAAACGTATTCTTTTTAGTAAGTAATTTACCATCGTCATACCAGGGACGACCTAACATTTGCGAGCCTCGAACATGGGCAATAGCAAACACAAAACCACGATCAAGTAAACTTAAACGCGCACTTGAAAAAGTTGGATCCATAGTGGCGCCATACGAGCCATAACCATATTGTAGCAATGGGTTCGTCGCATCTTTTTTAAATTTATCTTTACGGTAAACTAAGCTTACGGGGACTTTTACACCATCGCGGGCGTTAATAAATATACGTTCAGATGCGTAATTATCAACATTAAAGTTGCCTAGCACAGCTTGTTGTTTTAAAAGCGTTTTATCCGTTGTTTTTAGGTTTATATCGTAAGATGAACCCGGCGTGGTCATGCTCGTATAGTAAACACGTAACTTATTGCTGTTTATATCGTTATTACCATAAGCACTAATAGTGTAGGCACTGTCGTTAAAAGATAATAACTGCTCTTGATTAGTGCTTAAATTGCGTATTATTTGTCGCGATTGCCCCATTTCACGCTGTTGGTAAACCAAATAGTCATTAAATAACTCTATCCCTTCTAGCTTTATATCATCACGTGCTGGGATCAGCGTTTGCCAGTTTGCTTGATCATGTGCTTTATTAATAGCGACTTTCATTAGCTGAAAATTAACCGCATTTAAATTAGTGACAATATAATAACTCTCACCTAATTTAGAAATACTATACTCAAGATTCGCTTGGCGTTTAATTAAGCGTTGAGGCATTGCTTTAACGTTATTTGCGCTAAGCACCGACATACCTGATGCAGTGCTACTACTGTGCCAAATATAAATTTCAGTACCGTCTTTGCTTTTACTTAACCCGGTGTAATAGCTTGAGTCTGTTTCTTCGTAAACTAGTTCGTCATTGGCCTGCGGCGTACCTAAAGTATGGCGATAAACCTGGTAGCCTAACAAAGTCTGTAAGTCTTTTTTAATGTAATACAGTGTTTTGTTATCGTTTGCCCAAACAAGGTTACCACTTGTGCCTTCAAGCGTATCTTGGAGTAGCCTCCCGGTGCTTAAATCTTTAATTTTAACGGTATAAATACGTCTACTGAGAGTATCTTCACCGTAAGCCATTAAGTTACCGTTTGGACTCACATCTAAACCACTTATAGCATAATAGTCATGAGCCTTAGCAAGTTCATTTACATCTAAAATAACCTGTTGGTTAGCTCCTGAAAAGTCACTGCTACGCACATAAGTAGTGTACTCGTTATTGCCACGAGTTTGCGACGAGTAATAATAATCACCTTTTTTTATCGGTACTGAATCGTCATCTTTTTGAATACGCCCTTTAAGCTCGGCAAAAAGTTTAGCTTGCTGCGCTTGAGTATGAGCAAGCATGGTATTTGTATAGCTATTTTCAGCCTCAAGGTAACTAATAACATCGGCTGCTTTGCGTTCATCGTCACGCAGCCAATAGTAATTATCAATGCGGGTATCGCCATGAATAGTCATGGCGTGCGGTACTTTTTTAGCTATAGGTGCAACAACTTGAGGTAACTGCTCTGCTGTAGTACTTATAACGTTTGTTTGGACTGCTTCGGGCGCCTGATTGCAGCCACTTAAAATAGCTAAAGATGATATAGCTAGAACACAAGGGATATGTTTCATAAGATAAAGCCTTTACTTTAGTGAAGCTAAATAAAAAGGGAGCCGAAGCTCCCTCTAAGTAACAATTAAGTTATAAGCTTACTTTTGCTTACGACGACGCATAAATGCAAGCGGCGCAGTAAGTAATAACCAAGCTAATGAACCCGAAGATTTTTTCTCTGGCTCTGGTGTTACAACAACCGGTGGTGGTACTACTTTAGTAATACTAACCGTAACCATTGCAGGCTCTGATACATTACCACGCGTATCAATTGCCACTACTTGTATCTGGGCTGAAGAATCACCTGTCAGTAAAGCTGTGTTAGTAACAACAACTTGACCATCGGCATCAACACCCAAACCTTGGTGAGTATTTGACTGAACAAAGTACTCTGAAATAGCTAAATCAAACTCAGACTCTGTTACTGTTAAAGCACCTACAACGGTACCGTTTGCTGCATCTTCAGAAACAGTAAATTCACCACCAACAAGCGCTGGCGCTGAAACATCTGGAACCTCTAAATCAGCAGCTGCCATCACTTTAACAACATCTAAGCCTGAAGCCTGTGTTAGCGCAAATGGACCACTTGCTGTAACAACTGCTTTTTCACCTGGTTTAAGTGTTGTAACTGCTTCACCTGTTTCAAGCGAGGTAAATGCTACTTGAGGTTGCATACCAAATACAGTTGAACCTGTAACACTATCAGTTTCTGTAAATACACCACTTTGATATGCAGCATAACCCACAGATGCTTTAAAGTTCATCTGCTCGCCTAGTAGTGTCCCATCTATATTAAGTAGTTCAGAACAACCAGAGAAGGTAATGGTGTCCTCTCCCGCAGAGTGATAAAGCGGAGTACCCCACGCCCATGAATCATTACCCGCGCCATCTGTCTCACCAATTAGCGTACGGCTACGCCCAGGGAACGCTGTATCGCGGCCACGGTCGTTTAAGTTTGTCATAAACTGATCTGCTACACCGTCATTATCGGTATCAATTTCTAATCTGTAACCCGCTTGGAAGGTATGCGTTAGTGGGTCACGTAGTTGAATCGATGAGGTAACAAATATGCCTGAGTCACAAAACTCTGCATTAAACGCCGAGAAAGTAGTTGCTAGAATATTAAATTCAGCTTCTGCAAATGTTTTCTCAACACCCACTGCAACAATGCTTTCTGCTTGTGGCATAATTTCAGTTTGACCACTATTTGTAACAACAAGAGCCATTTCACTATCGACGATTTGCGATGAAACGCTTAGCTCAGTAGCAGCTTTAGGCATTGCATGATAAACAAGGTGTAAATCATGGTCAGTATCTGTGCTGGCATCATCAAACACCAAAGCACCATCAAACTCTACTGAGGTTAATGCTGCACTTCTTGCTGCAACTTCCTCTGCGCTAAATGGGTTATTTAGATTCCACTCTGGTAACTTAGCTGGATCAACGGTTAATACTACGTCAAAATTAATAGCTTGGCCTGCAGGAACAGTAATTGATGCAGGGAAATCCCAACTAATAGCCGCAGTATCTATATCGCTCTGGTAACGCGCTTCTGTACGTAAGTTATAAGTTTTAGCGTCAGCTGAGAAGTTCTTAACTGTTACCGTTTTAGTTAACGATGCAGTTTCTGTCATGCTTTCTAAGCCAAATGAAAGCGCTGCTTGCTTGGTATTAAACTTAGCGTTATTTACCCATGCAGCAACCGGTAAATTAACCGCTTTAGCTACATCAACTAAACCTGCGCCAATCATACTAATAGGTGCTAATTCTGAAGCAGGATTAATTGCTAACGGCTCGTTTGTTACATTTAAATTAGCCGCATTCATTATTGTTGCTTTAATTTCAAAGGCATTACGATCTGGATGTGCTTCACGAATCATCGCAACAGCACCAGCAGTAATTGGACCTGAAAAAGATGTACCTGAAACTGGGTTAGTACCAGTTTGAGTACCTGCTGCTGCAACATCAATACTAGTACCTGGTGCGGTAATTTCTGGTTTTAATAAACCATCCATTGAAGGACCACGAGATGAGAACGTAGCTACAGCGCCAGATGTAGTTTTAATGTCAATGCTAATATCAAATGTTGCCGGACCACCTGCTGCTAACTGTGCTTTTAAAGCCGCACCTGCAGCAAAATTAATGCCTACGTTTTTAATTGTTACAGCAGCATCAAAACCACCCATAGGAGCTGGTGTACCATCATCAGTATTGTTTGCAATCATCACAAACTCTGCACCATTTATTTGTGCGTTTAATACTTTGTCGGTAAATGCACAAGCACCACGGTCTATTAATACAGCTTTACCGGTAAAATCAACATCGGCGGCAAAGGCAACACAGCCATCTTGATTAGCGTCTGGATAAACTAACTCAATGTCTGCACCTGTTATTGTGTAAGCTTCTTGAGGACCAAAACCTGATGGCTGAATATTACCTTCAACGCCAGCAATAGTACCTGTAGCAACACCTATTTCAGTTGTAGGGTGCGTCATTGCACCTACAGATAAGGCATTAGGTGTGGTACTTGGGCCGCCTATACGGAATGGGTTATCACCATCGTTACCCGCAGAAATGACCATATTAACGCCTAATTCAACAGCACGCTGAATTAAGTATTGTGTACCGCCGCCAGTATATGTGTCGCCAAACTCGCCACCAAGCGACATATTCATTACATCTACACGGTCAGAAATATCACCATCGCCATTAGGATCCATTGCGGCTTCTAGTGCTGCAGCCTGTGCGGCACTTGGACAACCGCCACCACATACAGAGTAAACATAAAGTTCAACGTCTGGCGCAATACCATTTACTGAGTTTGAAGATGAAGTACCGTGGTTTGTTGGATCTCCTGTTACTGGAGAGTTAGCAGGATCGTTCTCTATCGGATCAGCGTCTTCATTAATAAAGTCGTAACCACCTTTAACAACACCTTGAGGCCAAGCCACTGTAGTAGGATCTGCTTGCGCTGCTAAATATGCTTCAACTGTACCTGCTCCACCAAATGCTTGGTGAGTGTAATCAATACCCGTATCTAATACCGCAACACGTTGACCTTTACCGCTTGCAATACCGTCTACAATAAGTGGTTTTGCGTTAATATAGTCAGAGCTTGCTGCAACATGCAGTTCGCTATCGAACATAGGTAATACTTTTGCTACTCGTGAATCTTTAGCAATTTTAGCAAGTGCTTCAGCCGAAGCTTGAACGATTAACGTAGGTGCTAATATTTTGGTTTTACCAATTATTTTCGCATCAAAATCTAAGCTATTTAACTCAAGAGTCATAGTGTCTTGAAGTTGCTCTATATTAGCTGTAATTTCACGATTATTTGATTGCTGGTAAGTACCTGCAACATAGGCGTCTACTGATGTTGTAGCGCGTAATACAATCATATGTGCCGATGGTTCTTTTTTATCTGCAACTTGTTCTTTTACTGCTTCAGCTTTTTGATAAGTAATATTAGCCGTAGGTAAGTTACTTGCACTTGCAAGTGTTGCAATAAATGCGCTTGAGACAGCAGTGGCAATTGCTGTTTTCTTTATTATATTTTTAGACATCATTTCCCCTAGGATAGGTTATGTATTATTGTATTTACTATATTCAACCATGGGCTTAAATATAAAACTTAAACCCATACGTGAGCAACACCTTAGTTACATTTAAGTTACAAGCAACACATAAAAACAGAGAAAACACTAGCAACAAACTGATTCCAAAGGGAAAAGAAAGAAATTAAGTTTGTGAATGATTGTAAACAACCAACACTTATTTTGAGATGTAAATGGATAACGAAGTAATTAATATTTTAAGCATGGCCAAAGTGATTCAAACCGCGGTTGCTCCCGTCTTTTTAATTACAGGTATTGCTGCCACTTTAGGGGTTTTATCAAACCGTTTAGCGCGTATAACAGATAGAGCTCGTTTGCTTGAACGTAGACTAAAAGTAAGCACTGATGATGACTTTAATCTGTCGTTAACCACCGAGCTAAGAGCGCTGCTAAAGCGCTCTCGTTGTATACACCTTGCATTTAGCTTGAGTGTGTTAAGTGCATTGTTGGTTTGTGCGGTTGTTATGTTATTATTTTTATCGCATATTCAATCAGTTAACTTAGGCGTAACGATAGGTAGCTGTTTTGTAGCTGCTATGGCTTTGCTTATATTTGCTTTTATGTCGCTACTTTGCGAAGTGTTTTTAGCCACTCGCAGTATGCGCCGTGGCATGATATTCGCCGACGTCGATATTAACGATTAAGCCTCAAGCAAACCAAACTATCGCTTTCACTTGAATAAAAGTGGCAGCTAAGATACAAAGATAGAATTAGAAACTTTTACTAGGGATAAGTTTAATGAAATTGAAGCAAGTATTTATCGGGGCATTATTATCAACATGCGCACTTAGCGTATCAGCAAATTCTGCATTTAAAGAGCCAAGCGACGCTATTGAATATCGTCAAGCTGCATTTTCTATGCTCTCAGTACAAATTAGTGACATGGGCGCTATGCTTAAAGGCAAAATTCCTTTTGATGCAGATAAATTTAAAGCACGTGCAAATAACGCAGCTGCACTGGCAAAAATGCCATGGGAAGCGTTTTACGAAGGTACTGATAAGGGTGATACTGCTGCACTTGCCGCTGTTTGGGCTGAAAACGACACTTTTATGAAAAAAGCAACTGCATTTCAGCAATACGCAGATGAACTTGCTGTAGCTGCACAGTCTGGCGATAAAGCTGTTATTGGTAAAGCGTTTGGCGCATGGGCCAAAGGCTGTAAAGATTGCCACACGCAATTTAAAGACTAAGTTTTTAAATAATAAAGGCGCCTATTTAATTCATAATCGGATTTAAATAGGCGCCTTTTTATTTTTAACCCAAGTTAAGTAAATAACTAAGTGGCTCACTGCCCCAAGTTGTCATAAGCACTACAAGCAATATTAAAAATACGACCCAAGCTAACCAAGGTGCTTTTGTAAGTATTGCTGGCTTTTCATTTGGCTGTTGTTTCGTTCCGGTGATCATCGCTTTCACTAAAGGCTTGCCTTTAATCTTATAAATTACAATTGCTAAAACATGCAAACCTATCGCATAAAGTAAAATATCAAAGTTTAAACTATGTAACCAATTAGCAAAATCAACTGTACTGCTCGACACGTACTGCGCTAAAGGCCCATCAGTTAAAATACCATCACTACTCATTAAGCCACTAACAAGCTGAGTAATAATAAGTATAAAAAACAACAACACCATATAACTACCTGGCGCAGAATGCCCAAGCGGAGTTTTATTAGTTTTAAGTGAGGTTATTACCGCTTGCGGGGAGTGTATTAACGCGCTTAACTTAGCTGTTTTACTGCCTATAATCCCCCATATTAATCGCGTTAAAATAAGTGCTAAGGTAAAAAAGCCAGCAATAAAGTGCAGTTCAATCATACCTTCTTCAATACTAAAATAGAGCACAGCAATACTAAACACTAATAACCAGTGAAAGCTTCTGACAAAGCCATCCCATACTTTTACTTTAAACATTAGTTATCTCGCTAATTAAGTTATTGTTTCATTATTTCAAACTTTGTTTAGATTTGCATTAAACCTATTATTTAAAGCATGCTTTATGGCACACTTAAGCAATTAATTTTACTGGCTAATATTTCTGCAAATGAACAGACCATCGCGTGCAATTTTAAAAGGTTTTGTTGACATGTTACCGCTTTGTTTGGCGGTGATCCCTTGGGGAATACTCTGTGGCTCACTGGCTATTCAAAATGGTTTTACTGCCCTTGAAACTCAAGCGATGTCTTTATTAGTGTTTGCGGGGTCTGCGCAGCTTGTCGCTATTGAGTTAATTGCGGGAAATACGCCACTACTCACCATTTTGTTTACTACCTTTATAATTAGCTCTCGGCATTTTTTATATGGCTTAGCGGTACGTCATAAAGTAATTGATCAACCTTTGAGCTGGCGTCTACCTGTAAGCTTTGTATTGACCGATGAGTTGTTTGCATTTTCGCACCACCCTAAAGCCTATCGTACAAAAATACGTTTAATTTACGCACTTAGCGCCGGTTTTAGCTTTTATATTGCATGGAATTTATGGACATTTATAGGCATTGTTGCTGGTACTATGCTCCCCGATTTAACCCATTTGGGCCTCGACTTTGCTATAGCCGCTACATTTATAGCTTTAGTTATTCCGGGTGTTAAAAGCCTCGCCTCACTCGTTACAGTTATAGTCGCAGGCATTAGCGCTACACTGTTTAAAAGTACCGGATTTGAGTTATGGCTGGTGAGCTCTGCATTACTGGCCATGAGCGCAGGATACTTTACAGCAAGAATAACTGCCAAAAAGGAGCGCAACTTATGATGACCACTATTTTACTAATGGCCTGTATTACCTTTTTTACCCGTTACTTATTTTTGCACCGCGCTTTACCCTTTAAAGTTGGGCCTAAAATGCAACAATTTTTAAGCTTTAGTGCACCAGCGGTACTTACGGCTATTTGGGTACCTATTGTATTTTTAAACGATGATGGCATTAATTTAAATTGGCAAAACCCTTATTTAAGTGCGGCTATAGTAGCTATTATTGTGGCTTATAAAACCCATAATATTTACTACACTACGATTGCGAGTATGGGATTATTTTTAATTTTAAATTAAAAAATAGTCTTAATATATACAACAACCATATTAAGCAATGTACTTAAAAGAGTAAATTGAGCATCAACAAAGATAAGGTAAAGCATAAATAATGCACAAGTTTCATCAGTTAAGCGCCACCAGTTTGCAAGGTAACACCATTAATTTTAGCGAGTTTGCTGGTAAAGTCGTGCTTATTGTAAACACGGCAAGCAAGTGTGGTTTTACCTACCAGTACGAGTCACTACAGGCTTTGCATAATAAATATGCTAGCCAAGGCTTAGTAATTTTAGGATTTCCGTGTAATCAGTTTAATCAGCAAGAACCCGGAGATGCACAGCAGATAGAGCAAGGATGTTTAATAAACTACGGGGTTAATTTTTTAATGGCCGCTAAAGTAGAGGTAAACGGAGAGCATGCTCATCCGGTATTTCGTTATTTGAAATCGACACAACCTGGCTTTTTAACTCGCAAAATAAAGTGGAACTTTACTAAGTTTTTAATCGCAGCAGACGGCTCACCAATTAAACGCTATGCACCCTTTACCAAGCCAGAAAAGCTAGAGCTCACCATTCAAAAAGCACTGCAACAAAGTAATAAGTAACGCCGCTTAAAAGTAATAAAGAGGCACACGGCCTCTTTATTGCCAATCTAATCAAAATTTAAACATACATAAATGCGTACATTTAGAGTCTAATTCACATTGGTACTTTAGTTATACTAGCGCAATTTAATCGGTGTAATCGCTTAAATCGTCTTCGCCTAGGTTTTTACGCAAGCGCTTTTGCTCAAGGTAGTCTTCCAACTTTTTCTTAACCTTTTGCTTGTTCTTATCGTGCTGATTACGCCCGAGCATTTCGTACTCGTCTTCAACAAAATCGTCATCTAGCGCATCGTAACTAAATGTCTTACCCACAACCCACTCCATAAAGTGTTTGAGACCAACCAAGGATTTTATAATCGCAATAATCGGTAAAATTAAAATGTTCGACACATAAAGTGCAATGCAGTTTAGCGCCAAAATAAAGCCATGTAGCTATCTTAAATAGCCTCCATGTCAATACTGTGAATAAATAGCGCTAAATTCGCTTTATGGAAAGTGAGAGTTTTTTATCGTATCGATAAATAAAATTAATTACTGCTCTAGCTTTAGCCAATTTGACTAAAAAATAGTTTTTTTATAATAAACCTTTGCTATAGACAATACTAAAAATAAAACCAACCTATTGTTTAATATAATAAAAAAACATTGGCACTAAACTTGTTATTACTTATTTATCATCAATAAAAAACTGAGAATAAATATGAAAAAATTACTATTAATGAGCACTTTAATATGTGCACCTGCCGTTGTGGCACATAATGATAACGATTCAACAGTGTCATTTAATAATGAGCAATGTAATGTAGAATTTAAAAATGATGTACGTATTAAGCCTGACGAACTAGAGATTTTTACCGCCAATAAGCAAACTATGCAATTTAATACCAATGGCAATTTAACCATTAATGGTGAATCGGTAGCGCTTAATCATTCCCAGCAAAAGGCGCTAACTCAATATTCAGATAGTTTACGCACGCAATTACCCGAAGTAGCAAATATAGCCTTAGAAGGCGTTAAAATTGCAGGTGTTGCACTGCAAGAAGTTGCTAATGCTTTTAATATTGATGGCCTCGATAATATCTCATCGTTAATGGACGACATTAAACTTGAAGTACAAAATACTTTTTATCAACAAGACACCTTTGTTATGGGCCAGCAAAGCTTTAACCAATTTGGTGAAAACTTTGAGCAGCAGTTTGAACAACAAATAGAGACCGCTGTTGAGTCTGCTGTAATGCAATCTATGGGGAGTATTTTAGTTGCTTTAGGTTCTGAATTACTTGGCTCAGGAGGCGACATGCAAGCCTTTGAACAACGTATGGAAAATATGGGTACGCAAATAGAAGAAAAAGTAGAGCAGCATGCCGATGCGCTCGAAAAACGTGCCAATGCCTTATGCGAAAATTTTGCCAATATAGCTAAACAAGAAGAACAGCTAGTAGTACAAGTACCTGAACTTAAAGGTTACCAATTATTTAGCTTTAAACAAAACTAGTTTACAAACTTCACTTAGGTAATTATTTAACATCCCTCTGCAGCCGTTACGCTTAACTTAACGGCTGTTTTTTATTGTGCCGAAAAACTTGTTACAAGCTGTTGTTCCCCTTTAAATTAGGCTACTTTTTTGCTAGTAAGGTAAGTTTACCTAGTGTGACAATTGCTTGCTCTATTTGCTCACTCCACTGCACACCATAGCTTAGCCTTATACAGCTTTTGTATTTATTTGAAGCTGAAAATATCAACCCTGGAGTAATGCTTATACCTACCTCAAGCGCTAATGAAAATAGCTTTTGGCTATCATACTCGCAGCCTAAGTCTAACCAAATAACACAGCCACCTTGTGGATCGCTGATCCGTGTACCTTTTGGCATGGCTTGCTGTAAGCAACGTCGCATATGCTCTTTATTCGTACGTAAACGCTGCCTAAGTACTTTTAAATTACGATCGTATTCACCGCTAAAAACAAATTCTGATAACGTCCATTGATTAATTAGTGAGGTAGAACAACTCAATGCTCTTTTATAACGCCTAGCTTGCCCTGCAAATTTCCCCGCAATAAGCCAACCAACACGATAACTAGGGGCAGCCGTTTTAGAAAAAGACGAACAACTTAGCACCAAGCCTTTTTTGGAATACGCTATAGCAGGTGTACCTCGTTTGGGTGTAAAGTATAGGTCGCCATATACGTCATCTTCAATGAGCACTACGTTATGGCTTTCAACTAGTTCCACCAGCTGTTCTCGATTTTTATCTGGCATAAAACTACCAACCGGATTACTAATAGCCGTAGAAAATAAGCACGCTTTAATATCGTGCTCATTAAGCGCCTGCGCTAAATCGTTTAGCCAAATACCATTATCTGGGCATAAAGGTATTTCAAGTGCTTTAAGGCCTAAACTTTCTATTAACTCTATAATTCCGTGATAGCAAGGGCTCTCTATGGCCACTACATCACCGGGCTTAGTTACGCATTTGAGTGCAATTGCCAGTGCTTCTTGCGCACCATTAGTGATCACCATTTCATCCATATTAATGCCAATGCCAAAGTTTAAATAGCGGTGAATAAGTTGCTTTTTTAACGGTGCATAACCATCCAGTGGCCCGTAATTAATAGCGCTACTACCAGCAAGCGTCATTACTCGGCGCATATTTCTGGCTAAGGCTTTATCGGTTGGTGCTGCAGCAACCGGGTTAGCCACTCCAAAAGGCACCACATGGGCCTGATGAATGGCTGTGTATACCTGCTCAATCAGCGCCTGCTTGTTAACAATCACGGGCTCGCGGCTCAGCTTAACTCGTTTTGGTAAGCTGCTTGCCATGTTAACGGCTTTTAAAAAGTAGCCTGACTTTTCGCGTGCCTCTATAACCCCTTGATCCTCTAGCGCTTGATAGGCCTGCTTTACCGTAGGAATACTTATATTAAGGTTGCTAGCCATTTTACGTAAAGACGGCAGTTTTTCTGAGGGCAATAAAGCCTGTTGAGCACTCATATCCCTGATCAGTTGAATAACTTGCTGGTACAAAAACTCATGACCTTGATGGCTAACCGCTTTTAAAATCATTACACCCTCAATCTGTATAGGTTACATATTCCATTTTCTGTATATGGTAAGTATACAGATAAGCTTTAAAATAGCAGCTTAATCGACTTTGGAGAGCAGTATTGAAAAGTGCAGCGCTATATATAACAACTGTTTTAATTTGGGGCTCAACCTGGTTGGCCATAGAGTTTCAGCTAGGCGATATTGCTGTTGAACTATCGCTATTTTATCGTTTTGCAATCGCGGCATTATTAATGTGGTTATATGTGGCATACAAAAAACCTAAAATGCGATTTAATTTAGTCGATCATGGTTTTTTCGTATTATTGGCCCTGTTTAACTTTGGCCTAAATTACTTAATGCTTTACTGGGCACAAAATCACCTTAGCTCTGCAATGACCTCGATTGCTTTTTCAATGCTATTAGTAATGAATATAGTTAATACCCGATTATTTTTTGGCAAACCTATTTCAAAACGAATTTATACCGGTGCTGTACTTGCCATTTTAGGTATCACCTGCTTGTTTTGGCCACAATTACAGCAACTCAACTTGAGTAACAGTGCATTCGTCGGGTTACTACTTGCTCTTGGAGGCACCTTTGTGGCTTCATTAGGAAACATGGTAAGTGTACGTAATTCACGCAAACAAATTGGTGTGTTACAAGGTAATGCTTGGGGCATGTTATACAGTGCCATTGGCTTAGCCTTATATGTATTTATAAGCGACGTGCAATTTAATTTCACTGCACCTACTAGCTATTGGCTGTCGTTATTGTACTTATCTATTTTTGGCACTGTAATCGCCTTTGCTTGTTACTTTGCACTGTTAAAAAATATTGGCCCCGAAAAAGCCAGCTATGTCATCGTACTGTTTCCTTTAGTTGCGGTAACACTAAGCAGCTTTTATGAAGGCTTTGAATGGCATGCAAATACCTTTGCAGGGTTTAGCTTAGTACTACTTGGTAACGCCATAGTGCTTACCCCAACAAAACGAATTAATGCCTTTTTAGCAAACAGAGCGGTTGCTAGAAGAGGCTCTGTCCCCAGTTAGACGCGTTATTAACGCAACTAACGCAAAAGCGCCTACTGTAAAGTAGGCGCTTTTTTATTGGTTAATATAAAAACAGCTGCCAAGTGTTCGTTATAACTCCTAGTAATACTAACTTTATTAAAAACACCATTTTGCTAAAAAGCTAAGTAATTCACCCATGCAATGCAAATATAAAGTGCATTACACCAACTTTTTTTAGAACTTTACTGGAATTTTTTTAACGCTCATAAAGTTAATTTTATAAACACTAATTAAACAGCATAAAAAATCATTTAATTAAAATAATTTAATCTGAATAAATAACCAAAAAAGAATGCTTTTATCGCATTAAAAATAAAAACAAACACAGAGACCCCATAACAAAAGGGATTTAAAAACTAACGGCGTGAATAAAAATGCAAAAACACCCAAACCCACCAAGTGAACGGCAGGTTAATAAAATCCTTTCGGATTAAAATAACTAATGCTTCGGGCTCAATTTTTATCGCTTTATTTTTAAACAATTAAGAGGCAGAATGCCCCCGTTTTCACCAACCACAACTCGGAGTTAAGTAATGAACCCAATTAACACATTAAATGAAACAGCTGCTACTCACATTGCCGTTAAACCAACAAATCGTAAAGCTAAAATGTTAGCAAAGCTTAATCGCTTCGGTAAAAGACTCGCTCTTGGTAGCACAGCTCAATATAAATAGTCACACAACCATGACTATTTATACGGTGCAGCAAGCACCCAACCACTAAATAAAGCTTCTTATTTAGCTCCCACTGCTTGCTGCAACCTATTTAATTTTACTAAAATTGTCTTTATTTCCCCTTATTTACAAAAAAAACCTCATTTTAGCCTAAATTTTAAGCAAACAGTCTTTTTGCTATTTACACATGCGTATGACCTAAGTATTATTCTGCGTCACGGAGAGATGGCAGAGTGGTCGAATGCACCGGTCTTGAAAACCGGCATAGGTTTGTAGCCTATCTAGGGTTCAAATCCCTATCTCTCCACCACATTTATATTGGTGGCTTTAATTTTTACTTCCATCAATAAAAAAACGGTTATGCGTTGGAGAGGTGTCCGAGTGGCCGAAGGAGCTCCCCTGCTAAGGGAGTATAGAGTTTGTAGCTCTATCGAGGGTTCGAATCCCTCCCTCTCCACCATACTTAATTTAAACCACTTAGTTGTGGTTTTTTTGTGCCTATAATTTAACACCAAGACTAAATTGGGAGGGTGAGATCCCTCGACAGGGTTC
>NZ_JACJES010000014.1:0-19012 GCF_014164175.1 Pseudoalteromonas sp. SG44-5 | reverse complement strand
AACAAAATGTCGGGAACATTTTGGGCCGCTGCAAGCGTCGCGCAGCGATTGATTACATGGATGTAAGCAAGTCTATCCCTCCCTCTCCACCATACTTAATTTAAACCACTTAGTTGTGGTTTTTTTGTGCCTATAATTTAACACCAAGACTAAATTGGGAGGGTGAGATCCCTCGACAGGGTTCAACAAAATGTCGGGAACATTTTGGGCCGCTGCAAGCGTCGCGCAGCGATTGATTACATGGATGTAAGCAAGTCTATCCCTCCCTCTCCACCATACTTAATTTAAACCACTTAGTTGTGGTTTTTTATGCCTAAAATTTATAAAACTAAACAAATTGTACCAAACTATAACTTAGGGCATGATTAACTTAACTTTAAGCCAATTTAGGTTTAACTATGATCCGGGTTATATTGCTATCAATTTGCTTAACCGCGCCAACCTTTAGCTTGGCAGAAAACATTACTGTTTATAAATGCGTTATTAAAGGTGTTCCTACATTTAGCCAGCTGCCCTGTGCTCTAGATGCACAAGCCATTACGCTAAAAAATGTTAATGTAACCACAGCCTATAGCAATACAACTGCTAGCAGTAAAATTACAGATACTTCTGTTGATGATTACTTAAAAACGCAGCAAATTAATCGTGATATAAAACGCTACCAACTGGCTATTAAACAATATCAGCAGCAATACACAGAAAAAAAACAGCAAATTGATTACATGACGCAAGATAAAGCCAATCGTTTAGGGGCCTCCTCTATTGCCAATGCGATTGCAACTAAAACATCAGCTCTTAAACAGTCATACGATGCTTTAATTGGGCAAGCACAGCAACAAATAGAGGCGTTAAATCAGCAAAAAGAACAACTTAATCAACAACCTTAATCGCTTTTTTTATAACCGCTATAAACTTATGTATTGCGTCGGCGCTGTTATATATATGCGGTGAAACTCGTATACCAAGCTTTCTGGCATCCACACTAATCCCTGCACTATTAAGCTCATTCAATACATGTTGTTGCTGCATGTTAAAGTTTAAAATAGCAGTACCACTGCATTGATGCTGCAGCGTGGGCGACACAACATATTTACCCAACTGTTGCTGAATAAGCGCAAGCATTGCTAAATTATGCGACCTAACTTTATCAATTCCCAATGCGGCAAAATAGGCAATACTATTGGCTGCAATAATATAAGGTACAACTGAGGGAGTACCGCCCCAAAATTTAAGCGCTCCCTTGTTATAAATAAAATGATTTATATCAAACTCAAAGGGATTTTGATGAGAAAACCAGCCAACATCTTTAGGCTCACAAACAGCTATTTGCTGTGGGTTAACCCATAAGTAAGCAGCACCAGGGCCGCCACATAGCCATTTAACGCTAGAGCCAATCATAAAGTCAGCATTTAAGGCGGTTAAATCAAGCGGTATCACCCCTGCAGATTGCGCAACGTCAATGATTGATAAGCTATTCGTTTTTTTACTCAAAGCAACAATATCGTGTACAGGGGCTTGTACCCCTGTATTTGAATATACGTGACTGATAAAAACTAAATCTATGTTATCCGTTAAATAACGCTGCCAAACGGTAATATCGGTTAAGTTTTCATGTTCAGGAATAAATGTTATTTGCGCGCATTTTGGCAAAGCTTTTTGCATCGCAAAGCCCATACTTGGAAAGTCGCTTTGCGTCATTAATACTTTGCAATTTTTTTGCTGTAATCGCGGATGCGACATTAACAATTTGGTTAAGCCGCTGGATAAGTTAACTTGTGGACAAAATTGCTCGCTAGGCGCATTAAATAACTGCCCTAATGCGGTATTAAATTGCTCGACTGCAGGTAACCATTGCTGCCAGGGTTCTTTATTTGACGATTCCCACGGCGAAAAATAATGAGCCGCTAAATGCTGCTGACTATTTTTCAGTGGACGCCCTACTGAGTGGCTTAATAAATAACAGCCTTCGGCCATACAAAAATCGTGTTGATTCATCTTATTTAATCCACTGTTTTAGCAAGTTTATATCGTCGTAACGTGTTTTTATATCGTCGCGTTTAGCGCTGGCACGTTTATCACGGAGTTTTTCTAACGAATCGAGCAAAACATGTAATGGTGGGCCACTGGCTGTTACTTTACTCATATGTTGCTGTTGCATTTGCTTTGACGGTTGCGCAATAAATTTTTCAACCAATTGATTATGATGACCGATTGCAGTGTCACCATGTAATTTACACACCTGAATAAATAGCTTTGCGTGGTATTTAAACCAGTCATTGTCTTTATATTGCTGCGCCTGTAAAAAGTCATCCATAAAGCTTTGCATGCGCATTGCTTCGCGCAATATTTGCTGATCTTCTGGCATCATATATAAAAACTTATCCACCAGCATTTGTGAATAACTTGGCTCGTTGGCACTACACAGCCCAAGTAGCATATCGATAACGTTTATGCCGGCAAAATCTCCCGCATTAGCACCTCTGTATATCTCATTGCCTACTCGATGCGGTTTATAATAAGGGCGCACACAATTAAAAAAGCGCTCTGTGTCTAACTGGGTATAAAGTGCATTATTCGATTCAATTACATCTATTAACGCTTGTTTTGCTACTTTTAATAGCTCGGCACAGGTGGGGTGCGAAATACCTAATGGTAATATTTTTAATAATGCATCGCTGGCGCGTTTATATGCCAAAATACCTTGGGTGTTGTAATCAATAAATAGTTTTTCGTCGGGTAAATTAGTAAAACGTTTATACGTGCCATTTAGCGCTTTATTGTGCGTGGTTAAATGGGCAGTCGCAAAGCGTGGCGTTACTCCAATAGAGGCACCTATATGCATTGCTAGTGCCGACGCTTCTACCAATGGCGATGTGGTCTCACGGCTTGGCTCGGTAATTTCATGACGACGACACGCCGCCATAAAAAGCCCTACATTACCGAGCAAATCAAACGCACTATCAAAACCTTCATCGGTATTTCCCTCCGCTAATAAATTACTTATTAATGCGTTACCTTCATCTTTTAATTGCTGTTTTAAAGGCTCTCCCAACCCCTCTACATTGGCTTTATCATCTTGTTGCCAGTAAAGTTGCTCAAGCTCGCTGTTTATCTGTGGGAAGGCGCTTCTTATCCATCGATCAAAAATGGCTGTATGGGTGCTCATTATTGTTTCCTGTTATTATAGTTATCACTAAATGCTAACAGAGTTTAATGAGGGTAAAACGCTAAAAAAATTAGTAATTATCAACATCATTAGCAATAATCACTACAAATATAAAAATAATTAATAAGAATCTATATATGCTCGATAAAAAAGATCAGCAATTGCTCATTGCCTTACAAGCCAACGCCAGAATGTCTGTTGCAGATCTTGCCAGTCATATTAGCCTCTCAGATACGCCCTGCCTTAGACGAATTAAAAAGCTAGAACAAGCTAGTATTATTACCGGCTACCACGCTGCTATTAACCCAAAGGCACTTAAACTAAACGTTTTGGTGTATGCATTTGTACGTTTAAATCAAAATTCGGCCAGTGCTGCCCGGCAATTTGAGCAACACGTAGAAAAGCTCACTCATGTGCTAGAGTGTTCGGTAATATCGGGAAGTTACGACTATTTACTAAAAATAATTGCGCATGATTTAGAAAGCTATGAGCAGTTTGTTAAGCATCAACTAGGGAGCTTAAGCTGTATCGCTAATATAGAATCAACCGTGGTGTTAAAGCAGTCTTTTAGCAAAAAACAATTACCATTATAAAAAATACCGCAAATAACTTACTGTTAGCTATACTGATATTTTAAATTGGGAATATTACTTGTACAGGGATTTATGTGAAAAATTTTAACTCCAAGTATTACTCTAGTGTTTTTTACATTATTTTTTCTTTAGCCTATTTTTTTGTAGGAGTAATACTTACCAAGCTAACCTTTAACTCGCAAATTATTCCGGTTTGGTTACCTGCTGGTATAGCCTTAGTTGGCTGCTTTGTGTGGTGGTGGCGATTTATTCCTGCGCTATTTTTAGCGGCTCTCGCATTTAATTTAAATTTTTTTGCTAATACAACTCATGAAATGGTATTGGTAGGAAATTCATTAAACGAGGCTATGTATATTGCCTTTGGGGTGGTATTGCAGGCCATGGTTGGGGCCGCAATATTAAAGTTTTGGTTAGGCCACCCTCTGCGCCTTAAAAAGCGCCAAAACATTATTTATTTTATTGTAGTTGTAGGTGTTTTAGTCAGTTTAATTTCGGCTAATTTTGGCGTGTTTGCACTAAGCCAATTTAATGCAATGTACAGTGCAGATAATCACTGGAAAAACACAACTTACTGGTGGTTAGGTGATATTTTAGGGGTGTTAATTGCCACTCCATTTTTACTTTCGTTATTACCAGAGAAGTCTGATAACTATAATATTTCGGTGCTACCGACACTTTCGGTATGTTGCATTTTATTTGTATCAGTAGCGGCCACCACACAATTATACGATAGTGAAAGCCGTATTAATGCGATAAAAATTGCTGAGCGCGAAGTGCAAGTGATAGAAAACAGCCTGTACCGCTATACTAATCGCAGCATTATTGCAGTGCAAAGTTTAGCTAGCCAAGTTCAGTCATCGCCAACATTAAGCCAGCAAGACTTTAATCAATATGCCAACACCCTACTTGCTAAGCACTCATTTATAAAAGCTTTATCATGGAATGTAAAAATCCCATCTCATCAACGCCAAGCATTCTCTAAAGAAATTTCAAGCATTTATAACTTAAATTATGATGTTATTGGTGAACCTTTAGAGCCAAACGATCCACTCGTTATTGTAAAATATATAGCACCGTTTAATAGCAACCAAAAAGCAATTGGGTTTAATGTATATTCAAACCCAGATCGCAAAGCATCCTTACTCAACCCCGCAATAAAGTATCAGCCAGTGGGAACTAAAATAATTCAACTCGTACAAACTGAGCACTCTGATGCTGCTTACTTATTATTTGCGCCTGTATATTCTCAATCCAATGAAAAAGAAACTATTAAAGGCTATGCCACAGGCGTATTTTTAGTCCCTCAAATTATTAAGCAGGCCATTACTGAGCAGCAGTCTAAAATGTTTTCGATTGCTATTTATGAAGATATAAACAAACCCGCATTTTACAGTAACTCAAACAATCTTAATGTTGCACAAGGCAGTAAGCTAATATCGTTTAATGTCGATTTTGGCGGGCAACAATGGATCGTAAAACTGGCACTTAAAGATGCCTTTTTAGCTCAACATAATAATCAACTCACCTTACTGCTGCTGATACTTCAAGTAGTTGTATGCTCATTAATTTTATTGATTTTACTACTGTTTAATCAGCAGCAAATTGCACTTACTCGCCAAGTAGCAGAGCGTACTTATTCGTTAGCACAAGCAAAAAAGCAATCTGATTTGGCTAACCGGGCTAAGAGTCAATTTTTAGCTAATATGAGCCATGAAATACGCACGCCACTAAATGCTGTTATTGGCTTTTCTTCGCTTGCCCGTAAAGAAGACGACGCCAATACCCTAATTGATTATTTAGATAAAATAAATTCGTCATCTAAAAGCTTATTAAATTTGATAAACGATATTCTCGATATATCTAAAATTGAATCAAAACGGCTAGTGCTTGAACGTATTCCATTTGATTTAACCGCACTTATTCAGCGCATTAATACTATGTTTGAACAAAGTGCTGCAAGCAAAGCAATTGTGTGGAAAATAAATAGCAACATCCCTAAAGACACTTGGTTTGTTGGCGATCCAATGCGATTAGAGCAAATAATGCTTAATTTATGCAGTAACGCTATTAAATTTACTAACGCTGGCAGTGTTACTTTAAATGTAGATACGCAACTTATTGCGCCCAATAAAGCACAGCTAACAATTGCCGTTATTGATACCGGAATAGGTATAAAAGCAACTCAACATGAAAAGTTATTTAGTGCATTTACTCAAGCCGATAACTCTACTTCTCGGCAGTTTGGTGGCACCGGCCTTGGGTTAGCCATAGCCAAAGAGCTTAGTGTATTAATGAATGCAAATATAGCGCTACATAGCGAGCTTGATAAAGGCTCTACTTTTACATTTACATTAGAAATAGAGACGGTTAAAGCGCAAGAACCCCTTATAAAACCTACAGATAATACTAATATAGCCGCTTTAAAAATTTTAGTGGCCGAAGATAACCCGGTTAATCAAATGGTTATAAAAGCCATGCTTGGCTCACTAAAAATTGTGCCACAGGTTGTTGAAAATGGTGAACTTGCAGTTAATATTATAAAAAAACAGCATTTTGACCTAGTGCTTATGGATTGCCAAATGCCAGTAATGGATGGCTATAGAGCAACGGCACTGATCAGGCAATTTAAAACGGCTGAGGAACTGCCAATTGTTGCCTTAACTGCCGACGTTATGCCCGAAGACAAAGCACACGCTCAGGCGGTTGGTTTTAATCAACACCTTGCAAAACCGCTTGAACTAATTAAGCTAACCGAGTGTCTTGCTCAATATGCAGTGGTTTATGAACAATAATAGTGTGTTTTTAAAAATATTTTTAACTTGTATGCTTAGCTTTTTGCCTCACTTAGCTGTCGCTGAAAATTGTATTACGCAGGCAAGCGATTTTGAATTTATTAAAAAGAGTAAACAGCAAGGCCTATTACGCTATACAAAGGATCACCACCAAGCGTATTTTGATTACCAAGCGGGTGCCCCATTTAATAGCTACCTCAATCATGCGTATCAGTATATTAGTGTAGCTAATCCTCGCGCTGCTATGCCATGCCCTGTATTTACTCAAACGTATCAGCAACTAGTTACTCAAGGCAGTCGTAAGCCTAACCCCACTATTGCCGACATTATTGCTCCTTTTGAGTTAAAACATTCACAAAGTAAAAAAGCGGTATTACTCGTGCACGGCCTTACCGACTCTCCTTTTACCTATCACGATTTAGCCCAAGTGTATTATCAGCAAGGTTATACCGTACGCACTATTTTGTTACCCGGCCACGGCAGTGCTGCTAGTGCGTTACAAGATGTAGACCTACAGCAATGGCAACAAGCTGTGCGTTACGCTATAGAGCGCACAACACAAGACTTTGATGAGGTTATTTTAGGGGGCTACTCTACGGGGGCCGCACTACTTATAGACTATGCAATCACGCAAGCGCTTTCATCAAAAATAACGGCGCTTATGTTATTTTCACCGGGCTCCGAGCCGCATAATAAACAAGGTTGGATAGCCAAGTGGCTTGATTTAATCCCATTTTTAAATTGGATAGATAAAGACGCCGATGTTGATTTTGCTAAGTATGAGTCGTTTCCACTCAATGCTGCAGCAGCCTCATATGATGCAATGTCATTGGTTAGCATTAAACACTTAAGTAAGCGCCCTGCTTTGGCATTGCCTGTATTTAGCGTAATAAGCGATATTGACGCGACAATTGATAGCCATGCCACCCTTAAATTATTAAATGCACTACATAATACTAATTTAAGTCGCTATAAAAAACTCGATACCCTAGTGCTTTATGGTAGCAGCACTATTTTACCCCCAAATTTTGCAGCAGATTACAGAGTATTAAATCCGCAGTGTGCCAGCGAAGCATGTCTAAAAATCCATGGTATATCGCATATTGCCATTGTTAACTCACCACAAAATCCGCATTATGGTATTAGTGCCTCTTATCGTAATTGCGGCAGTTTTATTGGCGGCGAAAAGTTATATAAAACCTGTAAAACCACAAAAAGCCCGCAACTTGGAGAACGTACAGCTGCTAACTTAAAGCAATATCCCACCTTACAACGATTAACCT
Organism: Pseudoalteromonas sp. SG44-5; assembly: GCF_014164175.1. Lineage (NCBI taxonomy): Bacteria > Pseudomonadati > Pseudomonadota > Gammaproteobacteria > Alteromonadales > Pseudoalteromonadaceae > Pseudoalteromonas > Pseudoalteromonas sp. SG44-5. The sequence goes on along the minus strand of NZ_JACJES010000014.1, from coordinate 11,178 downwards.
ATAACCCCTTTTTTCCTGAGCTTAAAAAACAAATAAGCACCTTTATAAAAAACGTAGAACACGCACAAGGTAAGTAGTAATGGCGACATTTTCGCATCAATGGTTTAGTAGTATTAATCAAATAGAGCGAGCGCATTGGCAACGTTTGTTTGGCGACGAGCCATTTACCCAACATGCTTTTTTATACGCATTAGAGCAAAGTCAGTGTGTTAATCAACAAAGTGGTTGGCAGCCTTATCACTTAGCTATTTTTGAGGGCGAAAATATTATTGCGCTGGCACCTGGCTATTTAAAAAGCCACTCTTACGGTGAATATGTGTTTGATTGGGCCTGGGCAGAAGCATACGAGAAACATGGCTTAGAGTACTACCCTAAATGGTTATGCGGTGTGCCATTTTGCCCCATTGAAGGTAGCCGTATTGCTATAGAGCACAGCAATCCTAGTTTAGTGTATAAATACATTACAGAGTTACTAAACCTGCACAGCAAAGAGCAAGGCTGGTCTGGTTGGCACGTTAATTTTTGCAACTTAGCCCAAGCCACACACCTCACTGAGCAACACGCTATGCTTAGAGTGGGTGTGCAATTTCAGTGGTTTAATAAAGGCTTTACATGCTTTGACGATTTTTTAAATACGCTTAATTCACGTAAGCGTAAATCACTAAAAAAAGAACGCAGCAAAATAACTCAACAAAACATTACTATTGAATGGCTGCAAGGGATGCAAATTACGCCTGAAATTATGCAGCTATTTTGCGAATTTTATCAACGTACTTATTTAAAACGCTCTGGCCACTTAGGCTATTTAAATATGCCCTTTTTTAAGCTTTTACATGCGCTAATGGCCGACAAGCTAGTCATTATGCTAGCCAAAAAAGAGGACGCTATTATTGCCGCAACCCTTAGTCTAATAGGAGCAGACACACTGTATGGGCGGTATTGGGGGGCAAGCGAAGAGGTAGATTCTCTGCACTTTGAACTATGCTATTACCAAGGGATTGAGTTTGCAATAAAGCATAACCTCAGCTGTTTTCATTCAGGGGCACAAGGTGAGCATAAAATAGCACGCGGTTTTGCCCCTGTATTAACCTACTCAGCTCACCATATAGTTGATAATAACTTTAGCAACGCAATTAGCGATTACTTAAAACGTGAACGCCAGCATATTAATATTTATAAAGATCAATGCAGCGCATTACTGCCGTTTAAAAATCAGTAACTGATTATTAGCAGGCATGGCTATATCACTTATTAACGTTAGCCCTGCTTGCTTTGCTAATAGCTCAACTGCTGCAAAATCTCTAATACCGCTAAGTGGGTCGCGCTCTATTAAAAAGCGATTAAAGTCGTTATTACTTTGGCTAGTAAACTCGCCTTTATATTTAAATGGCCCGTAAATACATACTATGCCTTGGTCATTTAAATGCTGTTTTACACCCGCAAAAAAATGCTCTACAAGTTGCCAGCTTACAATATGAAAAGTATTAGCCGTGTAAATAGCATCCACTTTATCTATTGGCCACGCATTGTTTAAGTCAAGTTCAAGGGGAGCATGTAAATTGGTTAAATTAACCTCGCGGTGCCATAAATTAATACCTTCATGATTAATCGCTCTGTCGCTGCTATACCATTGTAAATGCGGCAACTGCTGAGCAAAGTACACGCTGTGCTGACCTGTACCTGAGCCTATTTCGAGCACCGTTTTGGCATTCGCTAACACAGATTTTAACTGCGCTAAAATAGGCTGTTTATTATTTTCACACGCTTGTGAGAATGGCTTGATCATTTTTACTCTCAAGGTTAAAGACTGATGCGCAACAGTAAAACAAATTTAGCGTATTTTGTCGTGCGCTAATGTACGCTTTAAAGCCAGTTAATTAATCTATACTTTTATAGCTGTACTTTACATTGAAACACCTAGCTCAAAATGTAATGACAACTATTATCAAATAACCCTTGCAATTTACCACACCAGCCTACAGATAGAGTACAAGGTTTACTTACAATAAATAATTACCAAGCGAGTGCGTAATGAGCATTCTCAGCCGCTGGTTTAATCCTTTTAAGGAAGAATATTATGACTCAGTTTAGAACAGAATCAGATAGCATGGGCGAGTTACAAGTCCCTGCTAATGCACTATATCAAGCGCAAACTCAGCGCGCTGTGAATAATTTTGCCATCAGTGGTTTAGCTATGCCTAAGCAGTTTATAACCGCCCTTGCTTACATTAAACAAGCGGCAGCGCAGAGCAACTTTGAGCTTGGGCACCTAAGCAAAACTAAAGCTAAAGCAATAGAGCAAGCATGCCAAGAAATTATTGATGGTAGCCATTATGAGCATTTCCCGGTCGATATATTTCAAACTGGCTCGGGTACTAGCTCAAATATGAATGCCAATGAAGTGATTGCCACTTTAGCAAGCCGGCTAGGCGATGAAAGCATTCATCCTAATGATGATGTAAACATGGGGCAAAGCTCTAACGATGTGATCCCTACTGCCATTGCCCTGAGCAGCGCAATAAATGTGGTGTACGAATTACTCCCTTCACTAGAAAAACTATCACAGCATTTAGAACACAAAAAAGCCGAGGTTGGCGCTATAGTAAAAACCGGCCGCACTCATTTAATGGATGCTATGCCGGTTACTTTTGGGCAAACTCTAAGTGCCTGGCAAACGCAAATTAACCATGCCGCGGCTGGTATAAGGCATAGCCTAGAGCGTGTTTGCGAACTAGCGCAAGGTGGTACCGCTGTAGGAACAGGTATTAATGCCGATCCACAATTTGCACCGCTATTTGCTAATAATCTCAGTGCCAACGTAGGTATTAGATTTACGCCTAGCAGTAACTTTTTTTACAATATTGGTTCGCAAGATGCCATTGTCGCGCTTTCAGGGCAATTAAAAGTACTTGCTGTAGCGCAAATGAAAATAGCCAACGACTTGCGCTGGATGAACTCTGGTCCATTAGCTGGTTTAGGTGAAATAGAGCTTGAAGCACTGCAACCCGGATCATCTATTATGCCCGGCAAAGTAAACCCAGTGATCCCCGAAGCGGCAGCTATGGTGAGCGCCCAAGTAATTGGTAACGACGCTACAATTACCGTTGCCGGCCAAGCAGGTAATTTTGAGCTAAATGTAATGCTGCCGGTAATTGCTTATAATATTCTACAAAGTATAGAGTTACTCGCTAATAGCGCCCAAGCACTGGGAGATAAAGCCATTGCTAGCTTTACAGTAAATCAGCTAAATATTGATAAGGCACTGGCTAAAAATCCTATTTTAGTAACCGCGCTAAATCCGGTGATCGGTTATGAAAAAGCAGCCAAAATAGCGAAACAAGCATATAAAGAAGCTCGCCCAATTATTGATGTTGCCGAGCAAGAAACTGATTTATCGCGCAGCGAGCTCGAAAAGCTACTTAACCCCAGCAAGTTAACCCAAGGCGGGCTGTAAATATTCACAGTAATTAATAACGGCTTTAATTGCTTGATAATAGAGTTTTTATTGCCGTAACAAATGCACAGTGTATGATAGTGGTGAATAATTCACCACTATCAGGATTTGTTATGCGTACACCATTGCTAGCTATATTTTTACCACTGTGTTTAACCGCTTGTTTAGATAACCCCGTAGCAGAAACAGAAAAAACAACTGCCAGCGAAGCAACAACGCCATCGCAGCAAAAACTACAACAACTGCAAAAAAGTAACAAAGCAGAATTACATGCCCCAGCCGAAAAACTATCAAATACTGCCATGAAAACAGTTACTCTTGATGACATTAAAACAGCTAAAAATGAATTAAATACGCTCATTGCTAATAAACAATGTGATAGCAGTACGCAGTGCCAAGTAGAAGCTGTAGGTAGCCGAGCATGTGGCGGCCCAAGTAGTTATATAGTGTATTCAACGACAACAGCAACAACTGAGCAAGTCACTGCATTAAGTAAAAAAATCACTACTTTTGAAAGTAACTATAATGCCCAAAATCAAATGGTCAGTATTTGCCAACATTTAACTGCGCCAAGCACGCAGTGTGTAGAAAATAAATGTGTTAAACTTGAAGGCTCAGCAGTAAGTGTATTTTAAGGATAAGGTTATGAGTTGTTTGCCATCAGCAATTAAACTATCAATTGTAAGTATTGCTACTAGTATTTTGTTACTGAGCGGCTGTGCTAGCACAACATCGTCAAGCAATGATCACGGAACGAGTTTAGCGAGTCTTAATAGTCAACTTAACGATATTGTTAGTAACAATAGCTGTACAGCTAGCTTTCAATGTAAAGTGCTTGAAGTAGGTGCCCGTGCGTGCGGTGGGCCAAGTAAGTATACGGTGTACTCAACACTTAATACCCAACAAGAACAAGCTGAGCAGATTGCACAGCAAATAACAGCACAAGAAAACACGCTAAATAAGGCACAAGGCTTAACTGACTGCCCATCAGTGCTTGAAGTACAATCACTATGTATTAATCAGCAATGCCAACCTTTTGAAATAAAATAATGCTGCAAACAATTTAATTTCAGCGTTATCCTAAATATGGGATTAACGCTGAAATAATTACCACCATTACTAAACAAATCCCCGCCTTAATAATATAGTGCATTGGCATTTTGTTAAGCACCCAATACGCATAAATAAAACGCACAAAGTAGCTTGCCGCAGTACCAAATAATGCAAAAATTAGTAAGTAAGCAATTAAAATTATATTCACGGCAACTCGTTATTTTATCGTTTTAGTTTAAGGGCATAGCGTCTATAACATAAAACTACTTAATTTTTTTTGTATGAGCAATCAAAAGTTCTGCAACGCGTTGCTTTACTACGCGCTTATCATCACTTTGCACATCAAAACGGCTTGCAAGCTGTGCTATTTCATCGTCGTTTAAATTAAACGATAGACGCTGTCGGGTTTTTTTAGACTTTACATCCAAACCGAGTATTTTGCGGATCATATCTGAAGGTGTTAGCTCTTGATCAATCGCTTGCTTTTTTATCGACTTTTGTACTTCGCTACTTAGATCAAATGCCATTTGCGTGGCACGCACTGCCTGCTCTTGGCGTAACCACTTTTCTTTAGCATCACTCACTTAGCGTCTCCTGGAAACAAGTCAACAATGTCGGTAATTGGCCGCGTTAAGGTAAGCGATACTTCGGTTTCGCCACCATCCCAAATCTCAATATTTAAACCAAAGCCTTTATCATCAGACTCTAAACAAATCATTTCACACAGCTCACCACCTTCTTGCTCATAACGTGGAAGAGCTTGATTGCGATAGTCTTTATTATGAAAATAACACACAAATGGCGATTCGCTTTGCTGATAGCTGTTAGCTAAAAACTGCGTAAAACGCTCTGGTATATTTTGCACTGTGATATGCGTTAAAGACTCTTCATCAAAAATACGCGCAAACTGATCAAGGCCAAATATATCTTCTACTTCATCACGTTGTACTTTTATAGAAAAGTTAGCCCATTGCTCACCATCTTCTTGCTCTATTTGTAAAAATACCACTTGGCCGCTGTCACTTTCCAACACAAACTCAGTGTCACTACTGTGTTGATACTGGTAAGTTTGTATATCAATAACGCGAAGAGTTTGCCCTTTTAACCACGCTGGATAAGCAAATGAATCGATGACAGTAAACATGTCACCTTTTTTAAGCTCACTGGCATGATTAAGCTGACGCTCTGGCTCTTTTTTAGATTTGAAAAAATTAAACATAGGAAGGCTGCCTTCTAAGCAAAAAAGGTAACTAAGCTAAAGCCTGGTTACCTTTTTAAATATGAACGTAATTATTAGCTATTTTGCTTGGCTTTAATACGCGCTAAAATATCAGCACTTTTTGGACTGCTGTCGCCAATTCCGGCTTCTGCCATTTTCGCTTTTAAATCGTCGCCGTTTACATCGGCTTCAAGCTCTTTAGCTGCACCTAACTGATCTTGACGGTCTTGCTGGCGTTGCTTAATACGCTCAAGTGATTGGCGAGCCGATGTCATAGACGAGCTGTTAGTGTTTAATGTGCTGTTTACAGCCATAGTAGCTTGTTGCACGCTTTCTGTGGTTTTAACCATAGTTAGCTGGCGTTGGTTTTCTTTAATCGACTTTTCAGCTTCTTTAACTTGCTGTTTAAGCGCTACAATATGATTGCTAAAACCAGATAATACTTGTTCGTTCTCTGCTTTTTCAGCTTCAAACTCGCCAATTTTTTCTGCAATTTCTAATGCTAAAGCTTCGTTGCCTTTTTCCAGCGCTTGCCCAGCATAAGCTTCATGCTCAGCAATAGATGCATCTACAGCGCTAATTTTACGCTTAGTTTGCATTTCTTTCGCCATAACTTCTGTTAGGCTTTTTTTAGCACGGTGCAAAGCATTTTGTGCATCTGCAATTTCTTGCTCAAAAATACGGATACCGTTTTTATCTACAATTGCTTCGCCTGCTTCACGCGCGCCGCCACGTACTGCTGTAAATAATTTTTTTAAAATACTCATAATCTTAACTCCACTAAATCGCTACTAATCGTTTAAATACATGGTCACGGCTTCTAGTGCATCAATAGCATTATCGGCTAATGTCACTAGTTCGTGGGTAATGTCATCTAATGATGAATTTACCGACAGTGCGCCAAAAATCGCGTATTTATTATCGATTTTAGCAAATGCACTTAATGGAATTGGCACGTTTAAACGTAGTAATGTTTCGTTTAACTCGTTACGTAATTCCGGCTTAACTTCATCTTCGTCAAACAAGTAGCTAATGCATAATAACTGCTCTTGTGTTTGCGTAACAAAAATTGGAAGCTCATCATTTTCATCAACAATGACTTGTAATACATCTTGCTCACCTGGATTAGCAATCAAGAAAGACTCAAAGTTAGCGCCTTCTGTTTCAAAAGAAGCTAATTTTATTGAAAGTTCATTTAATTCCATGTCTCTGCCTTTTGTCGTTTGACATATTATGTCTGAGTTAAGATTCTCATGGCTGACATATTATGTCAACCATGTTTTATTAGTTTTTATACAATTCGCTTTCTATTTGCCATGCTGTACGGTAATAATCGTACAGTTGGCCAGAGCCTAACCTATTGACTTCAATATCTTTAATATGTTCGAAATAATTATTCGGAAAAATAAAACTAGCCAGTAAATATTCTTTACTGATCCACCTTGATGGTATCGGCATTGCGGTTACATCGTTGATTCGCCCACTAGCCGATTGCCCCATTTTGGTAGCTATAGTCCAGCCCCACTGTCCAAATGAAGGAATGTTTTGTTGATACTGCTCTACATATTCAAATCCAGCCGCTTTAACCGTTTTAGCAATACTTAAAAAGGCTTTTCTAGCATGATAAGGCGAAGTTGACTGCACCGCCATTGCGCCATCTGGTGCTAGTAATTGGCGTACATGATTATAAAAGTAGTCACTATACATTTTATTTAAATCGGGATGATTAGGGTCAGGTAAATCAATTAAAATAGTATCAAATTGCTTTGCCTGATCGAGCAACTTTTCAACTTCTAAAAAGGCATCACCAACAATAATATCTGCACGCGGATCATGCATAGATTTGCTATTAAGGCTTAACAACCGCTGGCTAATATCTTCAGGCGAAGTAAATTCAGCATCTTTATGGCCAAACAAATTAAGCAATTGCCCATCAAGGTCAATCAGGGTTACTTTGCTCACCGGCCACTTTAAAACATCTCTAAGTGCCAGCCCATCGCCACCACCAATGATCAGTACCCGCTCATGACGGTTTGACGCCAACATAGCAGGATAAACTAGCATTGAATGATATATTTGCTCATCAACACTAGAAAACTGTAAGCGCCCATTTAAGTATAAATCGGTTATTGGCTGCGGCTGATTTTTACTTAACCGCTCGGTTAGTACCACATGTTGATATTTAGTGGCTTGAGAATAAATAACCTTGTCTTTGTATAAAACATTGCTCAAGTTATCCATCCAACTACTGCCCAATACCAATATAAACGCAAATAATACTAGCAATAACAGGTGACACGCTAATAACAGTTTAGCAAAGCGTACATAGGTGTGATACCGCCATAAAAAAGCAAGCCCAGCAATTATATTAAACAGCGCAGTCCACGCGGCTGCTTGCATTATGGGCATAGACAACATAATGCTAACCCAAATAGCCGCGCCAATTCCGGCGCCTATATAGTCGGCACCATAAATTGTTCCTGCGTTATTTTCTAAAAAACGGCCATAAACATGCTGACGAATACGCGCAATAAGCGGTATTTCCATACCAATAAACAAGCCAAGTATAAGGCCAAATACATAGGGTAAAAAACGCGACCACTCTTGTAGCTTTTGAAATACATAGCCATTGAGTACTACGTCGGGAGGTAAATTAAAAATACTCGAAAACATATGCGGCAGTGAATAGCTAACAGCAATAACGCCGGCAATGGCTAAAATACAGCCCATACCAATCAAAGCAATTATACTTTCTAGCCAAGCAAAGGCGGTAAATGCATCTTTAAACCAACGTGCTAAAAATGCGCCAATGCCCATTGCTACTATCATAGTGCCGATCATCGCATAAATAGCGCTTTCTACTGAGCCAAGTACCCGCCCCGCATAATGAGACAGTAAGTATTCATAAATAAGGCCACACCCTGCGAGTACGGCCATAACGGTAATAAGTAAAATATCGTGCCCAAGTAAACTAAATTTACTTGGGCTTTTTATAGTTGATGACACTCGATTATGCGCCTAATAGTGTTGCCATAGTTATACCTACCGCAAATGATAACGCTGCAGAAATAGCGGCTACACCCACATTTTTTTGACGGTTCACTTCATCTGAAATATCACAGCCAGATAAAATTATTTTAATTGTCACTAAGTGCAAAATAATAAATACCAGTAAACTCACTACTGCACTTATAGCCCAGTACAACAAACTCGCATTAATATTATCGGCTACATAAGGCGCAATCCCCGTTGCTGCGGTAATGGCTAATGCGCTGCCAATTAAAAAACCGGCATAACGAATACCCACGGCTAAGTTGCCATCAATAATTGCTTGCTGTAAGCAATCACCACTTTTATTGGTGCGCTTAAACAGCTGTACGCGATATTGGCTCACTAACAACAGCACTAGGCTGCCAATAACAAAAGCAGCAACCACAATTGGTAAACCATGCCAACCGTCGGTAGCCACCCACAGCAATGCCGAGCGAATTACAATGGCGACACTAACAACGTGGCCAAAGTCGATAACAGCCGCAGTCACGTTACCTTTAACTATTTCGCTATGTAAGCTCACTTTACGCAGCGCAACTTTATCTTGAAAGAAATGCCCAAGCTTAATAAGTAAAATAGCCAGTGCACCATAGCCCAACATTTGCAGAGCTTCTTGCTGTAATGACACTGCAAAAGCACCGCTGCTTACACCTGTAAGCACAATCGCCAATGCAACTAAACCCGCAGCAAAACTAATACCAAATGCAAAGTTATCACGCTCAGTAATTTCATCATTAGCATGCAGGTTAGATACCCAACCCTTAATATATTTAAGACTCACAAACAGCAAAACAATAATTGCAAAATCAATCGCCAGCGCTTGTAGTGACCACATTGTTATTCCATTAAATTCATACATATTACTCTAACTCCAACTTTATTCTTTTACTTACCACGGCTCACGCCACGAGAGGTTCTACTACCGCTGTTACGAACTGAGCCCGAGTTATTGCTATAACTACTCGAACGAGAATAACTACTGCGACTTTTAGGTGGTGTGTAGCTACTTCGGCTTAAGCCTGACGCCCCCGTTTTTTTGCTCGCATAAGGGCTAGTAAACTGCTTACCTTGGCGTTGATATGATTGACGCGTACGTGTTTCTAGCGTGCTCTGCGCTTTAATTTGTTTTGGGCTTGAGTAGCGCGTGCGGCCGTAATCATTGTAATAACTATATTTACGACCTCGGCTCCAGCTACCATATTCAACACGATTGAATACATCCCCTAAAATACGATACATACCGTACCATTGCCAAAAGCTAGTACCATTGCTGTTAGATTGCCAGTTACCATAATTAGGATTACCCACCATTTGGTTACCAACTCCAGCGCCTTCAGCTTGCTGACTAATAGCACCAATACGCGCTAAATTACCTTTAGACATATCCGCAAGCATATTAATAGGATCGGTTAACGCATCTGAAAATAACGTAGGCTTTGCAGCTTCGCGCAATAAGTCAATACTGTGCAAAGTATCTTCGTAAGGAGGAATAAGGTAGGTGCCCTTAATATCTTTAAGTCGCTGTGTTAAACCACTATAAAGTGCACCTTGACGAGTGGCGTCAAGGGTAATGACATCAACAACTTTTGAAAGTTCTGGTTGCTGATTTTTAAGCTGAACACCGTATTCTTTAAGTAATAATGCATTACGCAAACTACCATTATCAAGCGCAGTACCTAGCTGTGATAGCTCAACCTCCGCTTTTTTAATCGATTCTTGAATTGTTTTTTGCAGTTGCTCTTCTTTAGATTGGCAACCCATAAGCACCGCAAACAAACAAAACAGGCTGAGAAGTTTCCACGCTTTTATATTTGACATTCATGTCACCTGATTTACTGAATTAACCTCAGTAGTTTTACACAGGTCACTTATTAAACCAACAGTGAAGTTGCAACAAAATGATTTTAAAAATGAATTTCTAACTTGAGAATACAACGATTGTTAAAGGCTACAGGCTCCTTGAGCTATTTTTGATGCTCTTTATCGTCGGGTATCGCTACGCTCGTCCAACCTACTTGGGAGACTTGTGTACATTACTCACCCACACTTCACTTTTCTGCAGACGTAAAAAAGCCCGACTATTTCTAGTCGGGCTTTCTACAATTTGGAGCCTGGCAATGTCGTGGTGCCCACAGCGGTGGAAAATCACAGTGCAAATGCACCACATTCATTGGCTAGTGGTGATGTTTTTATGATTTGAGTGTCGGGTGTCGCTACGCTCGCCCGACCTACGCGGGAGACTTGTGTACATTATTCACCCACATTTCACTTTTCTACAGACGTAAAAAAGCCCGACTATTTCTAGTCGGGCTTTCTACAATTTGGAGCCTGGCAATGTCCTACTTTCACATAGCAAATGCTACACTATCATCGGCGCTGTTTCGTTTCACTACTGAGTTCG
>NZ_JACJES010000013.1:0-83705 GCF_014164175.1 Pseudoalteromonas sp. SG44-5 | reverse complement strand
GGATACTGCGAACACCTAAACAGAAAGCGGCGCACCAACGTGAGTAACTGCGAAAAGCTACTGGCTTAAAGCGTTACTTCAAAAAGTTACCCGTTATTTCCCTTCACTGTGAAAGCACAGTATTTCGCATGCCTAAAAATGAATAAAAACAGTGTTATTTGAATATTATTTTAATAAGCAGAGGAATTTTAAAAATTAAGGATGCTTTTAAGCCTAGCAATGTTTGTTTAGATAAAGACTGAAGGGATTAATAATTAGAGTGGGTGTCATTTTAATTTTTTAACATTTTAGTTTTTCAGACGTTCAGGTTTAATTATGTTCTAAATCAAACCTAAACGCGTACACTTTTACGTATTGAAGTTAGTTTTTCTTGGATTGTCTCATCAACAACTCAATAATTTTTGCGTTATTTTCGATTGGGGATTTTGGAATATTGCTTCGGTGGGGCCGTATTCAACAATTTCGCCTCGTTCTAGTACTACCAGTTGGTCGCTAATATGGCGGACTAAACTAAGGTGATGGGTTATTAATATATAGGTTAATCCGGTTTCTAGTTGTAGCTTTAGTAATAAATTAACTATTTGTGCGCGTACAGAGGGGTCTAGAGATGAAAGTGCTTCATCGAGTACAACAACCTTAGGATCTAATATAAGTGCGCGAGCAAGCGCTACACGCTGTAACTGCCCTATGCTGAACATGTGCGGATAATATTGTTGATGATCTACTAATAACCCCACTTTTAACATGGTGCTGTCTATTTTTTCGGCGCGTTGTTGTTTGTCAAAATCGGTATTAAATTGCAGGCAATCATCGAGCATGTCGGCAATAGTCAGTGCCGGGTTTAGCGAGGTTGCTGAGTCTTGAAAAATCATTCTGATATGGCGACATTGTGGATCGCGAATGCCGTTATTTTCGATTATGTTGTTTTCGAGTAAAATTTGCCCGCTATCAGCGCTATCGGCTCCGGCAAGTAATTTTGCTAGGGTGCTTTTTCCAGCACCCGTTTCACCAATTATGGCTATGGTTTCGCCTTTGCCAACACTAAACGAAATATTTTTAAGTACTGCAAATTTTTTACGGCTAAATAATCCAGCCCGTAAATTAAAGCTTTTTGATAATGCTTGTACTTTTAGTAAGGGTTGCACTATTTCATCTCCTTGATCAGCGGAAAATGACACGCATAACTATGCCCTTGGTGTTTAGTTAGCTTTGGCGCAATAACACATTCTCTTTGTGCTTGCGGGCAACGCGGCCCTAACCGACAACCAATTGGTAAATGTTGCAGCGTAGGAATGGTGCCTTTAAGCGCGTAAAAAGGCTCTTTATGCGCCAAACCATGTTCGTAATCGGGTAGGCTTTTTAGTAGTGCTTGCGTATAAGGGTGGCGTGGTTGGCTAAAAATACGATGCGTTGGGCCTGCTTCAACCATTTGTCCACAATATAAAACATGAATAGTATGCGACCAGTTAACAATTTCTTCTAGCTCATGAGAAATCATTAAAATAGACATGTTTTTTAACTGATTTAAGCTTTTTAACAATCTAAATACTTGTGCACGGGTGGTGCTTTCAAGTGCGGTGGTGGGCTCATCTGCAATTAATAATTTTGGCGTACGCGCAATTGCCATAGCAATCATCACTTTTTGGCACACCCCTTCTGAAAGCTCGTGGGGGTAGCTGCTAAGTATTTCTTCGTGGTTTTTAATACCGACTTTATGAATAAGTGCTTTTACTCTGTCTTTGCGCTCGCGATTACGCTTTAAGAAAAACCCTTTACTTGCTACCTCAGGTAAGGTTTCGGCTATTTGATCAAATATTTTAGCGGTAGGGTCAAGGCAGCGACTCGGATCTTGATAGATCATTGCTATGTCTTGGCTCACTACTTTACGGCGTTGTTCTGGGGTTAAACGCATTAAGTCTACCCCGCGCCAATGCACTCTATCAGCTGTTATTACCCAGCGTTCATTAAGCACTCCTACAATTGCTTTGGCGATTAAGCTCTTCCCAGAACCAGATTCACCCACTAAAGCATGTACTTCGCCTTCTTTTAAGCTAAAGCTCACTCTGTCTACGGCTCTAATAACGGTTTCAGAGGTGTGTAATTCAATGGTTAAGTTTCGAACATCAAGTAATTGCATTTAATCAGCCTTACGCGCTTGTAAAACTTGGCGAAGTCCATCGCCTACTAAGTTGGTTGACAGTACCGCTAAAAACAACAGTACGCCGGGCAGAGCTACAGTCCAGGGGGCTAAATATATAAGCCCGAGGTTTTCGGCTAAAATTGCACCCCATTCGGTTGTAGGTGGTTGCGCGCCTAATTTTAAAAATCCTAAAGCGGCTATATCTAAAATAGCAGTAGAGAGCGCCATGGTAAAAATAACCACTATATATTCATATATATTAGGGTAAATCCCTCGCGACAATATATGCCAATTAGAGGCGCCATCGAGCCGATAAGCGGTGATGTAATCTTTACTCAGCTCATCTACAATTAAGTTGCGAATAGAGTGAATAAATTGCGGCAGCAGTGCCAAAATAATTGCCCATACGGTATTCATTAAACCTGGGCCTAATATCGCTATAATAATAATTGCCAGCAACAACGACGGAATAGAAAGCGTTATATCCAGTAAGTGATTTAAAAAACTGGAGCGAAGCCCGCGACTAATACCAGCAAAAGTGCCTACGAGTAAGCCAATGACAGTGGTTAAAAACGCTGCAATAATTGATAAGCCAAATGTATACGTTGCGCCGTTCATTAATCTAGAAAGCACATCGCGGCCTAAATCGTCGGTGCCTAAAAGAAAACGTACGTCACCCATTTCGCGCCACGAGGGCGGAATAAGTAAGGCATCACTATGTTGCTGATTAACCCCATAAGGGGCTAAAAAAGGCGCACTGGCAGCCAGTAAAGCAAAAGCAATAAACACCCATAAACCAACGAGTGCAGGGTGGTTGGTTTTAAATTTTCGCCATAGCCGTGCTAGGGGCGATTTATTCGACTCTTCAGAAAATAAGTTAAACTTTGCCATGAGCTTGGTTCCGTGAGAGTGGGTCGAATAGAGTATAAATTAGCTCTGCGATTATGGTGGCAAAAATAATAAATAAAGAAACCGCCATTAAGCCACCTTGTATAGCGGGGTAATCACGCTGATAAATACTATCAATTAACCAGCGGCCAATCCCAGGCCACGAAAAAATAATTTCAGTGATCATTGCCAGCGTAATAAGCGTGCTAAATTGTAAACCAATTTGCTTAATTACCGGTAACAATGCATTACGCAGCGCATGGTGCATTATAAGTTGCCTGCGATTAAGGCCTTTTGCGCGCGCTGTTTTAATAAAGTTTTGATCCATTACTTTAAGCATAGATTCGCGAGTAAAGCGTATTAATACCGTAGTGGGGTACATAGCCAGTACTATGGTAGGCAAGGTAAGGTGGTGTAAGGCGTCAATAAAAGCCATGCCCTGGTACGGAAAGCTTGCCAAGCTAATATCAATTAAAATAAAGCCAGTAGTGGGTGGTATTTCATAGAGTAAACTCATTCTTCCCGACATTGGAAACCAACCCAGTTGCAATGAAAATAGCATAATGAGTAATAATGCTAACCAAAAAATAGGCATGGAATAGCCTATCATAGTGGTAGAGGAAATAAGCTTATCGGGCCATTGTTTATAATAAGCAGAGGCTAATATGCCTGTAGGAACACCAATAACAACCGAAACAAACAGCGCGTATATACTAAGCTCGAGTGTGGCAGGAATTAAGTCGAGTATTTGCGAAAACACGCTATCTCCAGAGGCAAACGACAGTCCCCAATCACCTTGCAATATACGCCCTAAAAAAGCGATATATTGCATAAAATAATTACTATTATATAAATACTTATCTTCTAACTGGGTGTGTTGCGCAAAGTTATTACTGGGAATACCGCTTAAATTACTTAATGCATCGCCAGGAAATAAAAAGCTCAGTAAAAAAGTAAAAACGCTAAGCATTAATACCATAAAAACAAATAAACCAATGCGGCGTAAAATATAATCTAAGCGCATTATTTTTTCCTCGCATTAGCAAGCGAAATAGCACCAAATGGGCCGAGCGTTATGCCCTCTACATCAGCACTGCTTGCCTGAAAACGCATGCCGTGGGCTATTGGTATTAAAGGTAGCTCATTAATAATCATGCTTTGTGCAGTGTCATAATATTGTTTACGCAGTGCTATATCGGTTGTACTAAGCGCTTGGTTAAGTAAAGAGTCAAATTGTGGGTTACACCAATTTGCGGCATTTTTACCACTAAAGGTGGCCGTGCAACTTAGCAAAGGGCTAAAAAAGTTATCAGGGTCGGGCGTATCGGCAGCCCAGCCAAGCAGTACGCTGTCGTGTCGGTGCTCGCCAACACGCTGAATAAAGGTATTCCATTCGTATTCTATAATACTCACTTTAACCCCTATTTTACGTAAATCACTTTGCATTAGCTCGGCCATTTTACGGGCATTAGGATTATAAATACGACTGACTGGCATGGCCCAAATGTTCATGTTAAAGCCATTAGGTAAGCCAGCTTCAATAAGTAATTTTTTGGCTAAAGCAGGGTCAAAATTTGGAATGTTAGCTTGTGGTTCAAACGCCCACGAGGTGGGTGGTAAAATTGATTGAGCGCGAATACCATTGCCGTAATACACAGCCTGCATTATTTTATCTACGTCAATTGCATGAGCGAGTGCTTGTCGTACTCGTATATCGTCAAAAGGGGGGCGCTCAGTATTAAATGCCCAGTAGCCAATATTTAAGTTAGTTTCTTTTTCTACATTAATGTCGTCGCGCTGGGCTAAAATACTCAATTGCGCGCTACTTGGATGAGCAGTGACATCACATTCTTTGGTGAGCATTTTAGCTATACGCGTGGTGCCGTTAGGGGTAATGTCGTAAACCAATTGATCCAGTACCACGTCGTGTTTCCAATAAACTGGGTTTTTATAAAAGCGCACTAAATGGTCGCGCCTATACTCTTTATAAATATACGGGCCTGTGCCTACTGGGTAGTGATCAAACAAATTGGTTTGTTCGCTGGCTTTTAGTTGCATGGCATATTCTTGTGACAATACAACCGCAAAATCGGTGGCCATATTGGCTAAAAAGCTACTTTCGGCATTAAACAACTCAAACCGTACTTGATAGTCAGACACACGTACAATTTTACGAATAAGCTGATCAATTCCTACACTCTGAAAGTAAGGATAATTAGCATCGCCAACAAAGTGATACGGATTATAAACATCAAATAAGCGGCTAAAAGTAAAAATAACATCGTCAGCGTTAAAGTCACGGCTAGGCGTAAAATAAGCTGTGGTATGAAATTTTACGTCTTTACGTAAGGTAAAAGTAATCGATTTACCGTCTTTACTCGTTTTCCAATCGGTGGCTAATTCACTTTGAAATTCAGCTGTAACAGGGTCAATACTAATTAGGCGGTCGTATAATTGATTGGCAATAATATCTATAGTTGAGCCTGTTGTAGTTACCTGCGGATTAAACGACACAGGGTTTGCTTCAGCGCAATAAACTAAGCCTTGGTTTTTTTCTTTTAAGATTTCTTCTTTACTATCTATACACCCTATAAGGCTGGTTGATAGCAAAGCAAGTAATAATTTATGCACCTGCGTAACCTCTAACTATTATTGAACTATAACTAAGTAAACTGAAACTCACCCCTTGGTGTCGCTTGGGTATAGCAAGTTATATTTTTTCAGATAGCCACGTAATTGATGATACGTCAAACCCAGTACTTCTGCAGTTTTCTTTTGATTAAATTGGCTATGCTCTAAAGCTTTGTTAATCATTAAAATTTCAAAGTCGTTAGAGAGTTTTTTTAAGTTACATGGAAACTCAGTATTAATAGGCGCTACACTTGGTAGTGCTTGAGCAACCGGCGCTGCGGCAACCGCTGGCTCAGGAGTATTAATGTTATTATTAACAAAAGCAGTAGGCTTTACTCGTGGTTTTGGCCTAAAACGGCTTTCAAATGGGTCTAAAATAATCTGATGAACGGGGATCTGTTCACTCCCATGGCGATACAAACTGCGCTCAACCACATTTTTTAGCTCTCGAATATTACCAGGCCAATCATAACTAAGCAGTGTTTCTGTGGCACTACGGGTAAAACCGCTAAACAATTGCCACTCTAAATCGCGCGCCATATTCATTGCAAACTGCTCTGCAAGCAGCATTATATCGCCTTGGCGTTCACGCAGTGGGGGAAGGGTTATTACATCAAAAGCCAGGCGGTCGAGCAAATCGCTTCTAAACTCACCTTGCTGTGCTAAATAAGGTAAATCTTCGTTAGTAGCGCACACTAAACGCGTATCTACTTTTATTGTTTGTTTACCGCCTACACGCTCAAATTCACCGTACTCTATAACGCGTAGCAATTTTTCTTGTACCATTTCGGAGGTGTTTGCTAGCTCATCTAAAAATAAAGTACCGCTGTTTGCACGTTCAAAGCGGCCTTCGTGGCGTTTGCTAGCGCCAGTAAAAGCACCACTTTCATGGCCAAATAGTTCACTTTCGAGCAGGTTTTCGTTAAGCGCCGCACAGTTGAGTTTTACATAGCTTTGATCCCAACGTTTAGATAAAAAGTGTAAACGCGCTGCAATTAACTCTTTACCTGTGCCACGCTCACCAATAATAAGCACTGGTTTATCTAGGTTAGCTAACTGCGATACCTGATCAAGTACCGATAAAAAGCTATCAGATTGGCCGAGTAAGTTATCTTGTTGGCGATATTGGCTCATATTTCCTAACTCTTAGTCATTTTTACTAACAGTTAGTGTATTTCATAATGGGAGATAACTAAAGTAATTTGTAATTTGAGTTTAACTCTATGAATAAATTATGTATTTTAACTTTTATAAAGTTGGCAAGCATATTGATACAGTTATAGCAGACAAACTAAGTTTAAATTATAGAGGTAAATGTTATGGGAATTTTTTCACGTTTTGCAGACATTGTTAATTCTAATATCAATGCCATTTTAGATAAAGCAGAAGACCCAGAAAAAATGGTTCGTCTGATTATTCAAGAAATGGAAGACACCTTGGTAGAGGTTCGCTCTACGTCAGCTAAAACACTCGCTGAGCGAAAAGAATTAGTACGTCGCGTTGATACACTTAAAGCGCAAATGAATGATTGGCAAGACAAAGCTGAACTAGCGCTAAGCAAAGATCGTGACGATTTAGCACGTGCCGCTTTACTCGAAAAGCAAAAGTCAGCTGAAGCTGTAGCCTCAGTCGAGGGTGAACTTGAGCATGTAGGCTCACACATCGAAAAGTTACAACAAGAAGTAACCACGCTACAAGAAAAGCTAGCAGATGCTAAAGCTCGTCAAAAAGCGATTATATTACGTCAGCGTTCGGCTGAGTCGCGCCTTGAAGTTAAAAAAGCACTTGATAGCTCAAAGGTAGAAGATGCACTTAATCGTTTTGAGCGTTACGAAACTAAAATAGATGGACTAGAATCTCAAATAGAGTCGTACGATTTAGGCAAAAAAACCTTAGCAGATGAAATTGCCGAACTGCAAAAAAACGAAAAGGTAGACGATGAGTTAGCTGAGCTTAAAAAGAAGCTAGCAGATAAGTAACGTATAGCTAACGCATACCAATAATAATATAAGGGGCCCATGTGCCCCTACTTAAAACACTAATACGGATAGTCAGGAGAGGGTTATGTTTGATCCAGAAATACTCGTAGCACCATTTATTTTATTTATGATTTTTGTAGCGCCATTGTGGTTAATATTGCACTACCGTAGCAAAAAACAAGTAAGCCAAGGGTTAAGTGAACACGAGCATCGCCAGTTATTAGAGCTTGCTCAAAAAGCCGAAAAAATGGCAGACCGAGTTGAAACACTCGAAGCATTACTTGATCAAGAGTCGCCACAATGGAGGCGTAAAGTATGAGTACCAAACGTGAATTATTAAGAGATCCGCAGCGCGGAAAAATAGCCGGCGTATGCGCTGGACTAAGCGATTATTTTAATATGGAATTATGGTTAGTTCGTATTATATTTGTTAGTGCGGTATTACTAACTGGCGGCCCTTTATTTGTGGTAGCGTATATTGCAGCCTGGTTTATTTTAGATAAAAAAGAACCCACTAGCGCCTATAAAACAAATTCAACTAACTATGGCGATCCGCTAGAAGTGAAATTTAAAGTATGGCAAAAAGGCGAGCCACCGCGCCGCGCATTGCAAGACTTAAAAGAGCGTTTAACACGCGTAGATACGCGCCTACAAAATATAGAACGCTATGTTACTTCTACTGAATTTACGGTGAGCCGTGAAATTAACAAACTTTAAAGGATTTAATAGCACGGCAACTACACATTAAACAGTAAGTGAAGTGCTAAGTGCTAAACCATTATGAGTCGTACTTCATTTGCAAAAAAGACCTTTACCAGTATTAAAGGCAAAGCACAAAAAGCATTGCATCGCAGCTTAGATCAGCATGTAAAACTGGCTGTAACAGGTTTGAGTGGCAGCGGCAAAACAGCGTTTATTACCGCATTAGTTAAACACTTAACAAGCCAAGCGAGTGATAAAAACCTGCCTTTTTTTGATGTAATGCGCGAGCGCCGTCACATTGCCACTAAAGTAGTGCCGCAAGAGGCGCTTAAAGTGCCCACATTTAATTATACTCGAGCATTCAATGCGTTACTCCCCAGTGACGGCGAGCCAACATGGCCGCCTTCAACCGAGCGCATAAATACGCTGCGTTTAGCTATTAAGTATCAAAGTAACGCTGGGTTGCGTGGCCATTTTTCACCGCAATCAACACTTTATTTAGATATTATTGACTACCCCGGCGAGTGGTTGCTTGATTTACCTATGCTGGAGCAAAGTTATGCACAGTGGTGCGAGCTGCAATATCCGCTATTAACGCAGCATTTGCGGGTACATACCTCAAGTGAGTTTTTAACAGCCGTTGAGCAACTCGACCTAAATGCGCCGGTAGATGAAAGCGCACTTGCGCATATTGCACAGCTTTATCAAAGCATGTTGGTAGGGCTTAAAAAAGACACTAAATTAGCTATGCTGCAACCTGGGCGCATGTTAATGCCAGGCGATTTACAAGGCGCGCCATTGCTATTGTTTTTTCCAGTATCGGGTGAGATAAATAGTAATAACCTAGTTGCAGGCTCTAACTTAGCGCATTTAATTAAACGCTTTAACGCCTACGTTAAAGAAGTTGTAAAGCCTTTTTATAACGAACACTTTCGCCATTTTGATCGCCAAATAGTGTTAGTGGATGTGCTTAGTGCCTTAAACGAAGGGCATGCAACCTTGCAAGAGCAAAGTAGTGTTATTAATCAGTTATTGGCGCACTTTAGTTATGGTGAATCGGGCTTTTTTAAACGCTTATTTAAACCTAATATAGATAAAATATTATTTGCCGCTAATAAATCAGATCATATAACCGCTAAGCATCATAAAGATTTAGCACTATTACTCGACTCATTAGTGCACGAGCAAAGTAATCATTTAAAGTTTGATGGTGTGCAAATAGAAACCATGGCTATGTCGTCAATTACCGCAACACAGCCGCGCCAAGTAACCGACAAAGGCCAAACGCTAGACTGCATTTATGGCAAGCCACTTAACGAGCCTGATTGGCTAACCTACTTACCGCCACAGCCGCCTAATAGAATGCTTAATAAAAGTGAATGGCCAGCGCAAGGGTTTGAGTTTTTATCGTTTTCGCCAATGCCAAGCCCAGATAAGCAGTTAAAACATATTCGATTAGATCATGTGATGCAGTACCTGTTAGGAGACAAGTTAGCATGAGTGAATCAAACCAAGAGTTTCAAGCAGGACGTCGTATAAATACCCAGAGTATGGAGCAAAACGAACCTGAATTGGCGCCTGCAAAAATAATTGAACATGGACAAAGTGATTACCAAGAAGATAATGACGAAGCGCTAGAGCCAGAAATTGACCTAGCGCCAGTATATAAAAAGTCAAAATGGCAAACGCTCAAAGGCATTTTTGTTGTTAGTTTTATAGTGCTGGTATTGCTAGAGTTTGCTTTTTCATTGGTACTGGCTTTTCAACAGTCGATTATTTTAGGCAGTATATATTTAACCGCTGTAGTGAGTGGGGTGTTGCTAATCGGGCGCTTATTATGGCGCGAATACCGAATGCTGCGCAGTTTAAAACGTAACCAGTTACATCGCCATGAAGCCGACAGGCTGTTAAATAGCGAGCAAGTAGGCGGCGCATTACCTTGGCTTGAAAAACTAAATAAACATCAGCAACTTGATAACTTTGAAACTTTTAAAAATCAAGTGGCAACGCATCACAGCGATAAAGAAATAATGACGCTGTACGCCAATAGTTTATTAATAACGCAAGATACCCAAGCTAAAAAGCTAATTAATCGCTTTGCAACTGAATCGGCGTTACTAGTTGCGCTTAGTCCGCTGGCGCTGGTGGATATGATGGCTGTGCTGTGGCGTGGTACTAAGTTAATAGAGCAAATAGGAAAAATTTACGGGATTGGTTTTGGTTACGCAAGTCGCATAAAACTGTATCGCATGCTAATAAAGCAAGTAATGTTTGTGGGCAGTGCCGAGCTTATTTCTGATTTAGCTGCAACCGCGCTAAGCGCCGAGTTATTAGGTAAGCTTTCAGGGCGAGCAGCACAGGGCTTAAGTGCCGGTATATTTACCGCGCGCATTGGCTACAAAGCAATGGAACTAAGCCGCCCATTACCTCGGCTTGAAAATAAACGCAATTTATTAAAAAGTACGGTACAAAATATTGCTAGTAAAATTATTAGCCGTAAAAAGCCCGAGACAACGGAGTAAGCAGTATTAAGAAATACTTGGCAATATTTATGTACAGCTAAAAGTATAAATATTGCACAAATGGCCATCTGAGCATCCGGGATGCTTGTGCTTTGAATGCCCATACGTTTTGATTGAAGGCTAATACCCAATAACAATCAAAATAAGAGAGTATTCAATGAGCAAGCATCATATAAACACCCAATGTATTCACGGCCCGCAAAAAGCAAACGACCCTCACGGCGCACTCACTTCTCCTTTGTATCAAACCTCAACTTTTCATTTTGAAAATGCAGCGCAAGGTGCAGCACGTTTTGCTGGCGATGAGCCGGGCTATATTTATACCCGCCTAGGCAACCCAACTACTACCGAGCTTGAACAAAAAGTAGCGCAATTAGAGGGCTGTGAAGCGGCTGCAGCAACGGCAACTGGTATGGGGGCGGTATCGGCCTCAGTACTTAGCTTTTTATCGCAAGGGGATCATTTAATTGCATCGAGTGCTTTATATGGGTGTACCTTTGCGTTTTTCTCGCACATGTTGCCGCGCTGGGGAATAGAAGTCACCTTTGTTGATATGACCAACGAGGATGAACTACGCGCTGCAATTAAACCCAATTCAAAAATGATATTTGTAGAAACGCCCATTAACCCCACTATGGCGGTTATCGATTTAGCATTAATTGGCGCCGTTGCAAAGCAGCACAACTTAATTAGCGTGGTCGACAACACCTTTTTAACGCCATTACTACAATCACCTAAGCAGTACGGTATCGATATTATAGTACACAGTGCTACCAAATATTTAAACGGCCATGGCGATGTGGTAGCGGGCATTGTATGTGGATCTATGGAGCATATAACGCTAATAAAAATGACGGTGCTTAAAGACATTGGCGCCACTATAAGCCCGCACGATGCTTGGCTTATTAATAGAGGTTTAAAAACCCTCGCCATAAGAATTGAGCGCCACTGTATCAGCGCACAAACAATTGCCGAATACTTAGAAGCGCACCCACAAGTAAGTAAAGTTTACTATCCTGGGCTTAAATCGCACCCTGGATATAAATTTATTGGCAAACAAATGAAAGCGGCAGGCGGTGTTATTGCTTTTGAGCTAAAAGGTAGTTTGCAGCAGGGGGCGCAATTTATTGATAGTATGCGGCTTTGTACAATTGCCGTAAGTTTAGGCGACGCTGAAACACTTATTCAACATCCAGCCTCTATGACCCATTCACCTTACACACCAGAGGAAAGACTCGCTGCTGGTATTAGCGATGGATTAATTAGGCTTTCGGTTGGACTTGAAGATGTTAACGATATTATTGCTGATCTTCATCAGGCATTTACTCAAATAAATTAGGGTGTATTTAATTGTGTACGATATTTTGCATCTTTAAAGCTTGTAATTGCTAGGTTGTTTTAAATTATTTACTTGCGTGTAATTTTAAGTGTACAAGATGGCTGATCGTGGCTAATACAGATGTAGCCCAAGCTATTAAACTTTTGTTCACTTTTGCATAGTATGGCTGCAATCGGTATCCAAGTTACTTGGGTATCACCCTGACACCGGTTTCGGGTTAATCCCAAAGAAGGTACTAATGGCTAAAGCAAGTAAATACACCTCCAAAACACCAGATGAAAATGGCGTTATACATTGGAGCGATGAAGAAAATAAAATTTGGTCTGAGCTCGTAGCGCGCCAACTTGCGTGCATTGAAGGCAAAGCCTGTAACGAATATATGGAAGGTTTAAAAAAAATAAACCTGCCACACGATCGTATTCCGCAACTTAGTGAGCTAAACGAAGTACTGCTAGCCACTACCGGTTGGCAAGTAGCGCCAGTGCCGGCACTTATCGACTTTGATGAGTTTTTTCGGTTACTGGCCAATAAGCAATTTCCGGTGGCGACTTTTATTCGTAGCCGGGATGAGTTTGATTACCTACAAGAACCCGATGTGTTTCATGAAATATTTGGTCACTGCGCTATGCTTACTAACCCTGATTTTGCAGAGTTTACGCATAAATACGGAAAACTTGGCTACGCGGCAGAGAAAAAAGATCGTGTATACCTAGCGCGCATGTACTGGTTTACCGTTGAATTTGGTTTAATGCAAACCGATAATGGTTTGCGTATATACGGCGGTGGTATTTTATCAAGCCCAGGAGAAACCCAGTACGTATACTCAAGCACGCCAGAAATTACGCCAATGAGTGTATTAGATGTGCTGCGTACCCCGTACCGAATTGATATTATGCAACCGCAGTACTACACCATAAATTCGATTCATGATCTGTTTGATATATCGCAAATGGATATAATGGCTTTGGTTGAACAAGCAAAAGAACTTGGCTTGCACGACCCAAAATTTTCACCAAAAGAAAAATTAGCTAGTTAACTTTAATATAAAAAGTAACGCTAAAGATAAGGATTTAAAATGTCTTCATTAAGTGCACAAAAATGCGAAGCCTGTCATGCCGATGCGCCAAAAGTATCAGACGAAGAGCTAGCGCAATTAATTACCAAAATCCCTGATTGGGTACCTGAAGTACGCGATGGCATTATGCAGCTTGAGCGTGTTTACAAATTTAAAAACTTTAAACAAGCTATTGCGTTTACTAACAAAGTAGGCGACATGGCTGAAGACGAAGGCCATCACCCAGGTTTATTAACCGAGTGGGGCAAAGTAACAGTTACTTGGTGGAGCCATTCAATTAAGGGACTGCACAAAAACGATTTTATTTGCGCCGCTAAAACAGATGACGTATTTAACGCGCTGTAATACCAAACTAATTGAGCAAACCAACAAAGGCACTTATTTTTAAGTGCCTTTTTGGTTTTTAGGGAGAAATAAAAGGCCAAACACAGGGAGCTTAGGCTAGCAGGTGGATGTGGGTAGTGAGCAAATTAGGGTTGTTTTTAAGGCATAGAGCAAACGATAAACCTGGTTAGTGATAAAGCCAGCCTGGCTACGATCGCTTTGGATTATTTAGCCCTTAACTATGTGATGCAGATAAGGGCTAAATTGGGTTAGCGCAAATTATTTGTCGGTGTTTAGCATTTCGTCATGCTCAGTCATATCCCAAGGAAGCTCGCCTGGGCTGTTATCTAAAAAGTGCAAATAGTTTTCAAATTGGTCGAGAATATCTTTCACAATATCATCTTCGCTATAGCCAAAAATATCATACGACAAACCACCACGGCGTAAGTATACCTCTGCACGACAATACGTTTCAGTGTCATCTGTTTCAGGTTTTAGCTCAGAGTGAACAAAACTAGGCATTGCATGCTCTGTTAACCTTATGTCGTATACAAAGTCCATATGTTCATGGCGTAAAACAGTTAAGTGCGCGCGACATAAGTCGGCATCAAATACTACTTCAGCATGCCATTGTCGAGATTTTAATTCGGCTTGCACTTCTTTCATCGCTTTAGTCACTACTTGGTCAATAAAGTTATGTACTTTGCTTTTGTTTGGGTAGTCGATCATGGCTGCTAAACGGCGTTTCCAATGCGATAAATTTAAGTTTCTGCCGTTTAAAGTATGTGCTTGTAAACTGGTATCGCGATGCCCTTCAATTACAAGCGCACGCCATAGGCCAACAGTGGCAATTAGCATAATAATAGCAAAGGGTAATGCACTGGCTATTGTCATAGTTTGCAGTGCGCTGAGCCCGCCTGCCAGTAATAAAGCTGCAGCAACCGCACCTTCAAGAACCGCCCAAAATACCCGCTGCCATGCAGGAGTGTTTGCATTACCACCTGAAGCTAATGAATCAATAACGAGTGAGCCAGAGTCAGACGAGGTAACAAAGAAGGTGATAATTAAGAATACCGTTAATAGCGAAATAAAGAATGACCAAGGTAATACTTCAAATAATTGAAATAGTGCTACGGCATGGTTCGCTTGCACATCAGTAATTAAAGTGTCTAAGCCTTCATTCATGATTAAATTGAGAGCCGTATCACCAAATATCGAAAACCATAAAAATGTGAATATGGTGGGCACTAACATTACCCCAACAACAAATTGCCTGATGGTGCGACCACGGCTAATTTTTGCGATAAACATACCCACAAAAGGTGCCCAGGCAATTGTCCAGCCAAATATAAATAAGGTCCAGTTACCTATCCAGTCGCTGCGACTATAAGCTTGCAAGTTAAAGGTACGCTCAACAATACCGCTTAAGTAACTGCCAGTATTTTGTAAAAAAGATTCTAAAATATGAATGCTAGGACCAATAAAAAATACAAACATCATTAAAGATATTGCCAAGGTCATATTCAAAATAGATAAGCGCTTAACGCCTTTATCCATACCTGCTACCACAGAGATGGTTGCTGCTGCGGTTATAATGGCAATGGCTGATATTTGCACTGTGGTATTTATAGGAATGCTTGGCCATAAATAATGTAGGCCCGCATTTATTTGCGTTACCGATAACCCCAAGGTCGTGGCTATACCAAATAGAGTACCTAAAATAGCAAATATATCGACCGCGTGACCAATTGGGCCATAAATTCTATCGCCAATTAAAGGATATAACGCTGAGCGAATTGATAGGGGCAAACCATGACGAAAAGCAAAGTAGGCAAGTACTAAACCTACAATTCCGTATATTGCCCATATATGAAATCCCCAATGGAAAAATGCAATTTGCATTGCTTGTTTAGCAGCGTTAACTGTTTCTGCCGCACCCGAAGGTGGAGATGCATAATGCAATACAGGCTCAGCAACACCAAAGTAGAGCAGTGCAACACCGTAGCCTGCAGAAAATAACATAGCAAACCACTCTGCAAAGCTATATTGCGGCTCTGAGTGATCGGGCCCTAGTTTTATGTTTCCCCAACTAGAGGCGGCAACAGAGACTATAAATACTAAAAATATAGCGACAGATAACATATAAAACCAGCCAAAGGTTTCTGTTATCCAAGTAAGGGCGATACTGAATGCTTTACCAGCAAGTTCAGGGTTACTGCTCGTACCTATCACTAAAAGGAGAATGATGAATACGGCAGGCAAAAATACGGGGAGTAAAATAGTTGAGCGTAAAGCTTTTGTTGTCATATTAGTCCTTAATATTTATTGCTAACTTTAATGTATGCTTAACTACCTTATTATATTCTGGGTGTGCTTGGCTAATTTAATTACTTTTAGCTACTTCAAGTAAAGTAAACTGGTCTAAGCATTATTTATTCAAAGTACCTTTTTGCTTT
This sequence comes from Pseudoalteromonas sp. SG44-5, assembly GCF_014164175.1. Lineage (NCBI taxonomy): Bacteria > Pseudomonadati > Pseudomonadota > Gammaproteobacteria > Alteromonadales > Pseudoalteromonadaceae > Pseudoalteromonas > Pseudoalteromonas sp. SG44-5. Next base: position 67,649 of record NZ_JACJES010000013.1, on the reverse strand, counting down.
TTTATTACATATTTAATAGCATGGTTAAAACAATTAAAAAAACAGCCTTAATGACCCTATCTCGTTATCACCTTGCAGCGCTAATTATTACAGTGACCTTTATAGACTCGATGTTTATTCCGCCTGTATTTGGCATACAGTGGCACAGCCAAAAATTTACCTATGAGTTGTCTACTTACCTAGTTTGGATAAAGCTGATATTGGTAAGTATTGCTACTTATGTGTTGATAAAAAGCATCAGTAAAACAAGCAAACATACTGTTCAAGCAAAATTAGTTAGCTTGCTATTGTTTATAATGGCAGGGTTACAAATTGTAGCACTTGGGCTTACATGTATTTGGTATGCCATTGTTGGCAGTCAAGCGCAATTTTATCAGCAGCAGGAAAATATAGTAGCGTATACCAGCGATGTAGGTGCATTTGGCAGTGCGTATCATCACTTTGGTTATCAGTGTGTGGGTGAATATGGTTTTTATACATACATGCCAATAGCCACTATCGATTGGTTACGGGACATGTCATTTTATGAGAAAAACAATCAGCTAATTATTCGTTATTATGATTTTAAAACGAAAAATCAGCAGGTAAAACAAATAGACTTACATGGCTTGAGTTGTGGTTCACAAGAGTAAAGCGTACTAAGTTGTGCAGCTATTATATTTATTTTTTAGGACTTAAGTTATGGAAGAATGGAAAATAAGGACTTTGATTGGTATTGCATGTGCAGCTACAGGTTGGCTCGTGGGGCATAAACTTGCTTTAGGAAGAGAAAAAAGAAAAGAATACAATGCTGCAGTTGAACCTATTAGGTGCTTACTAATAAATGATGAAGAAGTTTCTGGTTCAGTAATAAAAACGCTTGAAACAGTGCTTGGTCGAGATAGCGGGAAAATCATAAAAGAATATAATGTAAGCTATAAGCCATCTATATTAAGAGCTCACGAGTTATTAAATACTAATGAGTATGGTGAGCCGCAAGGGGATGAAGATGAATGTAAGAAGATATTCAAAGAAGCTACAAAAAGACTATTAAAAAAGTGCGAGTTAAAATAGTTTTTATAAATGAAATTATTATCAGCGATCTTAAAAAAGCGCTAAACCCACAAGGGCTTAGCGCTTTTAAATATACAATTAAAGTTCAGCTAAAACACTTAACTTTAAAGTGTCGTTGGGTTTCGCTGCGCTCTACCCAACCTACTTAACTATTCATCATCAATTGAGCGAAGCAGGGCGTTTATGCCTACTTTTTCGCGTGTTTGCTGATCTACTTTTTTCACTATAATTGCAGCGTACAGGCTGTGGCTACCGTCTTTTGATGGTAGTGCGCCAGGGACTACTACTGCGCCTGCTGGTACGCGGCCGTAGTGAATTTCACCGGTTTCACGGTCATAAATACGGGTACTTTGGCTGATGTAAACGCCCATTGAAATTACCGCGCCTTCTTCAACAATTACACCTTCTACTATTTCAGAGCGTGCGCCAATAAAACAGTTGTCTTCGATGATGGTTGGGTTGGCTTGTAATGGCTCTAAAACGCCGCCTATGCCTACGCCACCCGATAAGTGTACGTTCTTACCAATTTGTGCACACGAGCCTACAGTAGCCCATGTATCAACCATGGTGCCGTCGTCAACGTATGCGCCAATGTTTACATACGATGGCATAAGTACCACGTTTTTACCTACAAAGCTGCCTTTACGCGCAACAGCATTAGGCACTACGCGCATGCCGCCTTGTTTAAATTGCTCCGGCGTGTAGTCGCTAAATTTAAGTGGTACTTTGTCGTAAAACTGATTTACGCCATCGTCCATTGCTTGGTTTTCGCGAATACGGAACGACAGTAAAACCGCTTTTTTAAGCCATTGATGTACTACCCATTCACCCGATATTTTTTCAGCAACGCGTGCTGCGCCACTGTCTAGCAGGTCAAGCGCGTCAATAATGGCTTGCTTTACTTCAACAGATACTGTGCTTGGGCTAATGCTATCGCGGTTATCCCAGGCGTTTTCGATCATCGTTTTTAAATCTGACATAGTGTCCTCTTATTCGGTTTCTGCGTTGAGTTTTTTACGCAATGCTTGATGAATTTTGGCTTGTTCTTCGTCTGTAAGTGCTTGGTACTCGTTATTAGAGACCACGAAGAAATCTTCTGCGCGCTGCCCCACTGTGGTAATACGCGCAGCGTGTATGTGTAATAAGTGTGCTTGAAAAACTTCGGCTATTTTAGTCAATAAACCGGGTATATCAATTGCTTGGATTTCAATTAGGCTGCGATCTTTACGCGGATGCGGGCGCAGCACAATTTTAGGTTTTATATTAAAGTCTTTAAAGCGTTGCGAGCGATTCTTTTTAAAGCGAATTTTTTTACGCGGCTCAAACAAGGCTTGCTCTAGGGCGCGTTTAATTGATTGTGCTCTGCCACTGGCAATTGGCTCGCCATTTACTTCTAAAATAACAAAGTTAAATAGTACGTAGCCATCTTTGGTGGTAAGTACTTGCGCGTGCTGTATTTGCGCCTTTTTAGAACCAATAACACTCACTAAGCGGGCAAATAAAGGCCCAGAGTAAGGGCTGTATACAAATACTTGGGTGCCACCGTGCATCGCTTTATTTGATACGATAACACTCGGTTGACTTAAATCTTCGCTATTAACTAAATGCTGGCTGTGCCATGAAATTTGCTGTTCGCTAAAAGCGGTAAAGTAATTGGCTTTAAAGCGGCTCCAAATTAAATCAATTTGGTCTTCCATGTAGCCTAAGTTGAGTAATCGCTGTTTAGCTTGATGCTTTTTGTCGCGAATTTGGTCGCGTTGATCCATTGGATTTTCAAGCCCTAAACGCAGTGCGTGTTGCGTATGTAAGTAAAGCTCACGCAGCAGGGTGTTTTTCCAATCGTTCCATAAATTGTCGTTGGTGGCACGTATATCGGCAACGGTTAAGCAATATAAATAATCAAGTTGGCGCTCTGTTTTTACTCGTGTGGCAAAGTCTTTAATAACTCCAGGGTCGTTTATATCTTTACGTTGTGCGGTAACCGACATAAGTAAATGATTACTAACCAGCCATGCGATTAGTTTACCATCGGCGACAGAAAAGGCATGTAACTTTGCAAAGGCTAGTGCGTCAACAGCGCCCAGCTCTGAGTGGTCGCCACCACGGCCTTTGGCTATGTCATGAAATATACCCGCTAAATAAAGTAGCTCAGGTTTATCCATACGAGTGACTATTTCACTACAAATAGGAAATTCGCTGACACCGGTTTTATCAAAGTACTGATAAATATTATTTATTAATCTGTGGGTGTGCTCATCTACTGTGTAGGCATGAAATAAGTCAAATTGCATTTGCCCAAATATGTTTCGCCACTGCGGTAAATAAGCAGCCAGCATGCCGTGTTTATGCATTAAGGTAAACGCACGGCCCATACCATTGGGGTGCTTTATAAGACGTAAAAAAGCTTCGCGACAGGCAGCGTAATCTTGTAAGTCGCCCAGTAAACGGCGGCGCACTTGGCGAATAGTGCGAATAGTGCTGGGATAAATGTGCGTTATTTCTGGGTTGCCGGCAATATGCTCAAATAACATAAAAAGCTGATCGCGCCTAAAAAATACCGATGGGCTTTTTACTTTAATTTGATTGCCAATACGCTCAAAATTGCGATCAAGCTCTTGAATAATAGGTTGATGGTGTTTTGGCGAAATACTTTGTTCAAAGTACGCCAGTAGCATCAGGTTTAGTTCGCGTACGCGGCTCATTATTCTAAACAAACGCTTCATCATGCGCTCAACTGACGATTTACCATCGCTACCAAACCCCAGAATTTCGGCGGCTTGCGGTTGGTGATCAAACAGTAAGCGGTTTTCTGAACGCCCAGCAGCCAAATGCAGCGCAAAACGAATATTCCATAAGTTTTCTAGGCACTCTGAAAGCTCTTGAAACTCTTCGTGAGTAAGGTAGCCATGGCTAATAAGCTCTTGTAGGGTTTCTGCTCTAAAGTGTTTTTTAGCAACCCAAATAATGGTTTGCAGATCGCGCAGGCCACCGGGGTTTTCTTTTATGTTAGGTTCGAGATTATACGCTGTGCCGTGGCATTTTCGGTGGCGTAAATGTTGCTCTTGTACTTTGGCTAAAAAAAACTCATTTGAGCGCCACACTGGCGTGTCAATTATGTGGTTTTTTAGCTTTTCAAATTCTATATGATTACCAAAAATAAGCCGGCTTTCTAATAAGCTGGTGGCAAAGGTAACGTCTTCACGTTTTTGCTCTATGGCTTGCGCTATAGTGCGAACACTGTGCCCAATCTCTAAATTGAGATCCCAAAGCATGGTAACAAACTGACCTATTTTTTCGCTGATTTCAGCGTTTGGTTGTTGTGTTACTAGTAGCAAAAAGTCGATGTCGGAATAGGGGTGTAATTCACCTCGTCCATAACCACCTACGGCTATAAGTGCTAGGTCGGGTTCGTGCGCTAAATCATAAACATGAAACAGTTTGATCAGCAAACGATCTATGAATTCAGCCCTGGCATTAATTAAATTACCAACCGGTTGTTTAGAAAACTCATTAAAAAGCCATTTATAAAAATAGCTAGAACAATCGCGATAATCACTAAGTTGCTCTGCGTCGCTAAGCAACTTTTTTACTTTGTTGGGTAATGCCACCGGGGCTGATTCCTTATTTATACGAGTTCATTTTGATAAATAAATAGCTATCAAGTTGAACGGGTATTTTAATGCTCAATGATCCTGTCGATTGTATCATCTGATCGTAGCGTTAAAATTTCAACACCATTTTCAGTTACTAACAAAGTATGTTCCCACTGGGCTGACAAGCTACGGTCACGTGTAACCACAGTCCAATCATCTTTAAGTAGTTTACATTGGCGTTTGCCCGCATTGACCATAGGCTCAATAGTTAAACACATGCCGGCTTTTAATACTTCGCCAGTACCTGCTTTGCCATAGTGCATTACTTGTGGCTCTTCGTGAAACCCTGCGCCAATACCATGGCCACAGTATTCACGAACAATTGAGTAGTTGAAGCTTTCAGCATATTTTTGAATTGCTTCGCCAATATCGCCTAAACGCACACCTGGTTTTACCATTTTAATGGCAATGTAGAGGCTTTCTTGTGTTACTTCTGCAAGGCGTTTACCTTGAATGTTAGGGGTACCAACATGGAACATTTTAGAAGTGTCGCCGTGGTAGCCATCTTTAATTATGGTAACGTCAATATTAATACTGTCGCCATCTTTTAATGGCTTTTCGTTTGGAATACCATGGCAAATAACATGGTTTACAGAGGTGCAAACTGATTTTGGAAAACCATGATAATTTAATGGAGCAGGGATTGCTTTTTGCACATTAACAATATAATCATGACAAATTGTATTTAGCTCATCGGTGGTCACGCCCGGCACTACATATGGGCCGATCATTTCAAGTACATCTGCCGCTAAGCGCCCAGCTACGCGCATTTTCTCTATTTCTTCAGGGGTCTTAATAATAGCGCTCATTGAAGCTCCAAAGTTGAGTTTTTAACATTTATCGCCGCACAATTTTTGCACGCGATGTTGAGTATTTAATTTTAATATGGTATAAAGCGCGCCGTCTTTTTACAAATAAATTCTTTAATGATTTTTTGTATTTAAGGCAAACACAATTTTATTTTAACACACACACGTATCGTCACATACACTTGGGTGCATTAGAAGTTTAAATACTTCGGTGTTGGTGCTATGGGATATGTGGAGGCCTAACCCTAAACAACTATAGAGGATCTATAAAATGGCAAACGTTTCAATGCGCGATATGCTTCAAGCTGGTGTTCACTTTGGTCACCAAGCACGTTACTGGAACCCTAAGATGAAGCCTTTCATCTTCGGCACACGTAACCGTGTACATATCATCAACCTTGAGCAAACTGTACCAATGTTCAACACTGCACTTAAGTTTTTATCTGGTGCTGCTGCAAACAAAGGTAAAGTTCTTTTCGTTGGTACTAAGCGTGCAGCAAGCGAAGCAGTGAAAGAATCTGCAATCGCAAGCGACCAGTACTATGTAAACCACCGTTGGTTAGGTGGCATGTTGACTAACTGGAAAACAGTTCGTCAATCAATCAAGCGTCTTAAAGACCTTGAAATACAAAGCCAAGACGGTACTTTCGAGAAGTTAACTAAGAAAGAAACGTTAATGCTTAACCGCGAAATGGAAAAGCTTGAGAAGAGCCTTGGCGGAATCAAGAACATGGGCGGTCTTCCAGACGCGCTTTTCGTTATTGATGCTGACCACGAGCACATTGCTATCCGTGAAGCTAACAACCTAGGTATTCCGGTTGTTGCGATTGTTGATACTAACTCGAACCCAGATGGCGTTGATTTCATCGTACCTGGTAACGATGATGCTATCCGTGCGGTAAGTCTTTACACTAACGCTGTTGCAACTGCGATCACTGAAGGCCGTGAGAACACACTTGTTGCTCAAGCTGAAAAAGACGATTTCGTAGAAGCTGAGTAATTAGCTGTCTTCAAGTCTTCATCTTTTAAAGGTGAAGACTTGCTATTCTTGTAGAGCGGGTAACCCGCTTATCTAAACCTGATTCAGATTTGAGGAATTACTAATGGCTGTAACTACTGCCCTAGTTAAAGAATTACGCGAGCGTACTGGCGCTGGCATGATGGATTGTAAAAAAGCGTTAACTGAAACTGATGGCGACATCGAGTTAGCGATTGAAAACATGCGTAAAAGTGGCGCGGCTAAAGCAGCTAAAAAAGCAGGCAATATCGCTGCTGAAGGCGCTATCATTATCAAGAAAAATGGTAATGTTGCAGTGCTAGTTGAAGTTAACTGTCAAACAGACTTCGTAGCTAAAGACGTAAGCTTTTTAGCGTTTGCTGATAAAGTAGCAGAAGCTGCAATTGCAGACACTGTGACTATCGAAGACTTACAAGCTAAGTTTGAAGAAGCACGCGTTGAGCTAGTAACTAAAATTGGTGAAAACATTAACGTACGTCGTCTACAGTACATCACGGGTGAAAACCTAGTTGAGTACCGTCATGGTGATCGTATTGGTGTTGTTGTTGCTGGTGTTGCTGATGAAGAAACACTTAAGCACGTTGCAATGCACGTTGCTGCATCAAGCCCTGAGTACTTAACTCCTTCAGACGTTCCTGCTGATGTTGTAGCTAAAGAACAACAAGTACAAATCGAAATCGCGATGAATGAAGGCAAATCTGCTGAAATCGCTGAGAAGATGGTTGTTGGCCGCATGAAAAAATTCACTGGTGAGGTTTCTCTTACTGGTCAAGCTTTCATCATGGAACCTAAGAAAACTGTTGGCGAAATTCTTAAAGAGAAAAACGCAACAGTTACTAGCTTCGTACGTGTAGAAGTTGGTGAAGGTATCGAAAGAAAAGAAGAAGATTTTGCTGCTGAAGTTGCAGCACAAATCGCTGCTGCTAAAGCTAAATAAGATTAACTATTTGTGTAGGGAGTAAAAAAGACATGCAATTAATGTGTTATTTGCTTTTGCTTCACAGCTAGAAATTCTTTAAAATAACCGCGCTTTTATGTTTAACATAAGCGCGGTTATTTTTTATCCATTTTTTATAAAAGTTGGCCCCAATACTATGACTATCAATCGTAAACCTATTTTTAGACGCGTTCTTCTCAAATTAAGCGGTGAAGCTTTAATGGGAGATGAAGGCTTTGGCATCGACCCTAAAGTGTTAGACCGCATGGCTCAAGAAATTAAAGAGCTCGTAGAGCTCGACGTAGAAGTGGGTTTAGTTATTGGCGGTGGAAATTTTTTACGCGGTGGCTCGTTAGCAGAAGCAGGCATGAATCGTGTTGTTGGCGATCACATGGGTATGCTTGCAACCGTAATGAATGGTTTGGCAATGCGTGATGCGCTGCATCGTGCATTTGTAAACTGTCGTTTAATGTCGGCTATTCCACTTCATGGTATGTGTGATGCGTACAATTGGGCTGAAGCAATTAGTTTATTAAAAACGGGCCGCGTAGTTATTTTTGCAGCCGGTACGGGTAACCCATTTTTCACTACCGACTCAGCAGCCTGTTTACGTGGTATCGAAATTGAAGCCGATACGGTAATTAAAGCGACTAAAGTAGATGGCGTTTACAGCGATGACCCAGTTAAAAATCCAGATGCGACACTTTATCGTCATTTAAGTTACAATGAGATAATTGAGAAAGAATTGAAAGTAATGGATTTAGCGGCATTTACATTAGCACGCGATCATAATATGCCATTGAGCGTATTTAATATGAATAAATCAGGCGCATTAAAACGTGTTATTATGGGTGAAGAAGAGGGAACCCTTATTTCTTCACAAGCCTCAGATGAAGTAATTAAATAGATTAGGATTAAACTGTGATTAACGATATTCAAAAAGATGCGCAAGAGCGCATGCAAAAGAGTGTAGCAGCACTGGGCAGCCAGTTATCTAAGATTCGTACTGGTCGTGCTCATCCTGCATTGCTAGATGGTATTATGGTGTCGTATTATGGCTCGCCAACACCGTTAAACCAAGTTGCTAACGTAACAATTGAAGATTCACGTACACTGGCTATTGGTGTATTTGATAAGTCACTTGCGCAAGCGGTAGAAAAAGCAATAATGGCATCTGACTTAGGTTTAAACCCTATGTCAGCAGGTTCAGTTATTCGTGTACCATTGCCAGCATTGACTGAAGAACGTCGTAAAAACTTAATTAAAATTGTTCGTGGTGAAGTTGAAGGCGGTCGTGTTGCAGTACGTAACATTCGTCGTGACGCGAATGGCGATTTTAAAAACTTATTGAAAGATAAAGATATTTCTGAAGATGAAGCGCGTCAAGCTGAAGAAGCAATTCAAAAGATGACCGATAAATTCATTAAAGAAATGGATACTCAATTAGCAGCTAAAGAAGCTGAGTTGATGGAAATCTAAGAAACTAATACGCTGCACTTGGGGTAATAGATTGAACCTATTGCAAGTAAATTCAACGCAGTTAGCGTTAAAAATAGCCACTTGAAATAGATTTATTATCCCGAGTACAGGTTAAATTTATTAGTTTTGAAACGCCGGCTGGGGTATACTAGGCGGCGTTTTTTTATGGAATACTCAATATTTATGGTTCTAGATGCTGACACAATTTCACAGCAATGTTTACCTAAACATGTAGCTATCATCATGGATGGTAACGGGCGTTGGGCGCAAGCCAGAAATAGACCGCGTGTGTTTGGGCATAAAAAAGGTGTGGACGCAGTTCGTCAATCTGTACAGTTTTGTACTAAATTAGGGATACAATCGTTAACCTTATTTGCTTTTAGTAGTGAGAACTGGCGTCGACCTGAAGACGAAGTAAAAACGTTAATGGAGCTTTTTTTATTTGTACTTAGTAAAGAAGTTAAAAAGCTGCATAAAAACAATGTAAAACTGACCATTATTGGAGACTTATCGCGGTTTTCTGAAAGCTTACGCAGTAAAGTAGATACTGCTCAAAAGCTTACAGCAAATAATACCGGGCTGCATTTAAATGTTGCTGCAAATTACGGTGGACGTTGGGATATGGCTAATGCTGCTAAACAACTTGCAGAGCAAGTTGCACAGGGGCAATTAGACCCAGCCGATATTACAGAAGAGCGTATAGCACAGTACATGAGTATGGCAGATCAGGCCGAGCCTGATTTACTAATTCGTACTGGTGGCGATGTCAGAATTAGTAACTTTTTACTCTGGCAAGCAGCTTACGCTGAACTTTACTTTACCGACACACTGTGGCCTGATTTTAATGAAGCAGCATTTGCTGAGGCCATAGCGTGTTACGTTGCCAGAGAGCGACGATTTGGTTGTACGGGCGAACAAATAAAACAATTACTCGCTCAAACCTAAATAGAATAAGGGTCATAATTTTGTTAAAACAACGCATTCTAACCTCACTCGTGCTAGCACCATTAGCGCTTGCTTTGGTTTTTTACACCCCACTGACATTATTTAGTTATTTTGCGGGTGCAATTGTATTAATGGGCGCATGGGAATGGTCTGCTTTTATGGGGCTGTGCAATAAACTTAAGCGCAGCGCTTTTGTACTTTTAGTTGCCGCTTTGCTAGCGTTACTAAACCTGCACTGGCCAATCGAATCACTTTGGCAAGATGGCAAATTGGTAGGTGATGCAAATTACTTATTTACGCTGTCGTTTGCATGGTGGATTGTTGCTAGTTATTTAGTATGGCGCTACCCAGAAATGGCTAAAGCATGGAACGAAGGCATAGTAATGCGCGGTATTGCCGGATTACTAACGTTAGTGCCTTTATGGTTAGCCCTAAATACGCTGCGCAGTGCGCAATATACCGAATCTAGTCATTTTGGCTCTATGCTTATTTTAGTGGTTTTAGGAATCGTATGGAGCGCCGATATTGGTGCCTACTTTACAGGTAAAAGCTTTGGTAAGCGTAAGCTCATGCCAAAAGTAAGCCCAAATAAAACTATTGAAGGTTTAGCCGGCGGCGTTGTCGCTGCAGTTATATTTGTGCTTACATTTTGTCATTTTACCGACGTAGATTTAATTGTATGGCCAATTTACGCCATTATGACTGTGTTTATTGCCTTGTTTTCAGCGGTGGGTGATTTGCTTGAAAGCATGTTTAAACGCGAAGCAGGACTTAAAGACAGCGGTAATTGCTTGCCAGGACATGGCGGGATTTTAGATCGTATTGATAGCCTAACCGCAGCCGCACCTATGTTTGTAATGTGTTATGCGTGGACTTTGAGTTTATGAGTGAAAAGCAGCAACTGGTAATTCTAGGGGCTACAGGCTCTATTGGCCTTAATACCTTAGATGTTGTGGCAAGAAATACTCAGCAGTTTAGTGTTTTTGCATTAGCTGCTGGGAAAAATGCTAAAAAAATGGCTGAGCTATGCATTGCGCATCAGCCACGCTATGGCGTTATGGCAACACAAAGCGCTGCTAAGCAATTGTCGTTATATTTAAGTAATACGCCATGTAAAACGCAGATAATGCATGGTGAGCAGGCTATGAGCGAGCTGTGTGGGCATCCAGAGGTTGATGCTGTCATGTCGGCAATTGTCGGTGCTGCAGGGTTATTGCCGACGTTAAGCGCAGTAGAAGCCGGAAAAAAAGTACTGCTCGCCAATAAAGAATCTTTGGTAATGTCGGGTCAGTTGTTTATTGATAAAGTAAAACAACACAAAGCGACATTGCTACCAATAGACAGTGAACATAACGCTATTTTTCAATGTTTACCGTACTCTCTACAAAATGCGCAAGGCGATCAACACCTGCAATCTCATGGCGTAAGTAAAATATTACTTACCGGCTCAGGCGGCCCATTTTTAACCCGTGATATAAATACCCTTAAAGATGTAACCATAGCAGAAGCCGTGGCGCACCCTAATTGGTCTATGGGACAAAAAATATCGGTAGATTCAGCCACCATGATGAACAAAGGGCTTGAGTTTATTGAAGCTAAATGGCTGTTTAACTGCGACCCGAGTGATATTGATGTGGTTATTCATCCACAGAGTATAATTCATTCTATGGTGCAATATCACGACGGCTCAATTTTAGCGCAAATGGGTAACCCTGATATGCGTACCCCAATTGCCCATGCATTAGCTTACCCTGAGCGCATAAATGCAGGGGTTAAGCCGTTAAACTTTTCAGATATTAGTGACTTTTCGTTCACTAAACCTGACTTTTCTCGTTACCCTAATTTACAACTAGCGATTGATGCGTGTAGCGCAGGGCAAGGCGCAACAACGACAGTGAATGCCGCAAACGAGATCGCGGTAAGTGCATTTTTAAATGGTGAAATTGGTTTTACCGATATATACACAATAAATGCACAGACTCTCGAAGCGGCCACGTACACCAATGTGCAAAGCTTAGATGAAATTTTAGAGTGCGATAGATTAGCGCGTTTAAGCGCATCGCAGTTTATAACAAAAGTGACGCATTAATATGTTCGATTTTTTTTGGAATCTCGGCTCATTTATTTTAGCGCTGGGCATTTTAGTTACAGTACATGAATACGGCCACTTTTGGGTGGCGCGTAAAGCCGGCGTTAAAGTGCTGCGCTTTTCTATCGGCTTTGGTAAACCATTGCTAAAATGGCGTGATAAATACGATACCGAGTACGTTATAGCAGCCATACCTTTGGGTGGTTATGTAAAAATGCTCGATGAGCGGGTTGATGAAGTACCTGCAAATCAGCGTCATTTATCGTTTAATGCTAAGTCGGTACAAGCGCGTATAGCGATTGTTGCTGCGGGGCCCGTTGCTAACTTTATATTTGCTATATTTGCACTTGCCGTTATGTATATGGTGGGTGTGCAATCAGTAAAACCTGTTGTTGGCAGTGTGGTTGAAGGCAGTCGTGCAGCGCAAGCGGGATTAATGCCGAGCCAACAAATTATTAAAATTGGTGATGATGAAATTACCACCTGGCAAGACGCAACCTTTGCGCTTATGTCGAGTTTAGGTGATAAAAGCGTTGCAGTAACTGTACGTAACGAAAACTATCAGCAGCAAACAAAAATGCTCAATTTAGACGGCTGGAAACTTGATCAGCAAGACGTGCCACCATTGAGCTCTCTAGGCATAGTACCATTTAGGCCACAAGCAACACTTAGTATTGCTGCGGTTACTAAAAGCTCTGCTGCAGAGCTGGCAGGGTTAAAAATAAATGATACTATTGTGGCTGTAAATGGCGAAACAATAAGCAATTGGCAGCAATTAGTTAATCTTATTACCCAATCGGCTAACAAATCATTACAATTTAGTGTAAAAAGACAGGACACTATAAAAATAATATCGGTAATACCTCAAGCTAGGGTTAACGCTCAGGGCATAGAGCAAGGCTTTTTAGGGGTTGCACCAATAGTAGAAAAATGGCCGCAAGGTTATATAGAAACTAGACATTATGGCCCGCTCGATAGTATTGTGCGAGGTAGTAAAGAAACGTGGCGATTAATTACCCTTAGCTTTGATATGATAGGTAATTTAATTACAGGCCAAATTTCGGTTAAAAATTTAAGTGGCCCAGTAGGCATTGCCGTAGGCGCGGGGACTAGCGTAAGCTACGGTTTCGTTGCGTTTTTAAGCTTTTTAGCACTGATCAGTGTTAACTTGGGTGTATTTAATTTATTGCCCTTGCCAGTGCTTGATGGCGGACACTTAATGTATTACATAATTGAACTTTTTCGTAAAAAGCCAGTCTCTGAAAAGACACAAGAGTTTGGTTTTAAAGTGGGTGCGTTACTACTCATTTTTTTAACATGTTTCGCTTTGTTCAATGATGTATCGCGTTTGTCGTTTTAACGTGACAATGACTAATTAGAACCACGATTGTACAGCTCGTAAGTTTACTTTTCGATGCTAAGCGGTAATACAGTTGTAAAGGATAAATATAATAAAATGGCTATAAAAAAACATTTGGTAGTTTCAAGTTTATTGGGTGCAAGCTTTGCAGCCCTAGGCCAAAACTCCTTTATTGTTGAAGATCTCAAAGTTGAGGGTTTACAGCGTGTAGCACTGGGTGCTGCATTAACGCATATTCCTATTAACGTGGGCGATAATGTTGATGAGTACACGATTTCAAAAACAATCAAGTCTCTCTACCGCTCAGGTCACTTTGACAATATAAAAGCGCTACGCGACGGTAATAACGTTGTTTTTAAAGTAACTGAACGCCCAACAATTAGCTTTATTGAGTTTGATGGCAATAAAGATATTAAAGATGAGCAGCTTAATCAGTCACTTGATCAGCAAAATATTCGCCAAGGCGAGCCACTAGATAAAACCGTTATTGATAATATAGAAAAAGGCTTAACTGAATTTTTCCATAGTATTGGTAAATACAACGCTAAAGTTGATATTAGTATCACTAAACTGCCGCGTAACCGGGTTAAACTTAAATTAAAATTTGATGAAGGTGATGCTGCATCAATTCGTCAAATTAACTTGGTAGGTAATGAACTTTTTTCTAATGAAGAGCTATTACAACTGGCTGAGTCGCAACAAGACTTACCTTGGTGGCAGTTTATGGGCAGCGACCGCTACCAAAAACAAACCATTGAAGGCGATTTAGAAAAAATTCGTAGCTTTTATTTAGACCGTGGTTACCTACGTTTTAACATAGACTCTACCCAAGTGTCGGTTAGCCCAGAGCGTGAGTCTGTATACGTTACAGCTAACTTAACTGAAGGCGTAAAATATAAAGTTAAAGGTTTTGACTTTATTGGTGACTTACTTGGTCGCGAAGACTTAATTAAAAGTGTTATTCCACTACGAGCGGGTGAGTTATATAACGGCTCAGTGGTTACCTCTTCAGAAGAATTTATAAAAAGCTACTTAGCGCGTTTTGGTTATGCCAATGCTGAAGTACGCACAATTCCGCAAATTGATGACGAAAATCAAGAAGTACAACTAACCTTATCGGTTAACCCTGGTAAGCGTGTTTATGTGCGCCGGATTATTGTTGGTGGTAACCAAAGTACTGCAGATGAAGTGCTACGCCGCGAAATGACACAGCTTGAAGGCGCATGGTTATCTAACCAAAGCTTAGAGCGTTCAAAATTACAAATTCAGCGTTTACCTTATATGGAAAAAGTTGATTTTAACGTTGTGCCAGTCCCAGGTGTTGATGACCAAGTAGATGTTGATTTTACGGTTAAAGAGCAGTCGGCTGGTAGCTTTAATGCCGGCTTAGCGTATGGCTCATACCTTGGTTTACAGTTTAATATTGGTGTAACAGAATCTAACTTTTTAGGTACTGGTAATCAAATAGGCTTTAATATTAATACCTCGCGTGGTTCTGAGCGTGTGAGCGTGTCTTATACCGACCCATACTTCACGCCAGATGGCGTATCGCAAGGTAGCAGTATTTTTTACAGTAACTACGATGCAAGTAAGTTTAGTTTGATCGACTATAAGTCGAAAAGCTATGGATTGGGGACTAATATAGGCTTCCCAATTGATGCGGTTAACCGCATTAACTTTGGTGTTCGTTGGATTCAAGAAGAGCTTTCAGATATTGCAGAGTACGAGCAAACGCGTGTACTGCGTGAAACCTTCTTAGACCAAGACAACCCAGATGCTGGTTTTGACTTTACTAAATATGAGTTAAGTGCTGGCTGGTCTCGCGTTACGGTAAACCGTGGTTTATTCCCAACAGCGGGCTCACGTCAAACGCTAAACTTAACAGCAACAACGCCGAATTCTGACTTAAAATACTTTAAGTTAAACTATGATTCGCGTTTTTACTGGCCAATATCGAACGACCATCGCTGGGTGTTCTCAACCCGTGCGGCGTTAGGTTACGGTAATGGTTATGGCTCAACTAACGGCTACGACCAAGTACTGCCATTCCAAGAATACTTCCGTATTACTGAAATGGAACTACGTGGTTTTGACCGAAATACAATCTTACCACGCGCAATTGCACGTATACCGCAATCAATTCCGGGTACACCTTTACCAGATGGCTCAACCACAGGTAATATAGGCGGCTCATCAGAATTTGATGTGCTAGTACCACAAGGTCGAATTGGTGGTAATGCTAAAGCGGTAGCAGGTATGGAATTAATTGTACCTACACCGTTTTTAGATGAAGAAAATACTAGCTCAGTACGTACCAGTTTCTTTGTTGATGCTGCTAACGTATGGGATACCGAGTTTAACGTAGACCGTTACCAAAATTTAGCAGCCGATGAGCGAGCTAAATTAGATGATTACTCTGATCCAATGCGTTTTAGGGTTTCAACCGGTTTATCATTACAGTGGATCTCTCCAATGGGTCCAATGCTGATTAGTTTTGCGTATCCATTGCAAAAAGAAGAAGATGACGATACGAAGACCATCAGTTTTAATATTAGTAACAGCTTTTAAAGGAGTTTTTTGTGAATAAATTATTTAAATCAACGGCAGTAGCTGTTTTAGCAACACTTATGATGGGCACCTCGGTAAGTGCATTTGCACATAAAGTTGGTATTGTAGACATGCAAGAAATCTACAAGCAAATACCACAAATGGCTAAAATTGAGCAATCTCTACAAACTGAGTTTGCAGAGCGCCGTCAAGAGTTAGAAAAGCTACAAGGCGATATTCGCTTTGAAGCTGAAAAGTTCAAGCGTGAAAGTACCACTATGAGCCAAGCGCAAAAAGATAAACTGCGTGACAAAATTCAGGGTATGCAAAAAAACCTTGCTGAAGTAGGTCGTCCTCTTGAGCAAGAAATTAAAGCACGCCAAAACCAAGAGCTTGCAAAAGTGCAGGGTTTAATTATCAAAACAATTGAAGACATTGCTAAAGATGGCGACTTTGATGAAGTTAAAGTTAAAGATACAACTATTTACTTTAACCCTAAAAAAGTAACTGATCTTTCTAATAAAGTAGTTGCTGCAGTGAGTAAGAAATAATTAAGTTATGCAAAATTATACGCTTTCGCAAATAGCGGAACTTCTAAGCGCCGAGCTGCAAGGTGATGGCGCTTTAGAAATAACAAAAATAGCAACACTTGCACATGCCCGCTCAGGGCATATTGCATTTTTAGCGAATAAGAAATATCGCTCGCAACTTGAAGCGACTCAAGCCAGTGCTGTCATTGTTAGTGAAGCAGATGCTCCTTACTTTAACGGCAATAAACTAATAGTTTCAAATCCGTATGTAAGTTACGCCAAGCTTGCGCAATTAATGGATACGACGCCACGCTCTGCCGCAACAGGCATTCATCCAAGCGCGGTTGTTCACCCAAATGCGACAGTAAGTAAAAGTGCCGCTATTGGCGCTAATACGGTAATTGAAAGCAATGCGATAATTAACGATAACGTACAAATTGGTCCGAACAGTTTTATTGGTGAAGGTGTTAAAATAGGCTCAGGCACTAAGCTTTGGTCGAATGTAACTATTTATCATAATGTTGAAATTGGCTCAGATTGTTTGTTGCAAGCCAATAGCGTTATAGGTAGTGATGGTTTTGGTTATGCTAATGAGCGTGGGCAATGGATTAAAATTCCTCAGCTTGGCTCTGTTATTATTGGTGATAAAGTTGAAATTGGCGCAAGTACTACAATTGATCGTGGTGCACTTGATGATACTATTATCCATAGTAATGTAATTATTGATAACCAATGCCAAATAGCACATAACGTTGAAGTTAACTCAGGCACAGCTATTGCTGGTTGTACTGTACTTGCTGGTAGCGTCACCATAGGTAAAAACTGCCAAATTGGCGGCATGACAGCAATTAATGGTCACATGAGCGTCTGTGATGGTGTTATAATTACGGGTATGAGTATGGTGACAAAATCAATCACCGAGCCAGGTATCTATTCATCTGGCATACCTCATACTACAAACAAAGAATGGCGTAAATCAATCGCTCACTTGCGTAACCTTTCTGAAATGAAAAGCCGTATTAAAGCACTTGAGCAATTAAATAAGCCATAAACGTTGAACACTAATGAGGATGCTATTTTGGCAAACGAATTAAATAGCCTTGATATTCAAGAAATTTTAAGTTTATTACCGCATCGCTACCCGATGTTATTAGTTGATAGAGTAATTGACTTTACACCTGGCAAATCTTTGCATGCTATTAAAAATGTGACTATAAACGAACCCATTTTTACCGGGCATTTCCCAAATCAGCCAATTTTTCCGGGTGTATTAATATTAGAAGCCATGGCTCAAGCAACTGGGTTACTTGGCTTTAAAACGGTTGAAAACCGTAGCGAAAATGAATTGTATTTGTTTGCAGCTGTAGATAATGCACGTTTTAAAAAACCAGTACTTCCTGGTGATACTATGCATTTACATGTTGAGTTTTTAAAAGAACGTCGTAATTTATGGAAGTTTGCAGCAGAAGCAAAAGTCGATGGCAAGCTAGTATGTAGCGCCGAAATTATGTGTGCGAGAAGAGAGTTTTAATTGTGATTCATCCAACGGCAATAATCGAACCAGGCGCGACACTAGGCAGCAATGTTTCAGTGGGACCATATAGTTATATTGGCAATGATGTTGTCATTGGTGATAACTGTATTATTGAGTCTCATGTTGTAGTTAAAGGCCCATCAACTATCGGTTCTGGAAATCATATTTTTCAGTTTGCGTCGGTTGGTGAAGCATGCCAAGACAAAAAGTACAACAACGAACCAACATCGCTCACTATTGGTGACAATAATATTATTCGCGAATGCGTTACAATTCACCGTGGCACAATTCAAGATCAGGGCGTAACCATTATAGGTAGTAATAACCTGTTTATGGCCTATACCCATGTTGCTCACGATGCAGTGATTGGCGATAATGTTATATTTGCTAATAACGCCAGTGTAGCAGGGCATGTACATATTGGTGACTGGGTTATTCTTGCGGGCAACTCAGGTATACATCAGTTTTGTAAGGTAGGCGCACATGCATTTGTAGGCATGTATTCAGCTATTAATAAAGATGTACCACCATTTGTTACCACTATAGGTATACCTGCAGGTCCAGTTGCAATTAATACTGAGGGCATGAAACGCCGTGGTTTTCAAAGCGATGAGATAATGGCTGTACGCCGTGCTTATAAAGTATTTTATCGTAAAAGCCTAGGTGTAGATGAAGCAATTGAGTCACTTAGCGAAGATGCGCAAAAGTATCCAGCAGTACAGTTAATGATAGATTTTGTTAAAAGCTCAGAGCGCGGTATCGTACGATAAACGCTTTTAGCTTATATAAAAAACCACCTAAGAGTAATCGATGGTGGTTTTTTATTGCTTATTATTTATAATTATTAGTGAGTAATTCAGGATCAGCTCAGGCAAGCAGCTGTAGGCTAGTTGCTAATTATATCAATTACATAAGCTATTAAATGATACTTAAAAAACTCACTGTTACTTTTATTGCTATTATCCTTGCAGGTTGTAGTAGTCAACCACTTGTAAAATCAAGCTCAGGGGAGCTGACACAGCTTGGCAAAGCATCATTTTATGCCGATAAATACCAAGGAAGAACCACCGCAAATGGCGAACGCTTTGATCAGCAAGCAGCAACGGCAGCGCATCTTAAGCTGGCCTTTGGTACTAAAGTGAAAGTAACAAACCTAGCAAATAATAAGTCGGTAATAGTGAGAATTAACGACCGAGGTCCTTATATACGCGGGCGTATTATAGATTTATCGAGCAGTATGTTTAAAAAGATAGCCGACCCTAAAGTCGGCGTTATTGATGTGCAAGTTACCGTAATAGATAAAGCGAATTAAAAACGGATAGTAAGTGACGTGTAAGCAGGATCGCTAAGTAATTGCTGATGGGTGCCTTGTGCTATTACGCGCCCATCCTCTAACCAAATAATATTATCCATATGCTCAAGCAGGGCTGGATCATGGGTAATAGTAAGTACACTGGCGTTACTCATAACTTGCATAATGGCATGCATTACACTTTGTTTAGATTGATTATCTAGCCCTTCTGTTGGCTCATCAAGCACTAAAATAGCGGGTTTTTGCAATAAAGCCTGCGCAATCGCAATCCGCCTCGACTGACCTTGTGACACATTACGCCCGCCGGTACCTAAGCGAGTATTTAACCCCGATTTTAACTCAGTAAACCACGGGCTAAGTTGTGCATGCGCTAGTGCATCTAGCATTTGCGCTTTAGTTGCATTAGGCGCTGCATAGCATAGGTTTTCTTTTAAAGTGCCATCAAAAATATGATGCTGTTGAGCCAAAATATTAATTAACCTTGCTCGATTATCATTACTTAATAAATGCAAATCAACGCAGTTGCCTTGCTCACTCAAGGTAATATTGCCTTGTTGCAGTGGCCATAAACCGGTGAGTAAGTTAACTAAGGTGGTTTTACCGCTGCCGCTTCTACCAACAATGGCCACTTTTTGCTGCGGCTTTAGCTCAAAACTCACGTCATTTAATGCTGGGTTTTTATCGTAACAATAACTAATGTTCTTAAGTGTTAGTGAGGGATTTTGCAAAGCCAAATTATTATTTATAGCGGCATCATATTGCGTATTAGCATTTACGGCTTTATCTTCAAGCGTAAATAAACGTTCAGCTGCTTTTAACACATTTGGTAATTCAATAAACGCATTTGGCAGGAGTAACACACTCTCAAAGCTGGCGAGCACAAATAGGCTTAGCATTGCCAGCTCAACATTAACCATGGCATTACTGTAAACCAGGGGCGCTATGGTCACAATACTTGCGATCATGGCCAGTTGTACAACTAATAAGCTTAAACCATCGGTATTAGCCAGCGCCTTGTGGCGAATAAACAGTTGCTGATTATACTGCTCGCTTAAATCATCGCACTTAGCAATTTGCTGCTCCCGAGCTTGGTAAATACTCAGTTCTCTAAGGCCGGTTAAAGTATCGGAAAGCTCAGAGCGCAGCTGTGCACTTAACTGTGTTTCTTTGTGGCTGTTTTTATTTAATTTAGCGCTAAGAAAAGCAGGTAAAACGACGCCAATCAGAACAATGCCAGTAAAACAAATAAGTGCGACATCGGCGTTGTATGCCGACATAAACAGCATAATAATAGGCACGCTTAATAGCGCAACTAACATAGGTAATAATACGTTTAAGTAAAACTTATCTAGCGCGTCTACATCGTTTTGGAGCCGATTAACTAAATCGGCGCTGCGGCTCATTGCTAAGTCAACATTATTGAGTTTACTGAGGGTAGAGAACACACTAACGCGAATTTCACTTAGCATTAAAAACGTAGCATTGTGAGTTACTAAGCGTTCGCCATACCGTGATGCGGTGCGTACAATCGCTAAAAAGCGAATAGTACCCGCTGGAGTAAAGTAATTCATTTGTGTACCGGCAATACCGGCTGCCGCCATTGAGGCTAAAAACCAGCCCGATATAGCCAGTAACCCCACATTAGCAAGTACTGTAAGTGTGGCTAAAAAGGTACCCAACAACATAGCTTTGTAGTGAGGACGGCACAGTTTTAGTAAGCGAATAAAATTATGCATGAACTGCTCCTTGCTGTGCTGTTTGCAGTAAAGTGGCAAACTCACCATCTTCAGCCGCTAAGCTATTAAAGCAACCTTGCTGAGCTATTTTGCCATTGTGCATTACAATAAGTTGCTCAGCATTTTTGACTGTATTGAGCCGATGGGCAATAACTAGCACTAAATTATTTTTTGCATAATCAGCTATAGCATGTTGAATAACTTGTTCGGTTTCGCTATCAAGGTGCGCAGTAGGTTCGTCAAGTACCAATACAGGTGCTTGTTTTATAAAAGCACGCGCAAGGGCAATACGTTGCTTTTGACCACCAGAAAGTCCCTCACCTTGCTCGCCAATTAAAGTATTAAAACCATCAGGCAGTGCCTTTATAAAGCTCAAAGCGCCTGCTTGCTTTGCTGCATGCTCAAGCTCTTGTTGCGTTGCATTAGGCTTTGCTAATTTAATATTGGCAGCAATAGTGTCGTAAAATAACGTGGCTGATTGCGGTATCCACGCAATGTGGCTTTGTAATTGCCCAATATGTGCAGTACTTAAAATTTGCTGATTAATACTTATATGCTTAATGACCTCGGGGTGAAACCCCAATAAACAATCAAACAGGGTACTTTTACCCGAGCCACTAGCACCAACAACGGCAATTAACCCTTTGTTGGGTAGAGATAAGTTTATATTTTTTATTCCTTCGTCACTATTTGGGTAGGTAAAGCTAAGGTTATTAACTGTAATTGAGCTAATAGTAGCGCTAATTTTGTCTGTGGTGTGTTCGCTTTGTTGCTCAGGCAATGGGGCATTTAAAATTATTAGCATGTCGGCGGCGGCACTTATACCTTGCAAGCGCGCATGATAGTGGCTGCCTAATTGACGCAGCGGCAAATAAAATTCAGGCGCTAACAGTAAAACCACAAAACCAGTGGCAAAATCAAGTGTGCCAAAAAACAATCTAAAACCAATAATAACCGCCACTAAGGCCACACTAATGGTTGCTAAAAACTCCAATGCAAATGATGATAAAAAAGCAATTTTTAATACGCTAAGTGTTGCGTGTCTAAAGTCATCAGATATTTTAGCAATTTGTTTTAGCTCTAAGCGAGTGGCGTTAAATAGTTTAAGTTGGGTAAGCCCTTGTACGCGATCAAAAAAGTAATTCCCTAATACCGTCAGTTGTTGCCAACGTTGTTGATTAAGCGCTTCGGCTTTTGAGCCAACTAAAATCATAAAAAAAGGAATAAGCGGCGCAGTTAATAAAAATATTAGCCCAGCTTTGTAATCTGTCGGAAAAATAACGATTAATATAGCCAGCGGAATAAGCGCACTGTAGGCAACGCCAGGTAGGTACTTAGCATAATAATCGTGTAGCGCTTCTACACCATTGTGCAATGTATTGAGGGTAGCACCTTGGCCATGTTGCTCTACATAGCTTGGCCCAAGCAGGCTGAGCTTATTAAGTAGGGTTTGGCGCATTGCCGACTTTATTTTAAGTGCAGCATAAGCGCTAAAGCGTTCACTTAGTGTTAAAAATACCGCGCGCAGTAAAATAATACCGGCCAAAGGCCATAATAAGTAGGTGATTTCAGCCAAACTATACTGTTCAAAAATTACATTATGAATAGCTTGAGCAAGTAAATAAGCACCTGCAATCATGAGTAATGCGTTAACAGTACCCAGTGCAATGCTTAGCTTTAATAGCATTGCAGCGGGTTTACTTTGACGCTTTAAAAAAGCGCGCAAAGACTGCTGTTGCGCGCGATCAGGGCGGGTGTTAGTCGTCATTTTTAGTTGTGTTAGTCTCTTTTAATAAATCATGCATTACTTGCTCGTCATCAGCAATACTGTCTTTATTTTGCTGAAACTCATACCACATTACATTTATTACACCTAAGGTACAGGCTAAAAGTACACCTAAAATCCAAGCGAAATACCACATAGTTTAGTCTCCTTAGTAGCTACCGTGAGGGTTGTTTTCTATTTCTTCTACCGTAACGCGGCGCCACATTTTTACGTAACACCAGGTGGTGTAAGATAAAATAATTGGCACAAAAATAACTACGGCAACAAACATAACGTTAAGCGTCATATGGCTCGACACCGCATCCCAAATAGTTAAACTAATATTTGGGTTATTACTCGATGGCATAATAAAGGGGAACAGTGATACGCCTGCCGTCATAATAATGCCTATTAACATTAAGCTAGTTGAAGCAAGCCCTAATGCGGGTTTATTTAATTTAGAGAACAACAATGCACTGAGTGCCATTGCAAACGCTAAAATAGGGAAGGTCATAGTCCAAGGGCGCTCACTGTAATTAGTTAGCCAAGCACCTTGCGCAGTTGTAACTACTTTTGCCAGTGGGTCGGCATGGCTTTGTGTATCCGGCATAGATACAATTTGATAACCCGTTAAATTAGCAACCCAAAAACCAGCTGCTGCAAATAGCACAATAAATAGAATAAGTGCATAACGACCATATTGCCCTGAGCGCTCTGCAACTAAGCTAGCAGTACGCAATTGTAGCCACATACCTGCATGAGCTATTAACATAGTAATACTAATTACACCTACTAACAGTGCAAATGGGTTAAGTAGTGCAAAAAACGAACCTTGGTAACTTACTCGTAAAAAGTTATCAATGCTAAAAGGCACACCTAAAAATAGGTTACCAAAGGCCACACCAAATACTAATGCAGGAATGGCACTACCAGCAAATAGGCCCCAGTCCCAGTTATTACGCCAGCGTTTTGAATCTACTTTACTGCGGTAATCAAACCCAAGTGGTCTAAAAAATAATGCAAACAATACCAGCATCATAGCAAAATAAAAGCCTGAAAAAGCCGCTGCATATACCATAGGCCACGCGGCAAATAGTGCACCACCGGCGGTAATAAACCATACTTGGTTGCCATCCCAATGCGGGCCAATAGTATTAATAACGGTGCGGCGCTCTGAATCAGTTTTACCCACTAGGCGCAGCAGCATAGCAACGCCCATATCCATGCCGTCGGTAATTGCAAAGCCAATTAGCAGTATGCCTATGATCAACCACCATAGCATTTTTAATGTTTCATAATCAAAAATCATGATTGCTCTCCTCTACCTTCAGTGGTGTTATTAGGTAGTTCAAAGTGATACTTACCGGTATGTAGTGAGCTTGGGCCTTGCTTAATAAAGCGTAGCATTAACCAACCTTCAACAATGGCTAAGCCGGTATAAAATACAATAAACCCAGTTAAGCTAATTAAAATATCCTTTACCGTTAGCGTAGAAGTTGCTAAAAAGGTTGGTAATATTTCAGAAATAGCCCAAGGCTGGCGACCATATTCAGCCACAATCCAACCAAATTCAATGGCTATCCACGGCAGTGGAATACTTAAAACAGTAGCCCATAATAGCCAACGTTTTTGCTCAATAACTCGCTGCGCGTTATAGTAAAAAGCAAGAATAAACACACCCAGCATTAATACGCCACAGCCAACCATAATACGAAAAGACCAAAACATTGGGCCCACTTTAGGAAAAGAGTCTTTAACTGCTTTTTGAATTTGCTCTTCTGTGGCATCTACTACATCAGATGTATAACGCTTCAGTAATAGGCCGTAGCCTAAATCGTCTTTTAGGGTGTTAAATTTAGCGACGTTTTCAGGTGTGTCATCACCAGCGCGCAGTTTTACTAGGTATTCGTACGCAATCATACCGTTACGAATTCGCACTTCGTGTTGTTTTTCTAGATCGTTAATACCGGTCACTTGCTCATCGAGCGAGCGCGTTGCAATAAGCCCTAATGCATACGGGATTTTTACAGCGCCGTGAGTTACCTGCTTTTCTGAATCGGGGAAACCTATAAGTGTAAACGCTGCTGGGGCTTCTTCGGTATGCCATTCTGCTTCAATGGTGGCCAGTTTTACTTTTTGCACTTCGCCTACTTCATAACCCGATTCATCGCCGAGTAAAATAACACAAAAAATAGAGGCTAAACCAAAGCCAGAGGCGACTGAAAACGAGCGTTTAGCAAAGGCTAAGTCGCGTCCTTTTAAAATATAATAACCACTAATACCGAGCACAAACATAGATGCAGCAACATAACCTGCAGATACAGTATGAATAAATTTAACCTGTGCTACAGGGTTAAATACCAGCTCTGCAAAGCTGGTCATTTCCATGCGCATGGTTTGGTAATTAAACTCGGCACCTACTGGGTTTTGCATCCAGCCGTTGGCAATTAAAATCCATAACGCCGACATGTTAGTACCAATTGCCATTAAAAAGGTAGCACCTAAGTGCTGGCGTTTAGAGAGTCTATCCCAACCTAAAAAGAACATACCCACAAAAGTTGATTCTAAAAAGAATGCCATTAACCCTTCAATTGCTAAGGGAGCCCCAAAAACATCACCTACGTAATGGGAGTAATAAGACCAGTTGGTACCAAACTCAAACTCCATGGTAAGACCCGTAGCCACACCAATTGCAAAGTTAATACCAAACAATTTCCCCCAAAACTTAGTCATATCGCGATAAATTTCACGACCGGTCATAACATAAACCGATTCCATAATAACTAAGATCCAAGTCATACCTATGGTTAAAGGTACAAATAAGAAGTGAAAGAGGGCGGTAACAGCGAACTGCAATCGCGATAGATCCACAAAGGTTTCATCTATCATGTTTAGCTCCTAAATATGTGATGTAGTTACAGCACAAAGCAATAATTTGACGGGTGCGTTGGTTTTATAAGGTTTCAGTAATTACTGAAAGTTGCGTTAGTATTTACTTTTGACCATTTGAAGTCAATATTTATATTAGTAAAACTCAATATAAGCGGTTAGTGCTTAATCAGTATCAAAAGCATACAGTACCTGGGCTATTTTTAGCAAATTTAAGCACTTAGTTTTAAGCATTTAATCCAATACGAAAACGCGGTAAACTAGGTTCAATTAACGCCCAGAGCCTGTTAACCCATAAAGGCAAACAGGCCCTAGTTTACGTGTGAAAAAATCAAATGAATAAAGATCAAAAACAACTACGAATTGGTATTGTGGCAGGTGAACTGTCGGGCGATATTTTAGGTGAAGGCTTAATTAAAGCACTTAAAAAGCATTTTCCCGATGCGATTTTTGAAGGTATAGCGGGCCCTAAAATGCAGGCGCAAGGCTGTAACACGCTTTACGACATGGATGAATTATCGGTAATGGGGTTGGTTGAAGTATTAGGGCGCCTACCACGCTTACTTAAAATACGTAAACAACTGGTGCAACATTTTATTGATAACCCACCCGATGTATTTATTGGCATAGATGCGCCCGATTTTAACTTGCGCGTAGAAAAACCCCTTAAAGACGCCGGAATTAAAACAGTACAATACGTAAGCCCCTCGGTTTGGGCATGGCGAGAAAAACGCATTCATACCATAAGTGCTGCTACTAACTTAGTGCTTGCATTATTACCGTTTGAAAAAGAATTTTACGACAAGCACCAAGTACCTTGTACATTTGTAGGGCACACATTAGCAGACGATATAGCGCTTGAGCACGACGATAGCAAAGCCCGCAAAGAGCTAGGTTTAAGCCCAGATGATAAAGTACTTGCCCTGCTACCTGGTAGTCGCGGCTCAGAAGTAGGCTTATTAAGCGAAACCTATATTAAAACAGCCGTGCAGTTACAAGCGCAAAACCCAGCACTTAAAATTGTGGTGCCATTGGTTAACGCCAAACGCAAAGCGCAGTTTACTGAAATTTTAAATGCTACTGCGCCAACGCTTAAAATTAGTTTGCTGGATGGACAATCAAAACAAGCTATGCAAGCAGCCGATGCTATTTTATTAGCGTCGGGTACTGCCACGCTTGAGGGCATGCTGTATAAAAAGCCCATGGTAGTGGGTTATAAAATTAAACCACTGAGCTATTGGATTTTTAAAACCTTATTTACCTTTAATATAAAGTATTTTTCATTGCCGAATTTATTGGCCGATGAAGAACTCGTACCCGAGTTTTTGCAAAGTGAGTGCAATGTAGCTAATTTAACGCAAGCACTTACGCCTATGCTAAATACCGATAACCAAGCATTAAAAGCACGCTTTTTAGCGATCCACAAAAAAATTAGGTTAAATGCCAGCGAACAAGCAGCCAATGCTGTAGCGGAGTTAATAAATGCAAATTGAACGACCCAATGTAGCCCTTATTGCCGGTGTTGACGAAGTAGGGCGTGGCCCCCTTGTTGGCGACGTAGTTACTGCTGCCGTTATTTTAGATCCCTCAAAGCCTATTGCAGGTTTAGCAGATTCAAAAAAATTAACGGATAAAAAACGCCAAGCGCTTGCCATTGAAATTCAAGAAAAAGCATTGTGTTACGCGTATGGTCGTTGCAGCCCAACAGAGATTGATGAGCTAAATATTCTGCACGCCACTATGCTTGCCATGACTCGCGCAGTAGAGGGGCTAAGCACGCAACCTGAATTTGTATTTATAGATGGCAACCGCCTACCTAAGTTAACCATGCCAGCGCAAGCAATAGTAAAAGGCGACAGCTTAGTAGCCGAAATTTCAGCCGCTTCTATTTTAGCTAAAGTAGCGCGCGACAACGAAATGGTAGAGCTAGATAAACGCCACCCAGAATATGGTTTTGCAGGGCATAAAGGCTATCCAACCAAAGCGCATTTTGCAGCACTTGAGCAATATGGCGCAATAAAGGAGCATCGTAAAAGCTTTAAACCAGTGCAACGTGTATTAGCGCAAGCCAAAGGTGAGGCGTAAACATGGCAGCTCCAGATTTTGTTCACTTAAGAGTTCACTCTGATTTTTCGATGGTTGATGGCCTTGCCAAAACCAAGCCAATTGTAGCCAAAGCACAAGAACTACAAATGCCGGCAATTGCTATTACCGACCAAATGAACTTATGTGGCTTAGTGCGCTTTTACGAAACAGCCCACAGCACAGGTATAAAACCTATAGTGGGTGCTGACTTTTGGCTACGCAGCCCTGAGTTTGAAAACGAGCCAAGCCGCATTACTATTTTAGCAAAAGACAATCAAGGTTATAAAAACCTCACTTTATTAATATCTAAAGCATATCAGCGCGGGCATGTATTTCATCGCCCGGTGATTGATCGTGATTGGCTAATAGAACTTAAAGCCGGGTTAATAATACTCTCTGGTGCAAAAGACGGCGATTTAGGTAAAGCGTTATTAAAAAATAATCCGAGTGTTATTGAATCGGTTGTTAGTTTTTATAAACAGCATTTTAGTGATAACTACTACCTTGAGCTGGTTCGAACTAATCGACCGCTTGAAGAAGATTACTTGCACATGGCGGTAGAGCTTGCTGCTAAAGAGCAATTACCCGTTGTGGCCACTAACGAAGTGGTGTTTTTAAAACCAGAAAACTTTGAAGCACACGAAATTCGCGTGGCTATTTTTGATGGTTATACACTGGATGATAAACGCCGCCCTAAACGATTTTCAGAAGAGCAATACTTAAAAACGCCAGAGCAAATGGCTGAGTTATTTAGCGACATTCCAGAGGCATTACAAAACACCGTAGAAATAGCCAAACGCTGTAATGTAACGGTGCAGCTTGGCACTTACTTTTTGCCAGATTATCCGACCGGCTCACTTAAAATTGAAGACTTTTTAGTTAAGGTGTCACAAGACGGTCTTGAAGAGCGATTGCAGTTTTTATTTCCTGATGAGCAAGAGCGTAAAGAAAAACGCGTTGAATACGATGAGCGTCTAGATATAGAGCTTGGTGTAATTAACGAAATGGGATTCCCTGGTTATTTCTTAATCGTAATGGAATTTATTCAGTGGAGCAAAGATAACAATATTCCAGTTGGCCCTGGGCGTGGGTCAGGTGCAGGATCACTGGTAGCCTACGCGCTTAAAATTACCGACCTTGATCCATTGGAATTTGACTTGCTGTTTGAGCGGTTTTTGAACCCAGAACGTATTTCAATGCCCGACTTCGACGTCGATTTTTGTATGGATAGGCGCGATGAGGTGATTGATCATGTATCGGCCTTGTATGGGCGTAACGCGGTATCGCAAATTATTACCTTTGGAACCATGGCGGCAAAAGCGGTAATACGCGATGTTGGCCGAGTGCTAGGTCACCCGTACGGTTTTGTTGATCGTATTTCAAAAATGATCCCAGGCGATCCTGGGATGACACTTGCCAAGGCATTTGATATAGAGCCACGCTTGCAAGAAGCCTACGATGGCGACAATGAAGTAAAAGATTTAATCGACATGTGTCGTATTCTCGAAGGGTGTACACGTAACGCCGGTAAACATGCGGGTGGGGTAGTAATATCGCCCACCACAATTACCGACTTTGCTGCTCTTTATTGCGATGACGAAGGTAAGTTTCCGGTTACTCAGTTTGATAAAAACGATGTAGAAACTGCCGGTTTAGTTAAGTTTGACTTTTTAGGCTTACGAACGCTGACTATATTGCAGTGGGCGCTCGACATGACCAACGAGCGCTTAGCGCGCACCGGTAAAGAACCAGTAGATATTAATACTATTCCGTTGGATGATAAAAAGAGTATTGAGTTACTACTGCGCGCCGAAACGACTGCGGTGTTTCAGCTAGAATCACGGGGCATGAAAGACTTAGTAAGGCGCTTAAAGCCCGACAGCTTTGAAGATATGATTGCTTTAGTAGCCTTGTTTCGACCCGGTCCGCTGCAATCGGGCATGGTAGATAACTTTATCGACCGAAAATTAGGCCGCGAAGAAATCTCATACCCCGATGCGCAGTATCAGCACGAAAGCTTAAAACCTATTTTAGAGCCAACCTACGGCATTATTTTGTATCAAGAACAAGTAATGCAAATAGCCCAAGTATTAGCAGGCTATACACTAGGCGGCGCCGATATGCTGCGCCGTGCTATGGGTAAGAAAAAGCCCGAAGAAATGGCAAAACAGCGTTCAACATTTGAAGATGGTGCGCGAAATAACGGCATTGACGGCGAACTAGCAATTAAGATCTTCGATCTGGTAGAAAAGTTCGCAGGTTATGGTTTTAATAAATCGCACTCCGCTGCGTATGCATTAGTGTCGTATCAAACACTGTGGATGAAAACCCATCATCCAGCAGAGTTTATGGCTGCGGTAATGTCGGCCGATATGGATAATACCGACAAAATAGTTATTTTGGTGGATGAATGTGAAAACATGAAACTCACCTTGCTCCCGCCTGATGTGAATGCAGGCGAGTTCAAATTTACAGTAAACCTGCAAGGCGAAATTGTTTACGGTATTGGCGCTATTAAAGGAGTAGGTGAAGCACCTGTAGATGCAATTTTAGAAGCACGCGCTAAGGGCGGACCATTTAAAGATTTATTTGATTTTTGTGCCCGTGTTGATTTAAAACGCTTAAATAAACGTGTAACCGAAAAACTTATTTATTCAGGGGCACTTGATCAGCTAGGCCCTGAAAAAACTCAATCAGGGCGCGCCACGTTATTGGCAAGCTTAAAAAGTGCCATGCGCGCCGCCGATCAGCACAATAAAGCAGAGTTATTAGGACAAAGTGATTTATTTGGCTTATTAGCCACTGAACCCGATGAAGTAGAGCAAGCCTTTATTAAAGCCACAGGACTCACCGATAACGAATGGCTCGATGGCGAAAAAGAAACTCTTGGTCTTTATTTAACCGGTCATCCAATAAATCAATATCGCCGCGAGCTAAAATATTATACCAGTGGTAAATTGGTCGATTTACAGCCTACTAATCGCGATGTAGTATCTACAGCTGCAGGGCTTGTAATTTCGGCCAGAGTGCTAATTAATAAAAAAGGAAATAGGTGGGCATTAATAACTTTAGATGACAAGAGCGCCCGCATTGATGTACGCTTATATTCAGATGAGTTTGAAAAATACCAAGATATGCTCCAAGTTAATAATATTTTGGTGATATCTGGACAGGTCAGCTTTGATAACTTCTCTGGTGGTATTACAATGACCGCCAGAGAAATAAACACCATTGCTCAAGCGCGTGAAAAACGTATTAAAGCGATTAAAATGACGCTGAACATGGTGCAAGTCGAGGCAGGTTTCTTCGATAAATTACAAAAAGTACTCGAACCATATAAAATGGGAACGTGTCCGATCAAGGTTTATTACCAACGCCCAGATGCATTGGCGCAATTAACCCTAGGGATCGAATGGTGTGTTACGCCAAGTGACGACTTAATTCATAAGTTATCGCTAATGGCAGCGCAAGATGTAGAACTAGAATTTAACTAATTAGGTAGTTTAGAGCATGAGCCTCAATTATCTTGATTTTGAGCTTCCGATTGCAGAATTAGAAGTGAAAATTGAAGAATTACAAAATGTAAGCCGCGCTGGCGAATTAGACCTTGAATTAGAAGAGGAAGTCAGCAAGCTAAAAGAGAAAAGCGACCGATTAAAAGAGAAAATATTCTCTGAACTTGGCGCTTGGCAAGTATCACAGCTGGCACGTCATCCGTTGCGTCCTTATACTCGAGATTATATCGAGCGTATTTTTACGGAGTTTGACGAGTTTGCAGGTGATCGTACTTTTGCTAATGATCCGGCAATTTTAGGTGGTATAGCGCGTTTAGATGGCGAACCAGTAATGGTTATTGGCCAACAAAAAGGCCGTGGTACCGCTGAAAAAATTAAACGTAACTTTGGTATGCCAAAGCCTGAAGGATACCGTAAAGCATTGCGCTTAATGGAAATGGCTGAGCGTTTTAAAATGCCAATTATGACCTTTATCGACACCCCTGGAGCTTATCCTGGTGTGGGTGCTGAAGAGCGTGGCCAGTCAGAAGCTATCGCCCGTAACCTTAAAGTAATGGCCTCTTTAAAAGTGCCAACTATTTGTACGGTTATTGGTGAAGGTGGATCGGGTGGTGCGTTAGCAATTGGTGTTGGCGATCGTGTTAACATGTTGCAATACAGTACTTACTCAGTAATTTCTCCTGAAGGGTGTGCGTCTATTTTATGGAAAAGCGCCGATAAAGCCCCACTTGCTGCTGAAGCTATGGGTGTAACTGCTAAGCGAGTTAAAGAGTTAGACCTAATTAACAACTTAGTAGATGAGCCATTAGGTGGAGCGCACCGTAATTATGATGCTATGGCACGTAATTTAAAAGTGCGATTAAAGCGTGACTTAGCCGACCTACAAGCACTTTCGCTTGAAGAGATGCTTGATCAGCGCTACAAACGCTTAATGTCGTTTGGTTATTGCTCTTAAATTCTTTTAATAATTAGCAATAAATATTTAAAAAAGCCGCTTATGCGGTTTTTTTGTTTTAAAATGGCTAAAATCAAGTACCTAAAACTTAGGGTCTGTTTATCTTTCAAGGTTAAATTTACAGCAGTGTGTTTGGTATTTAGGCAAGGCAGAGCCTATGTGGTGTGGTTATTCCCCATAAATAGGCGATAACGTAGGATCAATGCCAAACATGCGCTGCCCGAAGGGTTCTACCTAGGGGCGATTGACTCTTTGTTGCTCGGTTTTTACTTAGCCCACTAGGTTACAAACCTCGCGCCGTGATTAAATCGCCCCTAGTTTGAATAAATTTTAATCCGCAAAGGTCAACAGACCCTAGTATTTTAAAATTATTGGCTAAATTATCTGGAGCTCAGGTTAAATTAATGCACACATCGCTTATTTATCAACAAGTAAAACAATCATTGGGTCAATATATTGAGCAAGGTCATAGGGTGTTTACTGTGGCACTTTCTGGTGGCGTTGATTCTGTGGTGTTACTGCATTTAATGCATGCTTTACGAGTGCAGGATCCTGCACTGCAAGTTTCTGCTATTTATATACACCATGGTTTGAGCCAGTATGCCGACGACTGGCAGGTTTTTTGTCAAACCCTGTGCAATGAGCTAAATGTGCCATTTCAAACGGCTAAAGTAAATATAGAGCAGCAGTCACGCACGAGCCTAGAGGCGCAAGCGCGCGATGCTCGTTACCAAGCATTAGATGAGCTAAGCCCACATGGCAGCATTATTTTACTTGGGCAACATTTAAACGACCAAATAGAAACCTTTTTACTGCGCTTAAAACGTGGCTCGGGTTTAAAAGGTTTAGGTGCAATGCAGCGCGAGCGCACTTTAACCAGCGGGCGATTATGTTTCAGGCCGCTGTTAGCGGTAAAACGCAGTGATATAGAAGCCTTTGCGGCGCAATATGCACTTAACCATGTTACCGATGATTCTAATACTGATGAGCGCTTTGAGCGTAACTTTATGCGCCAGCAAGTTGTGCCAATATTAGCAGCGCGCTTTAATGGTTTTGAACAATGTACCGCTCGCAGTATTAGTTTACTGCAGCAGCAACACGCTTTACTCAACGAATATACTCACATTGATTTAACGCAATGCGTTAATTCTCAGCAGGCGTTAAATATAAGTGCTATTGCCAAATTTACTCCGATTAGAACAGCCAATGTAGTACGTGCATGGCTAGAGCTATTTACTCATGTATTACCATCGCAAAAGCAGCTGGAGCAAATAATTAATCAGGCTATTGCAGCTAAAAGCGATGCACAAATGCTTATTGAGCTTAGTGATGGACAAATACGCCGCCATCAAGGGCATTTATATTTTGTTGTACCAAGTACGCAAATATTAAACAACACACTAATTACTCGCAGTGAGCTAAAGCTTGCCGATGGTCGCTTACTAAAAAAACACAGTGGCGTAGGAGTCAGAGCGCCAACTGCAGATGAGCAAGTAAGCGTGCGTTTTAATTGTAATAGTGCGCGCATCAAACCTTTAAAAAAACCAGGAAGTAATACGCTCAAGCATTGGTTTAAAGATGCAAAAGTGGCTCCTTGGCTGCGTGCTAATGTGCCGTTAATTTTTTATAATGATGACCTAGTACAAGTGGTAGGCTATTTTATAAGTGCTAACCATAGTGATGAAAACGGTATTTATTGGGAGTGTAAATAATGAGTAAGGAGCCGCATGTAGGCTTATCGTTAGTAAATAAAGCACCACAAGGTATGCTAATTACAGCGGTTATTGCTGTGCTTGCTAATTATTTTTTAACGCTTGATATAGTGACATTAGGCTGCGCTATAGCGGGTGGAATAGTGTGCGCTAGTATTTTACTGGCTTATTGGTTAGGTAAAGGTGGGCTGTTTTTTATTTTAGGAGTGAGTGTACCGCTGTTGTTAGTGTTATTTACGCCACTTGCTAGCATTGCTGCATTACTTAATTTACTCAGTGGTTTCTTTTTTGGTTTTTGCATTGCGTTGGTTATGTATAAGTTTTTATCGGCAAAGTTGCTCCCTAAGTAGGTAGACTTATTAAAACTACTTAGGCAGCAATAAAAAGCCTAGCGGGGGAAGCTAGGCTTTTTATTTACAACAATATTAACCGCTGTACTTAATATGCTTTGGCGCAATTTCGTCCCGCTGCTTTGGCTTTATATAAACCCTTATCGGCTCGCGAAAAAACATCGTTTTCGGTGTCTTGGCTACTCGCTAAAGTAAAGCCAATACTGGTAGTAACTAAGTACTGCGCCATTATTTTTGAGTTTTTAACGCGTTGCATAATGCGCTCAGCTATTACTTTATTAGTAGTAAACTCAGGATCTTCAATGAGTATTGCAAATTCATCGCCACCAAATCTAAATACAGAGTCAGTGCCTCGAATAGAGCCATTAAGTACTAAGGCAAACTCTTTAAGTACATCGTCACCCACTTTATGACCAAAATTATCGTTTACTTGCTTAAAACTGTCTAAATCAAGCAACATTAAACTAAATGGGCGCTGGTAACGGCGGCAGTTTTCAAGCTTTTGCAGTAAGGTGTCATTAAATTGACTTCTATTGCTTAGTCCAGTTAATGCATCTTTTGTGGCAAGTTTTAATACCCGGTTATACATTATCGCATTACGTAAAGGGTAGAGCAGCGCACTATGAAAATATTGTAGTTTTTTTTCTATGGCCACACTCAGTGGGTATTTACTAAAGTATATTAATTGCCCTAAATTACTGTTCTCTACATTTAAATCAAAGGTATAAGAAAGCGTATCAATATCGCAATCAGGCGTTTGCACTGTACCTAGCGCCGACTTGAACTGTATTCCTGAAAAATTTAGCAGTTGTTTTGCAAATTTTGCATAAATAGCTAATATATCTTCGAGTATTAAACTGGTTTGTAATTTTGCAGCTAGCTCTTGCGTTGCTGCCGGTTCATTTTTACGATAATGCTCAGCCGAAAACGGCAAAAACTCTCCGCGTCCAGCAATACGTTGTGTCAATATATGCACATTTTCCATTGATTTATTTCCCCCGAGTATATGATCTTATAATACCAAGCGAATTTTATGCCACATTTAAAAACTGGCCGATAAATTGGTGATTGCTATAGTTAAGCATGGCTGTTTTTATAAGTAACGAGGTAATATTTGCAAAATATTAATACTCAAATTTTTACTTTATTAGTCGCTGCTGTCTTATTTGTATGGATTTTTAAGCGCGTAGGGCTACCTCCTATATTGGCTTATTTAGCAACAGGGGTTTTAGCGGGTAGTCACAGTGTTGGCTGGATGACGCAAACTCACGAAATGGATTTAGTAGCTGAACTAGGTATAGTATTTTTATTATTTAGTTTGGGGCTCGAGTTTTCTATTTCGCGCCTAATGGCAATGCGCAATATAGTATTTGGCTTAGGATCATTGCAGGTTGTAGTAACCAGTACAGTGCTTATTGTGATTTTATATTGCTTAAACTTTAGTTTGCTCACCAGTTTTACAATTGGCGTTATTATGATGCTGTCCTCAACTGCTGTGGTTGTTAAGCTATTAAAAGAAAACGGAGAGTTAAATAAACGCCGTGGGCAGCTCGCCATTGGAGTGCTTTTATTGCAAGACATTGCGGTTGTGCCTTTACTGATTATTTTACCTTTATTAGCCGCTACCGGATCGCAAAGTATTAGCTGGGCGTTAGCAGTAGCACTCACTAAGGGGGCGTTTGTTTGTTTACTACTTTGGGCTATAGGTAAATGGATTTTGCCTAAAGTATTTAATGAAATTGCGTTAGTACGTACCGACGAGCTATTTATGCTTACCACTTTGCTGGTGGCTTTATTTGCTGCCTTACTCACCTACTCATTTGGTTTATCTATGGCACTGGGCGCTTTTTTAGCAGGCATGATGCTAGGAGAAAGCCATTATCGGCATCAGCTTGAGGCAGATATTAGGCCATTTAGAGATATTTTAATGGGGTTGTTTTTTGTCACTGTCGGCATGCAGCTCAATGTAATGTATGTGCTTAATAATAGCTTACTTATTATTGGCGCATTAGTTGGGTTATTAGTATTAAAAATAGCGGTAATGGCAATAAGTGCTCAGCTAATGGGCGAGCGAAAACAAGACGCGCTAGCATGTGCATTTATGCTATGGCAAATGGGGGAGTTTGGTTTTGTACTTATAGCGCTAGGCGCTCAGCATCAGTTACTAACTAATCAGCAAGTATCGTTTTTAATTGCTTTAGGGGTGCTTTCTATGGCGCTTACGCCCTTTTTAATTGATAAAACACCTTTTATTTTAAAGCGTATTGGCGTGCTAGATCGTGCAAGCCAAGCGTGGGAAAGTGAACCTAAAAGCAGCACACTGTATAGTGATCATGTCATTATTTGTGGCTTTTCACGGGTGGGGCAAACGGTTGCACGTTTTTTAAAACCAGAAGCCATTGATTATATAGCAATAGAAAGTAATCCAATTTTAGTTCAAGAAGGTAAAGCGGCTGGTGAGCCTATATTATTTGGCCATGTTAAACAAAAAGATATTTTAAAATGTGCGGGAGTAGAGCGAGCACGTTTAGTCATTATTACCTTTACTGAGTTTGAGCAAACGCAAATAGTAATAGATGCAATCAAGCAAGTTGCCCCAGAGGTAAAAATACTAATAAGAACCAAAGACGACAGTCAGCTGGAGCGTTTAAAAGAACTGGGGGTTACCGAAGTTGTGCCAGAAACCCTTGAAGCTAGCTTAATGTTGGTTTCGCATGTTTTGTCTATGTCGGGGGTACCAATGAGCCGTATTATTCGCCGTGTTAGCACCGAAAGGCATAACCGTTATCAATTATTGCAACGCTTTTTTACCGGTGAGTACCTTGATGTAGACGAAGACGCGCATGAACGCCTTGAATACTTGCATGTAATAGCGCTACCCGATAAAGCTTTTGCGGTTAATAAAAGTATTGCGGCGCTTAATTTAGCAAAACGAAAAGTGTCTATAAAAGCACTGCGCCGACAAAATAATGAAATAGAGAATCCATCAGATCACACTATATTACTAGCCAACGATATTTTAATACTGCAAGGTAAACCAAGGCGCGTAGAGCGAGTAGAGCATTATTTATTTGATGGTATTGAGTAAGTTACTTAGATGATGCAGGGCGAGCATGCATCAGCGCCCTAATCTAGCTCTAAAAACTTACGTATTTCAGGTAGCTTTTTCATGCCATCCTCATAACCAATTTGTATTAAATGTTGGGTATAACGTTTTTCAAATAATAAATAGCTGGTTAAACTCGATTGCGAATGTTTTTTAACCCCTATGATCCTAAGCAACACTTTAATTGCCCATGGCATATCGTCGTAGTACTGCGCGGCAATAGCATTAAAGTTTTGTGATGGGTTGATCACGCAGGTTTCTATGCGCTTAAGTTCTTGGTGTTTATCGCGAGCTGGCAGCAAGCCTAAGGTGCGGTTAATTCGCTCTAGCCGTTCTAAGTCAGATTGCATAGTATCGGTAAACACGCTGTCGAGTAAATGCCCTGCAACCGAAGACAGCCCAGGGTAATGAGCAGAGTAACCCACAGGGTGTAACTCTTTAGGCTGCTCAACACCAATAATGAATATTTTTTCAGCGCCTAAATGTATTGATGGGCTTAGAGGCGATAACTGATGTATAGAGCCATCACCAAAGTAATGGTTATAAATATTTACACTAGGAAACACCATAGGAATGGCGCTCGAAGCCATTAAATGCTCAACATTAATACGCGTAGCGCGGCCCTCACGTTTAGCGCGTTGCCATGGTAGGCGTGTATTAGATTGATAAAACGCCACCGAATCACCAGTAGTATAACTAGAGGCGGTAATCGAAAGCGCTTCTAAGTAATTGTGATGTAAATTGCGTTCAATGCGATGTAAATCTAATATTTCGTTTAATAATTTACGCAGTGGCCGATTGTTTAATAAACTCGCAGGCGGATGATTTATATGTTCTGACTGAAAACTGGTTAAAATATTACGAGTAATATGACCAAATACACTTAAAAAATCACTTTTATACACCATAGAAGTAGAAAAGTTCTTCCATACAGACTCGAGCTTTCTAACTGCTAAGTGCGCGCAGGAGGCATAGCAAGCTAGCGCCGCAGAGTTTATAGCCCCAGCAGATGTACCATTTATTACTCTAAATGGCAGAGGCGCTGTTCTAGGCATGCTATGAGCTAATGCTTTAAGTACGCCTACTTGATAAGCAGCGCGTGCGCCACCCCCTGTTAATAGAAGGGCAACTTTGGGTTTGTTAGGATCAACTTGCTTGATTTTCATATAAGGGACTAAACTGTTCTACGTCTTTACTTTATTTATTTACTTTAAGTCTTTAAGCTAGAAGAATCAAAGGATACCTTAGCTGCTTTTAATATTATTTACTGTAAGCTATGAATTAAACTCATTTAGAATACTCTAAGTGATATTGCATTTTAATTTTAATGGAGTTCGTATGTCAGATAAACCATCAGCGTCAGATGTTCAAAAACGTCCACCTAATAACAATCTACTTTTTGCCATTATTATTTTAGTGGTACTCGTATGCGCCGCTGCATTTGTATTGCTTAAGCCAAGCAACGAAGCAGAAGTGCTTACTGAGGTTGAGCCAGCACCAGTAGAGCAGCCTATGATGGAGTTAAAGCCAGAGAATGATCCTGTTTTAGATGTTCCATCAGTATTGCCAGATAAACCACAAGATTATGAAATGCCAGCGCAGCGTGATGCCGAGCCAGCAGCCGTGCAATTACCACCACTTGATGAAAGTGATGCAGTTGTTGTGGCAAAAATGGATGAATACTTAAGTGATTCGGTAATGGAGCTAATGATTACCGATGATGTTATTCGCCGTGGTGTCGTGTTTGTTGATAATTTAGCAAAGGGCAAAGTTGCTACAAAACATACACCAGTAATAAAGCCAGAAGAAAAATTTAGTGTCACAGAAGGTGATATTTTAACTATCGATCCTAATAGTTATGAACGTTACACCCCGTATGTAAAAATATTTACTAGTATGAGCGCCGCCCAAGCCGTGCGTTTATTTGAAGAATATAAACCGCTTATTAATAATGCCTATACAGAAATTGGTTACGGCGATAATGAGTTTACGCAAACGCTTGAAGATGCAATCGACTTATTACTCGATACACCAGAGCCAGAAGGTAACTTACCATTACTGCGCGATTCAGTAACCTACCAATATGCATTTGCAGAGTGGGAGCAATTACCCGCTGCACAAAAACAGCTTTTACGTATGGGCCCAGAGAACATGAAAAAAGTAAAAGCGGCACTGCGTAATATTAAAGCGCAGTTAGAGAGCAAATAGTAAACATAAAACAGTTTAAAAGACCGCGATTGTATATGAAGTATGCAATCGCACTTTCTTTTTCGATTATCCCTTGAATAACGTAGCAAAAGTAGAGATAATCCTTCCCGCGCCAACCAAGGCCCTCAATGGTAGTCTTATTGGTCCTCTCGCAACACTAGCAGGCGAACCTGGTCAGGCCCGGAAGGGAGCAGCCACAGTTTGTGACGTGTGTGCCGAGATGTGGCTGGTAAGACTGCCACCCAAATTCCTCATTTGGGTGTTACAAATTTAATTTAATATACTTCATAAACATATCCTTTTTAAATAAAGCTATTAAAGCTTGCTTAACCATATTCTGATTTTTAAATTAGCTGTCTTAAGTATGATCATTTAAATGGAATTAAAAGCTTAATTTATGTCTACAGTTTCCAAAGTGTTTTTACCTGATGAGGGAAAAACTACACCTCTAATAAAATTCTATCTTTAGATGAAGCAAAACTATTCAAGCTTAGACGTTTTTTGAGAGAGCCTGAAGGGTTAGGTAGTATTTTATGTATTACATGTTTTGAGCCTTTAATTCTTGCTGGTACTCCACCTGCGGCAACTTTTTAATTATGAACCAAGTTCAGTTTAGCCTTTGAATTCTGTAAGTTTGACATTTTACTACGGGTGATCAAGTTAATCCCGAGTAACAGTTTGAATTGCTATACATAGTAAGCTTTATTAAAGACGGTTTTATTGTTTGCTTAAGAATAATTGAAATTACTTAGCAACAGTACTATACATTTATGAATTTTTTAGTGGTATGTTAGTAGTAGATGGAGTTTTAAATAACAAAATGGTGCCAACCATTTTTAAAGGGATGTTGCATGGAATTCGTTTTTATAATTGCAGTTGTTATATTGATAATTTGGTTAATTACAAGTTCACGCTCAGATTCAAAAAAAACAAAGCCTAGAGTGCTAGGTAACCCGAGTCAAAATATAAAAGAAACTCGTGATGCGGCTGCTTCTAAACATTCTTTATCTAAGCCTTCTTTATCTAGACCTTCGAGTGACGTAACTAGCTCGATAGCTCCTATTACAACTACAAAAGCATCAGTTAGTGTTGAGTTACACGAACAAGCTACTGAATTAACCACAGCAAAGCAGGCTAATCCAAAAACTCACACCACTGCTGTTAATAAACCTACGCCAATTATAGAGAGTGCCCATAGTGCAACACATTCTGAGGACGATTTTGCTACATTTAATATTTTTGAGAGCACAGAACCTCAAAATGCAAACATTAAAAGTACAAGAAAAGCCCAATGGCTTGATAAGAAGAAAGAAACTATTATACACAAGCGCAAGCTAAGAGGATTTATTTACTTAGGTGAAAAAATGGAGTCTCTTCGAGGTTATGACTCTGAGCCTGCATTATTAAACCCAATTTTACCCGCATCAACCCCTTTGGGGCATCAGCTAGGTTATTATACAGATGATTCACTTGGTTACTGGCCGAGTTATAACAGGCTTTCTAGACAGTGTAGAGGAGCCTACCTTGACTGGTTAGCAACCGACAGAAGCGCGGCCAATACCCCAGTAGGATTCGTGTTTTTGTACTTTTATGGACTTGAAAGATTTGTTATTGAAAATGGTCAAGTTGATAAAGTTGGAGATGAACAATTTGAAGACATTTTTTATGAAGTACTGCGTTTGCACAAGGTGTTTATTTCAAATCGTTCTTTTGCTGGTTACTCAGCAAACTTTTTGGAATTTATGTATTTACTTAAACCTGAATTATTTAAAAGTAAAAAACATATATTACCGAAGACGCGTCATTCACTACTTTTTAAATTACGTCTTTCAGAGCAAGTTGTTGCCACAGAAAGAGTGAGTGATGAACTAGCACTTGAGTGGATTAAAAATACAGACCAATACA
The DNA here is from genome assembly GCF_014164175.1 of Pseudoalteromonas sp. SG44-5. Classification (NCBI taxonomy): domain Bacteria; kingdom Pseudomonadati; phylum Pseudomonadota; class Gammaproteobacteria; order Alteromonadales; family Pseudoalteromonadaceae; genus Pseudoalteromonas; species Pseudoalteromonas sp. SG44-5. Next base: position 26,157 of record NZ_JACJES010000013.1, on the reverse strand, counting down.
ATCTAAAAACAGCAGCTAGACGCTGCGATGTAGAGTTTGATTCACTTTTCAAACTTTACTACAAGCAAAAATTCCCAGAAGGGATGCAAGTAAAAGTAAATAAAACTAAATTAAACGCTGAGTACTTTGCTGCCAGTGGTGGCATCCCTAGCGTTAAAATTTTACTCGACGGTTTGCCTGACCCGAGCATATTAAAAGCACCTATAAAAAAGCTTATTCCAATAGCAGATATGGTCACTGAGGAACTAGCTAGCTATAGCCGTTATTTAGCTAAGACTAATACAAGCAAAGATGATTTAGCTGCATTAATACTGTTGCCTCGTGCCATCGCTAATAGCCAACCATCACCATTAATCGAAAAGTTTAAAACGTGGGCCCAAACTATCATTTTAGAACATGATGGGGTAACAAATGTAGCTGATTTTTGGTTGCAAACAGACTTACCAGCACCAAAAGCGATAAATAAGAAAGAAGGTGAGCTCATTTATAACTTAGCTAGCTTTGCTGATATTGGTATTGCGCCTGACTTACGTTATCACCATACAAAACCTAAATTAGATGGCAAACTTGTATTATTTTATCCAGGTCATGGGGAAGAGTTCGTCCCTAGCTATGCGTTTAATCAAGTCGGTGTCGCACTGCGCTTAGGTGCTATGGTTGCAAATATAGATGGAATTGTAGATGAGTCAGAAAGTTCAGAGTTAGAAAAGCTAATTGCTCATGATGAAAAATTAACGGATACAGAAAAGCGATCTCTAAAGGCTTATCTTACATGGCGATTAGTTACACCATCAGATAATACGGGGTTAAAAAATAGACTTAATAATTTAGGTGTAAAAGAAATAGAATTTGTGAAACGGTTTATTCTGTCTATTGCGCTCGCTGATGGCAATGTTGATAACAAAGAAGTAAAGCAAATCGAAAAACTCTACACAAATTTAGGGTTGAATAAAGAGTCTGTTACGAGTGATATTCATCAGCTTACTACAAGTAGTCACCAACCAGCACTAAGTAATCAAAACTCATCAGAATTTAGCTTAGATGAAACAATATTAGCCCTTCATGAAAGCCAAACAACAGAAGCAAAAAATATGTTGGAACAGATCTTTATCTCAGGTGAAGATGAAAGCGATTATATTGAAGTCTCAGAGCTGACAAACGAAGTTGATGGATTAGATCTGGCTCATAGCCAGTTGTTTGAAAAGCTATGTGCTAAAGCGCAATGGGGTCGCGAAGAGGTAGCCCAAATGTGTAGTGAGCTAAAATTAATGGTCGATGGTGCTATAGAAACCATCAATGACTGGTCATTTGATTTAGTGGATGCACCAGTAATCGAAGACGATGGTGATATATACATTGATGAAGAAATAGTCGAAGAGATAAGGGAGTTATAACAATGGCAGCAAAAAAAATTAGAGCAAAAGAGCGCGATGCAATTATACAGTCTCTTAAATCGGGTGTTACCCCAAAAGTCGGCATACAGCATATACAAGTAGGCCGTGGTAATGAACTTAAGGCGCTCATTAAAGATATCGACAGAGTGACAGAGGGCGGCTCTGCTTTTCGGTTAATTATTGGTGAATATGGATCAGGTAAAACATTCTTTTTAAGTGTTGTAAGAGCGATAGCATTAGAGCGAAAGCTAGTTACTGTTAATGCGGATTTATCTCCCGACCGTCGTATTCATGCATCATCAGGACAAGCCAGAAACTTGTATTCTGAGTTAATGAGAAACATGTCTACTCGTAATAAGCCTGATGGTAATGCATTGACCAGTGTGGTTGAAAAGTTTATTACCGAAGCACGAAAAGAAGCTGATAATACAAGCAAGGAAATAACCACAGTGATCCACGAAAGGCTCGCGTCACTCTCTGAGCTTGTAGGTGGTTACGACTTTGCAAAAGTTATCGAAGCATACTGGACAGGCCATGAAACAGATAACGAGCAACTTAAAAACAACGCTGTAAAATGGTTAAGAGCAGAATATGCTACAAAAACAGATGCTCGCAAAGATCTTGGTATCAGAAGTATTATTTCAGATGCATCGTTTTATGACTCTCTAAAGCTTATGAGCTTATTTGTAAGGCAAGCTGGCTACGAAGGGTTATTAGTTAACCTCGATGAAATGGTAAATTTATACAAACTCAATAGCACCCAAGCACGATTATCAAATTACGAGCAAATTCTAAGAATACTCAACGACTGCTTACAAGGATCGGCTGAGTACTTAGGGTTTTTACTGGGTGGTACACCTGAGTTTTTACTTGATCCAAGAAAAGGCTTATATAGTTATGAAGCGCTGCAATCTCGCTTAGCTGGCAATACATTTGCAAAACAAGCTGGTGTTATTGATTACTCATCTCCAGCATTACATTTGGCAAGTTTAACGCCAGAAGAGTTATTCATATTACTTAAAAACCTTAGACATGTTTTCGCATCAGGGGATGAATCGTTATATTTAGTGCCTGACGAGTCCCTAAAAGCATTTTTAGTCCATTGCAGTAAAACAATTGGAGACGCTTACTTCAGAACACCAAGAAATACGATCAAAGCGTTTTTAGATATGCTTGCCGTGATTGATCAAAATCCAAACATTTCGTGGGACAGCTTAATAGAAAATGTTAATATAGCACAGGAAAAACCTTCCGATGTAGAGTTAGATATTGAATCTGAAGACGATGAGCTAGCTGACTTTAAATTATGATCAACGCACACGAAAAGCTCGATTTTCGCATTCAGCAGTGGATTTTTAAACAAGGTTGGGATCGACTTAGAGAGATACAATGTTTAGCAATTGATCCTATCCTCTCAGGCAATACTGATGTGCTTATTAGTGCCTCTACTGCCGCAGGTAAAACGGAAGCATTTTTTTTACCTGCAATAAGTAGTATCGCAGATGAAGTAAGCGGTGTGGGCATTTTATATATCAGCCCGCTAAAGGCGTTAATAAACGATCAAGACCGAAGACTCGAAAGCTTGTCAGATTTATTAGGCATACAAGTTACACCTTGGCATGGTGATAGCTCGCAAGGTCGAAAAAATAAGCTGAAACGAAATCCATCCGGCATGGTGTTAATAACGCCTGAGTCCCTAGAGTCATTATTAATAAGAGACAGTGGTTGGGTAAAATCTGCTTTTCAGAATTTAAAGCATATAGTTATAGACGAATTTCACGCATTTATTGGTACTGAGCGTGGCCATCACTTGTTGAGTTTACTGCACCGCTTAGAGCATCTGCTTGGCCGCGTAAACTCGCCAATACCCAGAACGGCTTTAAGTGCCACTTTAGGTGACCTAGAAAGTGTCCCAGCATCTTTAAGACCAAATAAATCACTACCTTGTAAAATAATAAAGCAAACGCAGTCTTCATCATCGTTAAAAATGCAAGTGAAAGGATACATTGAAAGCGCTGTAGTAACAGATGAGACGCTTACTGCGGAGCAAAGAGTATGTAACGATTTATATGGCCTTTGCCGTGGTGGAAACCACCTAGTATTTGCCAACAGCAGAAGCCGCACCGAAAGCATTGCAACTACTCTTGCAGAGATGTGTGAGAGCAACATTGTGCCTAACGAGTTTTTTCCACATCACGGCTCGTTAGCCAAAGAAATGCGAGAAACACTTGAAGCTCGGCTTCAGCAAGATCAAATTCCAACAACAGCAATATGTACTATGACTTTGGAGTTAGGCATTGATATAGGTAAAGTTAACTCTGTTGTGCAAGTTACTGCGCCACATTCTATTGCAAGCTTACGGCAGCGAATGGGTCGTTCAGGCAGGCGTGGTGGCGCTAGTGTTTTGCGAATGCTGATAACAGAGGCCGACCTTACAGAGCAATCAAATATTGCAGATAAACTTCGGCTTGAATTAGTTCAATCGCTGGCGATGATACGGTTACTGGTTGCAAGCAAGTGGTACGAACCCGCAGACACTTCGCTTTATCACTTTTCGACATTACTACATCAAGTCTTAGCGCTCATCGCGCAATGGGGTGGTATAAGAGCAGATCAAATCTACGTATTACTGTGCAAAGATGGGCCGTTTCAGCAGGTTAGTATTACCCACTTTAAAGGTTTGCTGTCTCACATGGGAAAAGTAGAGCTTATTACTCAGTTAGGGAGTGGTGAACTCGTTTTAGGCCACATGGGTGAAAAAGTAACAAATCATTATACGTTTTATGCGGTGTTTAAAACCCCTGAAGAATTTAGAATAGTGACTGGTAGTAAAACACTAGGGACATTGCCCATAGACAGCCTAATTTTAGAAGGGCAACATATTATATTTGCTGGCAAGCGTTGGGTTGTTGAGTTGGTTGATGCTGACAAAAAAGTGATTTCAGTACAGCATGCAAAAGGCGGGAAACCACCTAAGTTCGGTGGTACAGGGATGGCTGTACATGATGTAGTAAGGCAAGAGATGCTGACAATATTGAGAGAAGGAGATTACAGAATTCAAGTTGGCGAACAAAAAATTGAGTTTGGTGATGAGGTTGCTCAATCACTTTTCAAAGAAGCAGCAGGTTTTTTTCAAACAGCAAAACTTGATAGTACGCATTTTATACAGCATGGCAATATAGTAGTTATTCTGCCTTGGGCCGGAGATAAAGTTTTAAATACACTTGTTGCTGTACTTATTAACAAAGGTTTTGGTGCTGGCGCATTTGCAGGGGTGATAGAGGTTGAAAATGCTTTAGTAGAAGATGTTATTGATGCGCTTAAAAGCTTTCAAAATAACGAAACAATATCAGCAATTGATTTAGCTGAAGTTATCTCAGAAAAGGCCATTGATAAGTTTGATGAATATTTATCACAAAATTTACTCACACAAGGATATGCCGCTAGAGCATTTGACGTTGAGAAGACAAGGATATTAGTAAAAAAATTACTCTAAAGAAATCTCGCATCATAAAGCTAGAGGGCGTTCAGAATTCTGTGTCACCTTATACTTCAAACGACATTGGGTGTATAAACTAATTACTTATAATTAAGCCAATTTTTAAACTACATTTTATTCAATTTATTTCTCTCTCATTATTCTACTTTTTTCTAATTTTAATCCCATACTTTAAATACTCACTTAAAACTTACGCTATATCAGCATATTAAATTTATATAAATGTTCGTACATTAAAGTAGATTGCTACCACCAAGGCACTTTATTCTGTGTTTGCGTAACTTAATTTAGTAAATGCGACCTAAGTCTAGATTGCGAAGTGCGCTGTAATACTTAAAATAACGCCAAATTAAAAAGGGGCTCAGTAGTATGCAGTTAGAACGTATCCGCAATAGCAATCTGCACCAAAAAGTAATGTCAGCAGAACAAGCTAGCCAATTTATTAAAGATGGAATGACAGTAGGCATGAGTGGCTTTACTCGTGCTGGTGAAGCTAAAGCCGTGCCAAGAGCACTGGTTGAGCGTGTTAAAAATAATCCAATGAAAATAAACCTAATGACCGGTGCGTCGTTAGGTAATGATTTAGATAAACTACTTACAGAAGCGGGTGTGCTAGCCCGCCGTATGCCTTTTCAAGTAGATAGCACATTACGTAAAGCGATTAATAACGGCGAAGTAATGTTTATTGACCAGCATTTATCAGAAACCGTTGAGCAGTTGCGTAATCATCAATTAACTATGCCTGATGTGGCGGTTATTGAAGCGGTAGCCATTACTGAAGAAGGCCATATTGTGCCTACTACTTCGGTAGGAAACTCTGCAAGCTTTGCTATTTTTGCTAAAGAAGTGATTATTGAAATAAATATGTTGCACAGCCCTGAACTTGAAGGCTTGCATGACATATATATTCCTTCGTATCGCCCTGTGCGCCAACCAATTCCTTTAACTAAAGTAGATGATCGTATTGGTAGCACGGCTATTCCAATTGATCCTGCTAAAATTGTTGGCATTGTTTTTACTAATCAGAGCGATTCGTTTTCAACAGTTACCGACCCTGACGTAGATACAGCGGCTATTGCCAGCCACTTAGTGAGCTTTTTTAAAGAAGAAGTAGCACAAAAGCGTATGGCAGAAAACCTAGGGCCATTACAAGCAGGTATTGGTAATATTGCTAACGCGGTAATGATGGGATTGTTAGATTCTGATTTTGAAGATTTAACAATGTACTCAGAAGTATTACAAGATTCGACCTTTGATTTAATTGATGCCGGTAAACTTAAATTTGCTTCAGGCAGTTCAATTGTTTTATCAGAGCGTTGTAATGCAAAAGTATTTAATAACCTATCAGAATATAAAGATAAGTTAGTGTTACGTCCGCAAGAAGTGTCGAATCACCCTGAAATAGTACGCCGTTTAGGGATCATTGCCATTAATACTGCGCTTGAGTTTGATATGTACGGTAACGTAAACTCAACCCACGTTTGTGGTACTCGCATGATGAATGGTATTGGCGGCTCGGGTGACTTTGCACGTAATGCGCATTTAGCGATATTTGTTACTAAGTCGATTGCTAAAGATGGCGCTATTTCGAGTGTAGTACCTATGGTAAGCCACGTTGACCATAACGAACATGACGTTGATATATTAGTAACCGAGCAAGGCTTAGCCGATTTACGCGGCTTAGCGCCACGTGAACGTGCTGTACAAGTTATTAAGCACTGTGTGCACCCAGATTACCGTGACGCCATGCTAGATTACTATGAGCGCGCTTGTAAGCGAGGCGGACACACACCTCATTTATTAGAAGAAGCGTTTAGCTGGCATATTCGCCTTGAAGAGCAAGGCAGTATGAAAAAAGCCTAATAAATATAATCCCAAATTGCACCAATCCATACAGTTAATCTGTTTTGGGTTTAATTAAACGCTCCTTTTAGGGGCGTTTTTTTAGCGCTATTCTACACAATTAATTAGCCACTTAGTCTTGAGTATTAAAAGGCCTAAATTCGGATAATAAGTGCTGGCTAATTACCTTTAAGTAATCCATTAACACCTGGTATTAATGGGTTACTTAAACAGCCTCTAAAATCAAACTTAAGTAAGCTTTTTAGTTAGCCACATACCGCCTAGCACGGCCGCAAAAAACAACAAAAATTCCACTTTAAGAGACACTAATTGAACCAAGCCAGGGCCTGGGCATATGCCACTTAAACCCCAGCCTAAACCAAAGAGTATTGAGCCAGTAATTAAGCGCGCATCAACTTTTTTCAAATCACTTAAGTTAAATGATCCTGAAAGGAGTGGCTTCTCTTTTTTTGCAACCCATAACCACGTAAGCATCATTATTAGCATGGCAACAGCCATCACTATAATTAAACTTGCGTCCCATTGGTTCCCGTAGGTAAGAAAGTTAATTACTTTAGCGGGGTTTGTCATACCGCTAATAATAAGCCCTAAGCCAAATATAAAGCCTATAACAACCATCATAATTGCTTTCATTACTTATCCTACCAGGTTTGCTGTAATAATGGCGACGAGCATAAATGTACACGTTGCAACCCAAGAGCGGGTAGAAAAACGCGACATGCCGCACACGCCATGGCCACTTGTACATCCATTAGCTAAAGTTGTACCTACGCCAACTAAAAGCCCCGCAACAATAATAAGCCAAGGCGACAACTGTAATTCGGCTTCTAATAAAGAAGGGGCAAATACTCTTACAGCTACACCTGCTAACAACAACCCTAAAATAAAGTATAACTGCCAACGAGAGCCCGAATTTGCTTTAGCAAATACAGACTTAACAATGCCCGATATGCCTGCAATTTTTCCGTATAAAACCAGTAATAACGTACACGCTATACCTATTAATGCACCGCCTATTGCAGCCGACACTGGGGTGAATTCTGTTACCATTTTTTAAATTTCCCAAACAATAGAAACACCTAAACCGGTTTGTTTCATTTCGATTGATACTTGCTGATTTGGCGCTAAGTAGTTAGCACCCGTTACTTTTTTTGCAGGCGAATAAAAAGCCATAGCGTTTAATTGTACCTTGTTGGTAAAAGAATGGCTAAAGCCCGTTGTAAAATGCCACTCTTGAACGCCCGGCGCTAAAATATTTAATATAACTTGGGACGAAGGAATAGGTTGCTCGGTGTAAGACACCCCAAAACGAATTTTTTGTTGCGGTGTACGCTGCCACTGATAACCAAGCTTATAAATAGTCATATCGTTCCAGCCAAATCCAGCGCCGGCGTTAGCTCCTAAAGGCGCTGACATTAAGTTATTGATTGGATTTGCAATACTTTTTACTTCGCTGTAATTGATTTTTTGCCAATCAAATACCACCTGATTACTAGGTGTAAGCTGATAAGCTGCACCAAGTTGAAACGAACTTGGCAGATCAAATCCGCCTTGCTCTGCAAACAAACCTTTATAGCTATCAAACTCTTCCATCGACACTGCTGAGCGGTAACTTGCGCCTAAACTAAGCGATGAGTTAATTGCATGGCTTATACCTAATTGAACACCAAACCCTGTACTTGTATCTGTGCCATTATTAGTAAGCGCTTCTGGTGATTGCGAAAAAGGAGCAAAGTTTTCAAGCCCTTGTGCTTCAAACTGTTGCACCACGTAAATGGGGGATACACCAAGGCGTGTTTGTTCATTCAACTTATAGCTTAAGGTTGGGCTAATAAAGAGTTGCTTTAAATCAACGCCTGCCGTACCAGCGTAAAAGGTGCCTTCAGGAGCGGACTCTGCGCTGTACTCGGTATTCATGCCGCCGTTGCCATACACTAATAAACCAATATTTACTTTTTCATTTAATTGATGACCAATAGCAAATTCTGGAATTGCAAACACGGTGTTGTCGCTTTTTTGTGTTTTTGCTGCAAGATAAAATGCGCCAGGGTAAAAAGTATCTACTTTTGATGCAGTGTATTTTCGCTCAGGAGAAAAAAGCTCTAAGCCCAGAGATAGCTGTGTTCCGTTTGGTAAAAAGGTTGCTGGATTATTAGCGCCAGACATTAGCTCTTCTGACAGCGCTACACCTGCGCCAGCCATACCTTTGTGGGTCATGCCGTAGCCGTGAGTAAAATAACCATTCGTCGCAAATGTACTAAATGAGCCCAACGCGCACGTTAAAGCTAAGCCTGATATTAACTGTTTTTTCATTTTGGTAGACACATAAAGTTGGAATTGGCGGACAATAGCTAACTTTTGATATTCTAAAAAGGAATTTAAATAGATTACTTATAATAAAAGGTAATAGAACAATGGCTATAAAGTTAAAATAAATGAGTATAGATTGCTATTTAACCTTTAGGTTATTTAAATCGCCATTATTAAATGGCACTATTGTGTGCAAAGGCAAAGCGGCGACTAATATCACCGCTTTTAAAAATCACATAGATTCGAGCGTTTTACCGCGGATTTCTTTAATATATTTAACAACAAAAAACAGGCTTATAAGTGCCGATAACGCATAAAATCCGTAAGCACCGGCAAGGCCTATATTGGCAAGCATAATAGGGAAGGTCATAGTAATTGCAAAGTTAGCAATCCACTGCGCACTGGCGGCCACAGCAAGGGCTGCAGCATCATAATTAGCGTAAGAAATAATATTATTAGCACTATTAATGGTGCTAAATCTTATCCTAATTAACGCCTGATAACTCAAAGCATTACTGATTACAACTTTAAGATTGAATAATAAGCATAAATGCTAGATACTGTTTTTATATACAGCTATGGCAATGTTATGAAAAAAGAATTACCAGCAAAATACTATTTAGCGCATTTTAGAGAGCTTATTGAGTTTGTAACAAGTAAATGTATGCATTTACTTGAGCCCAAGCACAGCGAATTTATTAAAAAAATTAATCAGCTTGATGAGCAAAGCCAGTGTATGTTGGCGCGCGTGTATTCGCGCAAACCCTATTTAGTACAAGCGCAGTCCCTCACTTATGAAGAAATAACCTCGCCGCATCAGGCTATTTATACGCTAAAAAAAGCAGGTATTTTATTTGAGCCGAACGAGCAGCATTATTCACAGCTTTTGGCGCACTTAACCAAACCTGCTTTACTAGAGTTACTAAGTAATTATTCTGATCAAATAAGCTATAAAAAGAGCGCCGCTAAAGGCGCGCTGGTGGATAGTGCACGTGAGTTTTTTAAAAGCTGCCCGCACGAGCTTGCACCGCTTTATAGCCAGTATGTAATTAATAACCGCAGCGATTATTATGAGTATTTTGAGTTTTTATTTGCAGGTAAACTAAGCAGTGGTGATGTGAATCATCAAAACCGTTTTGTAATGCGAGACTTAGGTTTAACCGCTACGCGTGAAGGGCATAGCGAGAGCTTATCGCGCTTTGAAACGAAGGCCGAGGCGCAATCAAACTATTTATTAAACCGTTACCGATTAGCATTTAAAAATATAACCGATGAGAGCGATTACGTTGCTTTAGCGCCGCAGGTTCTAGTGCAAGCTGCACATGGTGCAATAGCTGTTACGCTTAAAAATAAGTTATTAGTACAGCTTTTTAAACAGTTAAAAAACACCAATAGCGAACTTGCTTTTAGTTTACTTGAAGGGTGTGTTGATGATAGCGAAGCACACGAAATTCAAATAAGAGAGCAATACAGGCTTGGTAATAAACAGTGGGTAAAAGCACGCTTAGAAGCCATTATTGAAAATCCGCTAACGGATGATTTACTGTACTTTGCTGACGACTTTTTAATGCGTAAATTTAATAAGCAAACGCGTTCGCGTTTAAGCACTATGCTTGCTGACACTCAGTGCGTACTCGAAATTGACGAATTATACCGAGGTGAAGTAGAGCAAGGCGTAAACGATTATTACACTGGCCAAGGTATGCAGGTATTTAATACCGAAAACACATTGTGGCAAAGTTTGTTTGGTTTAGTATTTTGGCACGAATTATTTATTGATACCCCTTATCCGCCATGCAATGAGTTTGATATTTATCCGCAAGTATTAAGGCTTGGTAATTTTTATGCAGCGCAACCAGCACAAATAAATGAGCGCTTAGCACAGTGCCAAACACCTCAGGCATTACTTAAATTAGTATGTAAAAATGCAGCGCAATACTTTGATCAACCTAACGGTTTATTTAAATGGCATAACGAGTTATTACAACCACTAGAAGCGCTGATTTTAAATAGCCCAATTGAGGCGTTAATTACTCACTTAACTAATATGAGTAAACATTATTTACAGCTAAAAGACGGCTACCCCGACTTAATGGTTATCCATAACGGCAAAGTACATTTTGAAGAAGTAAAAGCCCCAGGCGACAAGCTAAGGCGAAATCAATTAACGACTATAGATAACTTAAAGAGCAGTGGTTTTGAGGTACATATAGCCGTTGTTAAATGGTTTATAGATCCCAACCGCATTTACAGCGTAGTTGATTTAGAAACGACAGGCGCATTAAAAGGCGGTAACAAAATAACCGAAATTGGCTTAGTTAAAGTACAGCATGGCAAAGTAATCGATACATGGACTACTTTAGTTAACCCACAGCGACATATATCAGGGTTTATCACGTCGTTAACCGGTATTAGCGATAGCATGGTAAGTAATGCGCCAGTATTTGCAGATATAGTAAAACCTTTAATGGCTAAATTAGCGGGAAGCATTTTTGTTGCGCACAATGTTAACTTTGACTACGGGTTTATTAAAAAAGAATGCGAAATGGCAAAGGTGCCTTTTAAAATGCCCAAGTTGTGCACTGTGGTGGAATCGCGTAAAGCCTTTGCGGGCTTAAAGTCGTACTCGTTGGGTAATTTGTCAAAGCACTTTAATTTAAACTTAACCAGCCATCACCGAGCGCTTGCCGATGCAACCGCCACAGCGCAGTTGTTACTGTTAATTCAAAAATCACAAAGCTAGCTTATTACTCTGCTTTTTTTCGAAGTCGATTTTTACTATTTCGAGTGCTTTAAGTACTTCATCAGGAGCAACGTCGTGTTGCTCTAGTAGCATAATTAAATCGACTGCGAGTTTTATATGGGTTGGTGCTTGTTGTAGATTATTGCTCATGCTGGGGTTTCTTTTTTGCAATTTGGCTAATTGCTACATCAATGGCTGTTTGCACCCGCTGTTGCATATGCATACGCTCTGTTTGTGATAAATAATAGGCCATATCTACGTCGGAGCGAATATAGCGCGCAGGCAGTTGATTTAAAACAGTACAGCAAAAATCGGCCATTACATCATCAGTATACTGTTCATTAAGTTTGCGATTAATTACTTCTTCTAAAACAAATTTTTCATAAAAGTTATGTATATCTTCGTGTAATTGCATATTCCACTCGCTCGTTTTTAATCCATTTAATTGAGTTTATACCAAGGAACAGTATAAATCGAGGGGATAGCTTTACAGCTATTTATTAACGGTTAATTAGTTAACGGCTTGATTGGCATTGTGAAACATACTTAAAGTGTTTAGCGAAGTTGTTGTTTTTCTACACGTTGTATTTTTTCTTCGGTGGCCGAAATCGCTTTTCTACAGCGCCCTAAGCGTGCATGCGTTGTTAATATTTCCATATTTAGCTTTTGTGCTTTAGCCGGGGTTGCTTTATCCATTTGCATTTTGCGCTCTTCAATCATTAACAATAATCGGCGTTCAAACTCGTGATTTTGTTTAAGTTCGTCATAAAGCTCATGAGAAGATTGTATTACTTGTTGCACGGCTTGTTTATAAACGGCTTGTTTGGGACGTGGTTTATAATGACTTTTATTTTCTTTTATCCAAATAGGGGTTGATTTAATAACATTAAAAACAGCTTGTACTTGTGTTGCTATACGCTCAAGTGCGTAGGTGTATGCATGGCGATGCTCACTTGGTGGTAAAGACGATACTTCGTCTTCTATTTCGGTTACATAGTCGGCTAGGTTCATACTTTTAGTACTAAAAACAGCACGGTCAAATAAGCTTGGTTGCGCTTGCATATAACGATTTTTAGAAAACAGTTTTGCTTTATCAAATTGCTCGGCTTGCTGCTTTAAGGTTGCAACTTGTTGGCGTAGTTTATCAAAAGCGGGTGAGTGCATATTAAAAGTAAGCCTCGTAAATAAGTTTTAGTGCTAATAATATAACCATAGTATTAAATACTGGGCGAATAAACTTGCTGCCAAAGCGTATTGCTGAATGCGCGCCAAACCATGCGCCTAGCATGATAAAAAAGCCCATAGTAATACCCAGTAAAAAGTTAACATGGCCTAATGCTACAAAAGTAATAAGTGAAATAAAGTTAGACACAAAGTTCATTGAGCGCGATAAACCACAATTTAGCAGTAGGTTCATTTTATATAGCATGCCGTTTGAGGCGGTCCAAAAGGTGCCTGTACCTGGTCCTGCTAAGCCATCAAAAAAACCTAAGCTTAAGCCTTGCAGCCACTGCTTTATTTTCATTGTTTGGGTAAGCTTTGGTAGTTCACTTCCCTCTGTGGTACTTAAACTACCAAACAAGCTATAACAGGCTACAACAATTATAATTATAGGTAATAATTTATTTAAGAAGTCGATACTTAAGTGATCAACTATTAAAGTGCCTATTAATGCGCCAATGGCGGTGGCAAAAATAGAGGCTAGCCAAAACTTAGGGTTAAATAAGTCTTTTTTATAATAAGTATAACTTGCAGTTAAAGAGCCAAAGCTTGCGGCTAATTTATTTGTGCCAAGCGTTAAATGCGGTGGTAAGCCTGCTGTTAATAAAGCAGGAACCGTTAACATACCACCACCACCGGCGATGGCGTCAATAAAACCTGCGGCAAGTGCAACGGCACATAAAATAGCCCAGGTTGTTGGATCGAGTGCAAGTTCAAACATTATTAATAATCTATCTGTCTTTTAAAAGGAGGTAAGGTGTCGAGCATTGCTTTGCCGTATCGCTTAGTGATCAAGCGTCTATCGAGAATAGTAATACAGCCAGCATCGCTTTCTTTACGCAGCAGTCTACCACAGCTTTGTACCAATTTCTTTGCCGCATCGGGAACGGTTATTGATAAAAAAGGATTGCCGCCTTTACTTTGTACAAACTCGGCTTGCGCTTCTTCAATTGGCGAGGTGGGTACGGCAAAAGGAATTTTTGTAATTATTAGATTCTCTAGGTATTTACCTGGTAAATCAAGGCCTTCTGATAGGCTTTGGGTGCCAAATAAAATACTACCTTTGCCTTCATCAATATTTTTAGTATGTAATTTAAGCATTGCCTCACGCGACATTTCGCCTTGTACTAATAAGTTAAAACCTTTTGTTCTAAGAAACTTTGATACATGGTCCATTTGCCAATAAGAAGCAAACAATACTAGGTTGGCTTTTTTGGTGTCTAAATACTCAGGTAGAGTATTGGCTAAGTGATCGCTAAATGCTTTATCGGTTGGTTCAATTTTAGAAACCGGAATACGCAAAGTTGCTTGATTAGGGTAGTCGAAAGGCGAGGGCACTTTAATAAATTTAACGCCTTCCTCTTTGGCCAGGCCTGTTTCGTAAGCAAAATGATCAAACGAGCCTAAAGCACTTAATGTAGCCGAGCATAAAACTGCGCCCGCGCACTCGCTCCATAGCTTGTCTTTTAAGTAGTAACCTACTTCAATAGGGCAGTCGCTTAATAAATGGTCATGGTGGTTTTTATACTCAAGGCGCTTTATCCATCTAGCATGCGGTGTACCTTCACCTTTATTTGCATAGCTAAACCACAGCTTATTTAATTGCTCTAAACGATTTATGTATTGCCCGCTCTCGCCTAAAATAGGGTCGGCTACGTAGGGTTTTATATCGCCGTCGCTTACATCTTGGGTTAGCGTGTCATGCATTTTACTTAAGCAGCGCAGTGCATCTTGCGTGGCTTCGCTTATATCTTTGGCTTTACTGTGTAGTGACTGTGGAATTTCGCCATTTTCGAACCTGTAAGTATCATCTTTTGAATATTCAAAGTCAGCATTATCGAGAATGTCGCGTACTACTTTTAAATCTTTGTTGGCGTCGTTAATGCTATCGCAAAGCTTAAAGTTTTGTCCTATCGCCTTTTGACCCACTATTACTTTAGCCATTTTTCCGCTAAATTTAGTGAGCTTATCGAGCCACTCTATGGTGCCTTTTATTGTCGCCGCCGCGGATGAAAAGTCGCGAGTAATATGTGCTAAGTGGTGTGCTTCATCAATTACATAAATAGTGTTGTCGGGTTCGGGTAAAATTTTACCACCGCCTAAGTCTAAATCTGCAAGTAATAAAGAGTGGTTGATCACCAGTACATCCATTTGCATTAATTGCTGACGCGCAAGCTGAAACGGGCAGGTTTGATGCGCTTTCATTTGGCGCTGGCACGAATGTTTATCGCAGGCTATTAATCCCCATACTTTATCAGGAACTGTGTCGGCCCAGCTATCTCTGTCGCCTTGCCATTTTTTTGTCGTATAAGCGGTGTAAAGCTCATTTAAACATTTGGTTTCCATTACGCTTAAAGGGGAGCTAAGCGTAGGCATAAATTCCATTTGTGTTTGGCTATCGCCGTTAACCGCATTGTGTAGTTTATGAGCGCAAATATATCGCTGGCGACCTTTTACTAAATCAAACTTAAAACTAAGCCCTGAATGCTTTTTAAAAAAAGGTAACTCTTTGGCTATTAACTGCTCTTGCAGCGCAACTGTGGCGGTTGAAATAACTAATTTCTTTTTTTGTGCTAGCGCAAGTGGCAGAGCGCCTAAACAATATGCCAGAGACTTGCCCGTGCCTGTACCTGCTTCTATAACGCAAATACGTTGTTTTTTGTGATATTCCCCCGCAAGCGTTTTTGCTATTTCGGCAACTAAGTAATTTTGGCTGCTACGTGGGCGGTAATCACTTAGGTTATTAGCCACATGCTGATGTACTTGCCTAATAGTTTTTTTTAGTGAGCTCGATAGCATGTGATGATTACCTAAAGTATGTATATAATTACAGTGTATATATTAAGTGGGATCGGACATTGACACAAGCAATCTATCAGGGCTTTATTTTATCAAGGCAACAATACTCGTCTAAAAACAGGCAGGGCCTTACTTTGTGTTATTGGTTAAGCTCTGAGTATGGGCCTATAAAGGTGGTTGTTGAAAACCAGCAAGCCGTATTTTTTATTGCGCAACAACAGCAGCCTCTTGCACAAACGTTATTAGCCAAAGCCAAAATAAAGGTAAGTTTTAAAGCGGTTAATATGCGCCACTTTAGTGGTGTTGACTGCACAGCTTGTTATTTTAACGACAGTAGTAGCCTTTATAAAGCAAGAGCCCAGCTTGAGGAGCAAATAAATATATACGAAGGCGATATTCGCCACAGCGACCGATTTTTAATGGAGCGCTTTATTAAAGGAGGAGTGTGGGTAACTGGAGAGGCGCTACAAAAAAATGGCTTTATCGAAATTACTCAAGCAAAACTAAAAGCTAACCCAAACTATACGCCACAGCTTGCGTCGCTTTCATTAGATATAGAATGTAACGCAGAAGGCGTGTTGTTCTCGGTTGGATTAGTTGGTAATGGCCTAGATTGCGTATTAATGATTGGTGAGCCACAGCCCCACAGTAACGCATTTAGTATTGACTGGTGCGTTGATGAAATAAATTTACTGCAAAAATTACAGTGCTACATTACTAGTAACGATCCGGATGTGATTGTGGGTTGGAATGTAATTGAATTTGATTTTAGCGTACTTAATGCGCGCGCAGAAGCATTAGGACTGGTGCTTAATTTAGGTAGAGATCAACAACCTTTAACAATTAGAACGGGTCATTACACCCGGCTTACTTTACCTGGGCGCAGCGTAATAGATGGTATAGATACACTAAAAAATGCCACTTATCATTTTGATAGTTATTCGTTAGCTAATATTTCTCATAAAGTGCTGGGCGAGTCTAAGTTAATTCAAGCTGATAATCGCCTTAGCGAAATTATTCGTCAATTTAATCACGACAAGCTCGCACTTGCCGCTTATAACCGCCAAGACTGTATATTAGTAAATAGAATTTTTGTTAAGTTAAAGCTATTTGAATTTGCCATAGTAAGAACGCAACTTACAGGGCTTGAACTAGAACGTATGGGCGGCTCGGTAGCTGCATTTACCAACCTATATTTACCCTTATTACATCGCAGTGGCTATGTTGCACCTAATTTAGGCGATCATGGCTTATCGTTTGAAAGCCCTGGCGGTTATGTAATGGAGTCGACTCCTGGTTTATATAAAAATGTATTAGTGCTCGACTTTAAAAGCTTGTATCCGTCAATTATGCGCACTTTTTGTATTGATCCATTAGGCCTTATAGAGGGACTAAACTCTCCTGAAAAAGCGGTAGCAGGGTTTAACGATGCACTTTTTTCACGCGAGCTGCATCACTTACCTAAATTAATTAAGCACTTAACCCGTACTCGCCAAAAAGCCAAAGACACCAACCAGCCAATGCTTTCTCAGGCAATAAAAATAATAATGAACAGCTTGTATGGCGTATTAGGCTCTAAAGGTTGCCGATTTTACGATCCAAGGCTCTCAAGTTCAATTACACTTAGGGGGCACGAGATCATGCAAACCACCCGAAAATGGATTGAAGAGCTAGGTTATGAGGTTATTTATGGCGACACAGATTCAATATTTGTAAAAGTAAATGAGCGCTTAAATGCCACACAGTGTAATGAAATAGGTAATGATGTGATGCAAGTTATTAACAAACGCTGGTCTGATAGCATTAAAACTCGCTTTTCGTTGACCAGTTATTTAGAAATAGAGTTTGAAACCCATTACAGCCCATTTTTTATGCCAACCATAAGAGGAAAAAAAATAGGCTCAAAAAAACGTTACGTTGGCCAAATTGATAAAAACAACGCCAAGCAGCTCATTTTTAAAGGAATGGAAACCGTGCGCAGCGATTGGACCCAGTTTGCACAAGAGTTTCAAACCGAACTTTTTAAAACATTATTTGATCAACAATTTAAAATAGAGCAATTAAACGACATTATAAAAAGCTACACTAAAAAACTATACGCAGGGGAGTTTGATAAAAAACTTATATACCGTAAACGTTTAGGCCAAAATTTAAGTGACTATGTAAAAAATATTCCCCCGCATGTGCAAGCAGTAAAAAAATATAAAGCGAATAACCCCGACTTTGATGTAAAGCGCGGCCAAATAATAGAATATGTTTATGCTATTAATGGCGCTGAAATTTACAATGCAAACAACACCCTCAATTACCCTCTTTATATACAGCGGCAGCTAGAACCAGTTGCCGATATGATTCTAAGCGCACTTGGCGTACAGCCAAACTCAACCCAAAGTACCTTGTTTTAAGCTTAATAATCAGTAAAAAATCAAAGTGTGAAACTGATTAAATAAACTGTTTACAAAAATTCACATGCCGAAAGTTAACAAGTATGATTTTAATTAAACTACAGTCGAAAATAACACTGAAGTAAACTAATTTAAAAACAATGGGTTATTTTTATTTTTTAATTTGTATCGCACTTACCAAAAGACTTTTTGTAAACGACCAGTACTAATAGCGGTGATTTAGTGTGATATATGATAATGACAGGTCACTTAAAGTTAATTTTATGTTGACCTTTCTGTTCTCATAGTATTATCATTGGTTGCATAATCATTGTTTATTCGTAATCAGATGATTAAATATAAAAAATAAAATAGTATTCTTGGGAGAATCAAATGTTAAATAATCAAGTTTCAAAAGCTGTTCGCTTAGCAATCGCTTTTGGTGCAGCTTCAACAGCTGTATTTTCAGCAAGCTCAATTGCTGCTGAAGAAGGCGTAGAAAAAGTAGAGCGTATCGCTGTTACTGGTTCACGTATTAAAAGAACTGACCTAGAAGGTTCTGTACCTGTAACTGTTATCGATCGTGCTGCGATTGACTTTTCAGGACAAACTTCTGTTTCAGACTTATTACGTAATACAAGCTTTAACTCGGCGGGTTCATTTCGTCCACAGTCTGGTAGTTCTGCGCAAGGTGTTTCGCAAATTAACTTACGTGGTTTAGGTGCTTCACGCTCACTAATTTTAGTTGATGGTCGTCGCTTACCTAAGTCACCTTCAACTGGTAACTCACAAGATTTGAACTCAATTCCAATGGCGGCGGTTGAGCGCATTGAAATTTTATCTGATGGTGCTTCTGCAGTATATGGTTCTGACGCTATCGCTGGTGTAGTTAACATTATTACCAGAAAAGATTTTAACGGTATTGAAATGCGTATCGGTGCTTCAGAAGTAAGCTTACCGAAAGACGGTGGTGACCGTGAAGAAGGCTCTGTAGTATTTGGTGCTTCAAGCGATAAGTCTTCTGTAATTGGTGGTGTTTCTTGGAACAGCCGTGACATTATTTATGAAAATGCTTACGAATGGGTACAACCTGGTGCTTCAAGCTTTGGCGCAAACTGGGTAAGACCAAGTGGCTACGATGGTATTGGTGCTGATGGCGAGCCAAGTGCTGGTGGCTTAAGTTCAATTTTATCAGCTAGCGCTTGTGATGGAATCGATAACTTCTTTTCACTAGGTGATGATTTCTGTGCATATAACTTTAACGCGACAAATGCTAACGAAGCTTCTACATCAAACACATCAGCGTTCTTAAAAGCTAATTATGATATTAATGATGACTGGAGAATCTTGTCTCATACTCTAGTATCAAAAACTAAGTCTTTTGGTCGTTACGCGCCAACATTGAATGACGCAGGTGTTGGTGCTTTCATGTCAGCTGATAGCCCAAATAACCCAACTAACCCAGCTAGCCCATTTTATGATGCTCCTTCAGATGGTCTAGGTGCACGTGAAGTTGGATATCGTCATCGTTTTGCTGCATTAGGTAATCGTGATAGTCAAGTTGATAACTGGTCTACAGACTTTATGATTAGTGTTGAAGGGCAAATCGGTAATGTTTTTGTTGATTTTGGTGCGCGTAAAAACCAAACAAAAACCTATGAAATTGGTCGTGGTTATTTAATGGGTTCAAATGCAAGAACAGCTGTTGATAACGGTGATTACATGCTAAATGACCCATTTGGCACACGTTTTACTACAGATGAAGAACGTAATAATTACGCTAAAGTACTAAACGGCTTGAATGTAACTACATCGCGAATTGGTACTTTCCAACAAGAAGAAGTGTTTGGTTCTGCTGCATTTGACGTAATGGAAATGAATGGCGGAACTCTACAAGCTGTTGTTGGTCTTGAGTACCGTAAAGAAGATTATTCTGATACGTACGATTCATTATCAGAAGCTGGTCAAGTAGGTGGTTCTGCAGGTAATAGTGCTGGTGGTGGTCGTAATTTAACAAGTGCTTACTTTGAAGCATTATTCCCAGTTATGGAAGGCCTAGAGTTTACATTAGCAGGTCGTTACGATGATTATTCTGATTATGGTTCAGATTTTTCACCTAAAGTTTCAGTAAAATACGATGTGAATGATGAACTTGTATTACGTGCATCATATGGTGAAGGTTTCCGCGCACCTACATTGGATATCCTTACAGCTAAGCCAGCTCCAGATAACCCAAGTGTATCAGATGATCCATCTTGTTTAAATTTAGGTTTGGCAGCAGGTTGTGACGTACAAGTAAGCGCGATTACTTTAGCAAACGCAGAAATGGGTTCTGAATCATCAGAGCAGATTTCATTAGGTTTAGCTTACCAACCAACAGATTGGTTAAACTTTTCTGCTGATTATTATGAGATTGAAATCTCTAACATGATCCGTTTCTTTGGTTCAGATACAATCCTAACTCGTGAACAAACAGGTGACCCAATTCCTGCAGGTTTAGGTGTTACACGTTTAAGCAACGGTGGTATTGACCTTATCACTCAGGGTTATGCTAACGAAGGTAAATGGGAAGTTAGTGGTTTAGATGTAAATTTAAACACAACATTTGACTTTGATGCAGCAGGTACGTTAAAGCAAACATTACAATTTAGTCACCAGTTTGAAAGTAAAATTGATGGTGGTCGTAATACACTTAAAGACACAGGTGAGCCACAGCAACGTGCTTCATTGTCAAATAGCTATGCAATACAAGACTTTGACTTTACTTGGAATATCAACATGATTGGTTCTCAGTATGAAGATGTAAGGCAAGTAGCTGGCGGTAATGTGGAACGTACAGGTAATATTGCAACGTGGATAACACATGATTTACAAGCAACGTATAGCTTCCCTACAGGCACTAAGGTTTCTGTTGGTATGCAAAATGCCTTTGAAAAAGAGCCACAGTTAAGCAGCTTTGGCGGTCGTAGCTATAACTTCGACCTTTATGATGCTTACGGTCGTGTTACATACTTACGTTTCTCACAATCGTTTTAATTTATAAAATAAGTTAAATAAAAAGGTGGGTTTAAAACCCACCTTTTTTTATGGGTAAAAAATGCAACATTGGAATTCATACTGGTCAAGGACCAAATCACTTAATAGTTTTGCAGAAGGGGAGCACAGCCAAGGTTATAAAGGCATTGTCGCCAGTTTTTGGCAAACTATTTTTAAATCACTACCTGAATCAACTACAATTTTAGACCTAGCTACCGGGAATGGTGGACTGGCTGTTTTAGCACAGCAATTTAATGCAAGTTTTGATGTTTATGCATCAGACGCGGCAAACATAGCACCATTATCTCAACATGCCCCCTCAGATTCTAATTACAAACACCTCGAAAAAATACATTTTTATGGCAATATGCCCTCTGAAACCTTAGCGTTTGAGAACGTTCAATTTGATAGTGTTATAAGTCAATTTGGTTTTGAGTATGCAGAGCCCGCCGCCGCTCTTTTAGCGGTAAATAAGGCATTAAAACCTAATGGTGAATTTATTGCGTTAGTACATCATCAAGACTCATTTATTTCTACAGATTGTAAAATTGGGTTAAAAGTACTCAAAGACTTAAGTAAAGACAATGGTTTGTTATTGCAACTTCAAGACTTCGCTGATTTTTGTCAGTCTATTACAAATAAGGTAGAGCCGACTGCTGAGCAACAAGTTCAATTTAAGCAAAAAAATGTAGACCTGTTACAGCAAGTAAAATATCAGCAGAGTAAATGCAACAGTGAAGATGAGTTAGACTGGTTTAATTTGTTAGTAAAAGAGCTACTTCCAGCGATCATTGATTGGCCGAAAACAGACAGTAAAAGAGTAGAAGAACTCCGTGATAATTTATATTCTTTTCAGCTTCGCTTACAAGATCAACAAGCCGCATCGTGGTCAAACTCAGATGTTGAGTATATAAAAACCCTTCTGCAAGATAATTGGTCCAGCTACGAGTTCGATGTTATGAAAATAGACGCAGGTATTTTTTGTTGGGTTATAAAAGCACGAAAGTAAATTTAACATTGAATGTATTGTACTAATTTAAAAGTGTAAATTAGTACAATAATAAATAGCTATGTAGTTCTTCATTGCTGTTTAAATTAAGTAAAAAAGAGTTGTAAATTACTATCTGCTTATTACAACCAATTATCTCTCCATTAATAACGCAACAGCCTGCAGGCTATTAATACTGTAGCGGTCTGTTTTAAATAGTTATCTTTCTGACTTGAGGCATATAAACCTCTGCCCCTTTGCTTATTTTATATAAGCTTTAAAGTTATTAATCCGCTAAGTGACTTTGTAGATATGTAGCAGCTACTATTACGCTTTTGTGCAGTTAAACTCAATTGTTCTATTTAGTTAGTAATATGTTACTGCTTTAGTATGGGCTGTTTTTCAATTTTAATGTAAAGCTAGCTTAATAATTACTAAACCAAACATAATACAGAGATTAATTATAAGTAATATTACCTTTACTTCTATACCTTTATTTTTGCTCTATGCCCCGCCAAATATGAAAAGCTGATTTTTATCAGTTGATTCATATACCCCTAAAAACTCAATTATAGATAAACAATAGTACCCACAATAAGTGCGGTAAATTGTTTATCAGATATTATTCATTGTGTTTATATGAATAAATGTGCTTTGTAAATGTATGTAAACAAGGGCTGTTTTATGTTAACTAGGTGTTGACCTGATGGTGTCCTTAGTAATACTCTTTAATTTGAAAATAGATGCTATGCATATATCGCAGCTTTATTTTTCATAAAAAATGATAAAAATAAAATAGAAATATAGGGAGAATCAAATGATTAAATAATCAAGTTTCAAAAGCTGTTCGCTTAGCGATTGCTTTTGGTGCAGCATCAACAGCTTTATTTTCAGCTAGTTCATTTGCGGCAGAAGAAGGTGAAGTTGTAGAAGAAGTAGAAAAAATTCAGGTTTTAGGCTCTCGTATCCGCACAGATAGTTTTGCTAGTGATACGCCTATTACTATCATTTCTGTAGAAAATGCAGCTAATCAAGGTATTACGTCATTAGGAGAGTTACTGCGTACCAGCACAATTGCTGCTGGTTCTAGTCAAGTTACCTCTGCATTATCAGTTGGCTATGTTACTTCAGGTGGCGCTGGCACAGAAACTATTTCAATGCGTGGCCTTGGAGCTAATCGTACATTAGTACTGTTGAATGGTCGTCGTGCTGGTCCTGCAGGTACGCGCGGACAAGTATCATCATTTGATATGAATGCATTACCAATATCTGCTATTGAACGTATTGAAGTTTTAAAAGATGGTGCATCTTCTCTTTATGGCTCTGATGCGGTTGCAGGTGTAATTAATATTATTACTAAAAAAGGTGATGATAAGTCTATTTCAGTTGACCTTTCGCAGCCATTTGAGTCAGGCGGTGAGCAGCAACGTATCAACTTCTCAATCGGTGAAGAGTTTAAAAAAGGCTCAATTCGAGTAGTTGGTGATTATAAAGTGCAGCATGAGTTACAACGTGGCGATCGTGAGTTTTTCGATTGTAGCGCCCGTAGATATTATAACAAAGATGGTGAGCGAGCTGATCCGATCGATCCACGAACAGGTAATTATCACTGTAATGAATCAGGCTATGGTTTGTGGTTGAGCAATGATGGCGCATCAAACTTTGACTCTGGCTATGGCTCTTACGATTATGATGGTTTTTTTGGTAACAATGGTTACAGTAGCTTTAATGATGCTGCTAGTGGTCCAGGCGATTTTACGACTCCAGATGGTTGGTATAATGTAGGGTTTGATAAAGAGTCTGATGGTTGGAGAAATCTAGAGCATCCATTTTCTGACAACGAATCAATGATACCTAAAACAGCTACTTATTCATTGTTTTTACAAGGTGACTATAGCTTTACGGATAGTATAAGTGGTTATGCAGAAGCCTTATATAGTTCTCGTAAAACTGAAACACAAGCATACCGTCAATTTTGGGTTGGTGATATAGCTCGACCTGATGCTGATTTATATGAAGGTTTTGGTGGTGATGTTCGAATTATGCCAGTTGCATTGACGGATCATTATGGTAGCGAAACGACGATCGACTACAGACGTTTTGTTCTTGGTTTGGAGGGTTCTTTAGGTTTTTGGGATTGGGACGTTTCTTATCAAAACAGCCATAGTAAAGGTGAATACCAAAATAAAGTAATTTACCGCGATTCAATGGTAATGGCCCAACAGCATTTAGGAAATGGGACATCATGTTCTGGTGAGGTTACTGCTAATTCAGGAAAAGCATGTGTTGATGTACCTTGGACAGATCCACAATTTTTATATGGTAATCCTTCAGATGAAGTTCGTAACTTCTTATTTGGTGAAGAAACAGGTGAAACCATTTACAAGCAACAAACGCTAGAAGCATATATTACGGGTGATTTATTTGAATTACCTGCAGGTGCAGTTGGCAGTGCATTTGGTATGTCTTATCAAAAAGATGAGCTAGATGATACGCCAGGAGTCGCTTCTTCTACTGGTAATTCTTGGGGTTTAAGCAGTGCGAGTCGTACAGCAGGGACACAAAATACTCGTGCCGTATTTGGTGAAATTCGAGTGCCACTTTTTCAGGGTGAACCATGGGCTGAGCGCATGGAGTTAACAACATCAGGGCGTTGGACTGATGTATCTACTTACGGTAGCGATAACACGTTTAAAGTAGGTTTAGTATGGGAAGTTGTTGATGGTTTCACACTAAGAGGTTCTCGTGGTTCATCGTTCCGCTCTCCAGCATTGTATGAGCTATACTTAGCAGGGCAAACGGGTTTCCTTGGTCAGAACTCAGTTGATCCATGTTTTGATTACGGCTCAGGATATGCAGATGGTACTGTTTCAGAACGTACCTATAACAACTGTTTAGCTTCTGGTGTACCTACTGATTATGATGGCTCTACTGCAAGTTCAGCTACGAGTGTAACAAGTGGTGGTGCAGGGCGTTTAACAGCTGAAACTTCGATTTCGGAAGGTTTTGGTTTTGTGTGGACAAGTCCAGAAAATACTTACGCATTCTCAGCTGATTACTACAAAGTTGATATTAGCAACCAAGTAGCTAATTTAGGTGGCAGTGATATAACTAGCACTTGTTATAACTCTGAAAACTTCCCGAATGATCCTATTTGTACTCAGTTCACGCGAAATGATGGAACAGACGGCAACTACGGTATTGATACTATTTACGGTGGTTACACTAACGTTGCGAATCAGAGCACTCGTGGCGTTGATTTAAACTTCACTTACCGTGATGATTTTGATTTTGGTTCGGTATACTTCAACATTGAGCATACTGTTCAGTTAGAGCGCACTTACCAGCTTTTTGCTGACAGTGAGCCAAGCCAATACATTGGTGAGATTGGTGATCCTAAACATGTTGGTAATATTTCAGCAACATTTAAAAAGGATGACTGGAGCTTAACATGGACTACACGGTATGTTGATGAAACGAATGATTATGAATATTACGATGATTCAAATGAATCAACTTACCGTGGTGAAGAGATTACTTTTGTAGCTGAAACACCTAAAGTATTTTACCATTCACTTTCAGGTAATTTAAAGCTTGACCAATTTGATGTAACAATGGGTATTGCGAACGTTTTTGATGAAGAGCCGCCGCAAGTATCACCTAGTTATGTTAGAGCTGTTGGTAATAGTGCGCTTTATTCACAATATGATAATTTAGGCCGTAGATTCTTTGCGAATGTTACTTATAATTTTTAATTAGCATTTAGATTAAAGTCTATTTATTAAGCCCTCGTAGGAGTAATGCCAGTCAGTTAAGCTGACTGGTATTTTTATTTTTGTTAGATGGGTATTTTGATGGTTTGGGTTTTAACCATCTTTTATAGCTTCTTTCTTCACGCCTTTGTGGCAATTTAAAGTAAC